>NZ_JAAIXZ010000022.1 GCF_010894435.1 Pyxidicoccus trucidator | reverse complement strand
CGAGCATCAGCTTCGTGCTGGTGGTACATCCGGCCCGTGCCACGCGCCAGGTGGAGGTCTTTCGCCAGAAACGCACCTTGGCGTCCTACCAGCAGGCGGAGAAGGAGAAGGGACTCCAGCTTCAGCAGTGCCGCGAGGAGACTGCACGGCTCCGCTCGGAGCGTGGAGGGCCACGCGGCTTGACGGGACTCCTGGCCGCGAGGCGCATGGACAGGAACGGGGTTGTGGCCAAGGACGTCATGAAGGACATCAGTCTACATCCAGCGAGTGCCCTCAGTCTGCTGAGCGCCGTCAGCTACCGCGCCAGAGGGCTCGTGGCGGTGGAGGTGTCGCTGGAGGCGCCCGCCGGGGCGTTACCGTGGACTGCGGCCGGAGCCGAGCTGGTGGGCCCTGGCCGCCGCACGCTGCGCGCGCTGCCCCCCTGGCAGAGTGAGCCCATTGACCCCAGCGTGATTGATGGTCGCGTTGTGATCGAGGCAGAGGCGACGGAGCAGGAGACCCGGGGCAGCTTCAGGCTCAAGCTCTGGAACGAGGATGGAACCCGAAGCGTGATCGTCTCCGGCGTAACGTTCCCATAGCGAAGAGCGCTGCCACCAAGCTGGGGACGACCCATCTCACCTCGGCCGGCGTCCGTTGCCCTCCTGCCCATGGAAGGGGCCAACCGAGGGAGAGCGCCCAAGACGCGCTATGATGCCCCCATGCCACGCATCAATTGACGGTCCCCAATCAAGGGTAGTCCGCGCGTATTGACGATTGAGCCGGACAGTGACCCGAAATGGCTGCGCATCCGGATCCACCCGCCGGGCCCACGGGCAAGGGTGGGCTGGACGATCCGAGTCCGCAAGGCCCAGTTCAAGAATGACTAGTGGAGGCCGGGTAGGGAGACCTCCCTGGCCACCCCGACCGCTCACCGGGAGAAGGGCTGCGCCCATGCGCTCTGGCGGCAGGCCCTACTTCTCCGGCCGCGAATCCTGTGTTGGAAATCAGAGAAGCTCAATTCCACTCATGACGGGATAGCCGGAGGTGCCCCCTTCGGAACACTCAATATTCCAAAAAACCCTAACAGGACGCGACGCCAATTTCGCCGAAACGGCGAGAGAAGTCACCATCCTGATGTTCTCAGCGCTCCCTCCCAACCGATAGTAGCCGCTCTTGTTCGCACAGGAATGACTGACAAAAGGCTCACTGGAGAACTTCAGGTAAACACGGCTACCTGAACCAGTGTCTTCGGCCTCGATCGTTGAAATTGTCGTGCTTCCGCTCCATGCGCCCGCGTATGCAGCGCTACCGGCGAGCACCATGAACAGCCCACTCTTCCACGCAATCTTCTTCATTGTTGGCGACCTCCTGTGGATTGGTATTTGACTCAATGGCAACCGGACGGGCCTGTTCTCGCCGATGCTTCCAAAACTCTTGGCTGGTGCGAACGGCAGGCTAGTGCAGGATAAGATCGACCACTGCGGACATCCATGGCTGAAATGATGCATTGACCTGCGGGTACAATTCCCTCAGCGCGGTGATGTCGCCGGAGGCAAACTCGCCCGTCTCGACCGAGCGGAAGCAGGAGTTCATGAGCGAGCCGCCATCAGTCGCCGTAGTCGGCGTGCCCGGGATGTGGATTGCGCCGACGCCGGAGTCGCCCTCATTGCCGCCGCTGCCGCAGCTGATGCTGCGGTTGTAATAATCCGAGTGACGAAACCCGATGGTGTGGCCGATTTCATGCGTGATGACGTGCTCGATGACGTCGACGCTGTATGAGGCGAGCCCGCCACCGATGTTGATTGTATGGTACGGAAGCCCGCCCGATGGGAACCCCGCCGAGCCTCCGACCACGCCCGGCTGGATGACCGCGCTGATGGTGAAGTTGCAGTCGGTACTCGGCGTCCGCGCCATGGAGAAGGAGAGCGGCAGTTCGTCGTAGTTCTGGATGGCGAGGTCGAGTGCCGTGCTGAACGCGCCGGTGAACGACGAGCCGTCGATGCAGATCTTCGTCAGCGCCGTGCTGACGAGGTTGGTGGTGCGGTATTGCTCCTCAGTGGTGTCACCACCTGCCTCGATCATCTCGCGCGACGCGGCCAAGGACACGTGGGCGTCCCGCCCAACGTAGACCTTCTCTTCAACGACCATGATGTCATCCGCCGGGAACCCGACCTTGACCAGGTTGGCAATAATCTCCTGCGTCCCATCGGGTGGCTCGGCGCACCCGAACACCAGGGCAATACATCCCGCCGCAAGTACGACACTTCTTGCAAACATGGACATTCCTTCCTGTTCGACCTGCATCTCCGACAATCCCAGCACGCGGCACCGCTTCCGCCGAAAGGTGCCCTATGTCGGCGACTCGCAGGACTGTATCAGTAAAATGGAAAAGCCAATAGATCAGAACAAAATAATTACCAGGATTAGCCTGATGCCTGCGTGCGTATTGAGGGCGGGGGCACCATCTTTTGCAAGAGGACAGACGCCGGATGCGAGCGGCAGACGTCCCGCCAGAGGTGGGGCTTCAAACGCAAGAGGGGAACTGGCGCTTGACCAGCTCAACGACGCTCTGGGATTGGGCGTGCGCCACCATGTTCGTCTTGGCCGACCCGGGCTCGCCCGTTGGTGTTGCCCTGGATTCCCATCAGGAAGTGCAGCCCCTTGGCGCGGAGTGCCTCGCGAAACTCACGGCAGTTGCCGCCGGACACGCACTGCTGCAACCGTTGGCGCATGGCCTCGGTCTGGCCCGGCTCCTCAACGAGCCGGGCCGCCATGGGCCCGCTGCTCTTGCGCTCTCCGTCTAGCAGCAGGCCCGTGACGTAGCCGCCGAGGGCACGACGTCTCTCGGTGCGGACCATCCCCGCCGTCATCCAGTCCAGAAACTCGCTCAGCTCCGGTCGAGCTTGCGTAACTGTGCGGGTGTCATGCCCCATCAACACGGGGCGCCACCGCTCGATTCATCTGACCGGATAGTACTAGGGGATTCCCTGAAGTCCCCTCAGGGAGTCCCTGATGGTGTCGCTCCCACCCCGACCCTACCGTCCGCTGCGTGCTCCGACTGGCTTGTGTGTCGGGGCACTCACCGCGGACTGGGAGGTCGACATGTCGTATCCGGAGTGGAACCCGATGGGTGGAGGCATGCGGCGCGGAGTGCTCGCGCTGCTCGCCTGCTGCCTGCTCTTCTCGACGGGGGCTTCCGCCGCGTCGGCGAAGAAGCGCAACCTGGTGGAGCTCATCGAGCAGTCGGACAGCATCCTCGTTGGCGCCGTGCAGAGCGTCACCGACGGCATCGATGCGCGCGGAGTGCCATACACCGAGGTCACCCTGCGCGTGGACGAGAAGCTCCGCGGGAAGCAGGCGGGCACGACGTACACCTTCCGCCAGTTCGGACTCACGGCCCCCCGGAAGATGGCGAATGGCCGCACGCTGATGGCCGTCACTCCGGATGGCTGGCCGCGCTACATCAAGGACGAACGGGTGGTGATGTTCCTCCACGCGCCCGCGCGCCTCACGGGCCTGCAGACGGCGGTGGGCCTGGAGCAGGGCAAGCTGCGCATCTCCAACAACCGCGTGCTCAGCGCGACGGACAACGAGGGCCTGTTCGAAGGCGTGAAGGTCGCCTCCGGGCTGCTGAAGCAGGAGGAGGCCGCGATGCTGGCGAAGCAGCGGGGCGCCGTGGATGCCGGGGCCTTCCTCGGCCTCGTGCGCCGCGCGGTGAAGGAGAACTGGGTGTCGCAGGGGAGGATGAAGAATGAGCGCTAGGAACCGCTTCCTCCGCGCGGGGACCGCGGCCGTGCTCACCACGGCCACCCTCGCCCACGCCGGCGGCCCGCTCGCCATCGCCGACCCGGACAACCGCATTCCCTACGCGTACCCCAACGGCGTGTCCGTGCCCGTGTACACCGACCTGGGCGACCTGGGCCCCCTGTCCAACGAGACGGCGGATGGCCTCACGGCCTTTGCGTTCGGCCAGTGGACGCAGGTGCCCACTTCGGACTTCACGGCCGCCGTGGCCGGGGACTTCGCCAGCCAGGGGCTGCCGGACATCACCGGCGCGAATGCGGACCTCGTCGTCGGCACCTTCAACGGCGGCGGCATCCACGTCCTGTACGACCACGACGGCTCCATCATCCGCGACTTCTTCGGCGCGCCCGACGGAGTGCTCGGCATCGCCAGCCCGGAGTGGGCCGACGGAGCGACCATCACCGAGAGCTGGGCGGTGATGAACGGCGCCGCGGTGGACCCGGAGGACGTCGCGGGCACCGGCTTCGCGGGCGTCTTCACCCACGAGTTCGGCCACTCCATCAACCTGGCCCACTCGCAGACGAACGGCGCCATCGGCTTCTTCGGCGACCCGCAGGGCCCCGACGGCTGCACGCCGCCCTACTCCGCCGAGCTGACCCTGGGCGACATCGAGACGATGTACCCGTACATCAACCCCTGGCAGACGGGCCAGGTGCAGTCCACGGTGGAGCACCCGGACGACGTCGCGTCGCTCTCCAACCTCTACCCCGCGGCCGGCTGGCCCGCGAGCCGGGGCACCATCCACGGCCGCATCCTGCTGACCGATGGCAGCATGCCCATCACCGGCATCAACGTCATCGCGCGCAACGTCGCCAACCCCTACGGCGACGCGGTGTCCGCGCTGTCCGGAGACTACAGCCAGGGCGCGGCCACCACGCCGGACGGCAGCTACACGCTCAACGGCCTGACGCCGGGAGCGCGGTACGTGGTGTACGTGGACGGCATCGTGCAGGGCGGGTTCTCCACGCCTCCCTCGCCCCTGCCGGGTGGCGAGGAGTTCTACAACGGCGCGGGAGAGTCCGGCCGGTCGGAGACGGACGACCGCTGCGCCTCCACCGCGCTCGTCGCGGCGGCGGGCGAGCCCATCACCGCGGACATCCTCTTCAACACCGCGGAGGCGGACGAGCACTTCTTCGGCGTCCCCGTCGCCAACACGCAGGCCACGGACGTGTCGGGCAACGGCAAGGTCCTCGTCGGCATCTTCGCGGGGCAGGACGCGCCGGGCTGGCGGTGGACGGAGAAGGACGGCTTCACGGTGCTCGGCGGCAACGGCAGCGTGAGCGTGGACGACAGCGGGCGCGTCATCAGCGGCAGCTTCACGGGCCCGGATGGCATCATCCGCGTGGGCCTCTGGACGGGCGGACAGACGTGGAAGGCGCTCCCAGTGGCCAGCGGCATGGTGGGCGAGTGCGACAGGACGGAGACCAGTCCCTTCGACATCTCCGGCAATGGCGACGCGGTGGTCGGCCTTGCGTACGGCCCGGAGGGTTGCGCCTCACCCTTCGCCTTCCGCTGGACGGCGAAGCGGGGCATGGAGAACCTGGGCGGCCTGGGCCCGTGGACGCGTGCGAATGCGATCAACAGGAAGGGCGACGTCGTGGTGGGCTGGAATGACCTGCACGAGGTGTACAACGGCCGCATCGGCGTCTACTGGAAGGACGGCCTGCAGTTCCTGGTGGACTCGGAGCAGCCGGTCGGTGAGGCCTCGGACGTCAGCTCGGACGGCAAGGTCATCGTCGGGCTGGGCGGCCAGGACGGCAACGCCTGGCGCTTCGACGAGGAGACGGGCCTGGAGTCACTCGGGAAGCTTCCCGTCCCCGGCCTGCCGGACGAGTGGAACAGCTCGGCGGCGAGCACGGTGTCGGAAGACGGCTCGGTCATCCTGGGCTACTCGGGGTTCTTCATCCAGCGCGAGCCGTTCCTGTGGACGCGGGAGCTGGGCATGGTGAACCTGGGTGACTTCCTCATCGGCCAGGGCATGTACGGCGTCGAGCAGTGGGACCTCGGCACGCCCATGGCCATCAGCGAGAACGGCCGCGTCATCACCGGCTGGGGCTTCGGGCCGCTCGGCACGCAGGGCTGGGCGGTGACGCTGAAGAAGGTGGCGGTGTGCGTGGACCCGAAGGGGAAGAAGCCGAAGACGAAGCAGGTCAGCTTCCCGCACGGGATGAATGACCAGCTCCGCAAGGGCGCCATCCCCGGCCGCTGCGAGAACGTGCTCCAGTGAGGTAGCAAAGCTCCAGGGCCGCGAGACACCCGGGGGAGGACGGCGCTTCGGCGTCGCCCTCCCCGCTTCGTTTCGAGGGGTTTGACCCGAAACGCGGGCGGCGGCGCTCCTTCTGCGCTGGCACCTCACCGTTCCTGAAAGGCAACCTCATGCCGCCGCTTCGTCACCTCCACCGGGCGGGCTCCACCGCCCTGGTGGCCCTCGCCACCCTGCTGATGACCCTGCTCCCCACGCTGGCCTCCGCCGCGGACCGGGGAGAGTGGGCCCCCTATGCCGCCTACACCGTGGGCGACATCGCCTCGTATGCGGGCAAGGCCTATGACTGCCGCCAGTCCCACACGTCTCTGCCGGGCTGGGAGCCGCCCAACGTCCTGGCGCTGTGGCTGGAGCGGTCGGGCCCGCCGCCCGTGGATACCCAGGCGCCGTCCACTCCGTCGCAGCTCACGTCCCCGGGGAAGACCTACAACAGCGTCTCGCTGACCTGGGGCGGGTCCTCCGACAACGTGGGCGTCACCGGCTACGAGGTCTTCGTCAACGGCGGCACGTCCGCGTCCGCCAGCACCTCGGGCGCCACCAGCGTCACCGTTTCGGGCCTGGCTGCCAACACCACGTACACCTTCACCGTGAAGGCCCGGGACGCGGCCGGCAACCGCTCGGCGGCCAGCGCGGCGTACAGCACGACGACGCCCGCCCAGCCCGACCCCGACCTCCAGGCCCCCACCGCGCCGGGCAGCCTGCGCTCCACGGGCGTCAGCGCGAGCAGCGTCTCCCTGGCGTGGAACGTGTCGACCGACAACGTGGGCGTCACCGGCTACGAGGTCTTCGTCAACGGCGGCGCGTCCGCGTCCGCCAGCACCTCGGGCGCCACCAGCGTCACCGTGTCGGGCCTGGCTGCCAACACCACGTACACCTTCACCGCGAAGGCTCGCGACGCGGCCGGCAACCGCTCGGGGGCGAGCAACAGCGTGTCCGCGACGACGACGGGCACCCAGCCCTCGGGCAGCAAGCTCATCGTGGGCTACTGGCACAACTTCGACAACGGCTCGACGAACATCCGGCTGCGGGACATCTCCTCGAAGTTCAACGTCATCCAGGTCGCGTTCGCCGAGCCGGTGGGCGGCGCGGGCTCGGGCAACATGGCGTTCTCGCCGTACAACTCGACGGTCGCCGACTTCAAGGCGGACATCGCCTTCCTGAAGGGCCAGGGCCGGAAGGTGCTCATCTCCATTGGCGGCGCGAATGGAACGGTGCACCTGGATGACGCCACTGCCCGGCAGAACTTCGTCACCACCATGCAGTCGCTCATCGACACGTATGGCTTTGACGGGCTGGACCTGGACCTGGAAGGCAGCTCGCTGTCGCTCAACGGCGGGGACACCGACTTCCGGAACCCCACCACGCCGCGAATCATCAACCTGATTCAGGCCACGCGGCAGCTCCTGGACCGCAACGGGGCCGGCTTCATCCTCACCATGGCGCCCGAGACGGCCTATGTGCAGGGCGGCATGGCCGCCTACGGTGGACCCTGGGGCGCCTACCTGCCCGTCATCTACTCGCTGCGAGATCGGCTGACGTACCTGCACGTGCAGCACTACAACACCGGGACTGTCACCGCGCTGGATGGCCGCGCCTACGCGCAGGGCACCCCGGACTTCCACGTGGCCATGGCGGAGATGCTCCTGCGCGGCTTTCCCGTGGGAGGCAACACCAGCGCGATGTTCCCGGCGCTGCGCCCCGAGCAGGTCCTGATTGGCCTGCCCTCCTCGCCCCAGGCGGCGGGCGGCGGGTACACGACGCCAGCCAACGTGCAGAAGGCGCTCGACTACCTCATCAAGGGCCAGTCCTTCGGCGGCGCCTACGTCCTGCGCAATGCCTCGGGCTACCCGGGCTTCAAGGGGCTGATGACCTGGTCCATCAACTGGGACAAGTTCACCAACTTCGAGTTCTCCAACAGTCACCGCGCCTACCTGGACACCTACCCGTAGGCACGTCTCCATTGCAATCCTGATACGATTTCCCGGCCCCACCTGCCCCGCACTGTCGCGAGGCCGGTGCGGGCCGCGAAGGAGTCCATCATGTCATTGCGTCGTGCCCTCCCCTGGAGCATCGCCCTCCTCTTGTCTTTCGCCGCCACCGTCTCGGCGGAGCCCTCCGCCACGGAGGCCAGCCAGTCCGAGCCCGCCCTCTACTCCAGCGAAGAGCTGCGCGCGGAGACGAGCGGGCCCGAGGACGTGTCCACCCTCGCCTGCGTCGCCGTCCGGTGTACGGATGCGAGCGAGTGCTGGAATGCCTGTCCGAGCGCGAGCAGCGTGAGCTGCGTCAACAATGGCTGCAGGTACACGTACCCCGGTGGTGGGGGTGGGGGCGGTGGCGGTCCGACGTGCCCGCTCACCCGTTGCAGCGACGACGCCGACTGCGTGTGCAAGGGGCAGCAGGGCTACTGCGAAGTGAGGGCCTGCCGTTACTGAGTGAAGGTTCGCCTCGGGCCGTCCTCACGGCGGTCCGAGGCGCGGAGCGCCCCGTGGCAACACGTCCCGGCGGTCGTGCATTGACGCGCAGGTGTCTTGCGTGTTGCGTCAATGACGGTTAACAATGCTGACGACGTCCTGGCTTGTCAGCGCCCCATGTCTACCCATCCCGTCTACACGCCAGGTTGCTCCCGCCTCTCCGGCCTCGAAGGGCTTGCTCGGCACGTCAGTGCCAGCGTCCTCGGCCTGTCAGGGCAGTGTTGTTGTTGTTGTCTCGCGTGCTGAGCGCCCCGCGGTCCCCTTCCCTCAGCGGCCCTTTGTCGTTCTCCTGTGCTGACCGGGCGTCCCGGTAGCACGTGCAGTGCCCCTCCACGTCTGAGCTGGCGTCCCCCATGTCCAATCCCGCCCCTCGTGTATCCACGAAGGCCGTCCTCTTCGTTTCCCTGTGGCTCTCCCTGGGAGCGTGGGCTCAATCCCCGCCCCCGGAGCCTGCTCCAGCCACCCAGGCTCCGAAGGAACCGGACGTCCCGGCCGAGTCCAAGCCCAAGCCGCCCCCGTCGCCTGGAGTCACCATCACCGCCGCCCCCGGCAAGGGCTTCACCGTGGCGACGGATGACGGGAGGTACTCCGCGACGGTGCGTGCCCGCTTCCAGATGCGGGAGACGGTGACGGGCCAGGACCTGGAGGGGGCACCCCGGCGGTGGACGCAGGAGCAGCAGGTGCGCTCGGTGCGGCTCTTCCTCCTGGGCAACGTCCTCAACCCGGACCTCAAGTACACGCTGCAGCTCGCCTTTGGAGGGAACGACTTCGAGGCCGGCTCCTCGAGCCCGATTTTCGATGCCTGGGTCGAGTACACGGCGGTGCGGGATTTGAACGTCCGCGTGGGCCAGTTCTTCGTCCCCTTCGACCGCGCGCGCACCATCCGTGAGTCGAGCCTGCAGTTCGTGGACCGGCCCATCATCATCGGCGAGCTGACGTTGGACCGGGACATGGGGGTGATGCTGTCCTCGAACGACTTCCTCGGGGTGGGCGGGCTGCTGAGCTACAACCTGGGGTTCTTCGGAGGCGAGGGCCGCAACCGCTTCGGGCCCTCGACTCCGGGCCTGCTCTACGTCGCCCGCTTCGCGGTGCGGCCCTTCGGCGCCTTCGACGACGACGTGGAGGGGGACCTGCAGCGGCTGCCGAAGCCCCGGCTGATGGTGGGTGTGGCCGGCGCGTACAACCAGAAGACGAACCGGCAGCGCAGCACCACGGGCACCACCTTCGTGCTCGGCACCTTCGACTACGTGCACGCGGACGTGGACGCGGTGTTCAAGTACCGCGGCCTCTCCGTGCTCGCGGAGTTCCTCTACCGTGAAGGGTCCCCCTCGTTCCGGGACGGCACCGTCAACGGGCAGCCGGCCCGCGAGTGGTCCCGCTCGGGCTGGGGCTACGTCGTGCAGGCGGGCTACATGCTCACCTCGAAGGTAGAGGCCACCGGGCGCTTCGACCTGCAGAAGGTGAAGTCGGACAGCGACCCCGCGCTCATCGCCCAGGTGGACCAGCAGGGACGGGAGGTGGGCGCGGGCCTGAACGTCTATCTGAACGGGCACGCCTTCAAGCTGCAGGGCGACTACTCCTATCAGTTCGGACGGACGGGACCGGCACGGCACCTCGTCCGGCTCCAGCTCGACGCGTCCTTCTGAGGCCTCACTTCTTCGCCACGCCGGAGGCCTTCACGCCGAGGACCTTGTCGAAGAACTCGAAGGTCGCGGCGAGGGCATGCAGATTCGCTTCCCGGGTCTCCTCCGGGGACTTGCCGATGAAGCCGTGGTCGAGTCCGGGAAGCACGGTGACCTCGTGGGGAACGCCGGCCGCCTTGAGCTTCTCGGCCATCTCCACCGTTTGGAGGTATGGCACCGTCTTGTCCGCATTCCCGACCAACAGCAACAGCGGCGGGTCTTTCGGGTCGACGTAGGACACGGGGCTTGCCGCTTCGAGCTGCCCCTCCTTGCATTGAGTGGCGAAGCACCCCGTCAGGAGCCACTCCGGCGCGTCAGGCGCGTCTCGCGACAGCGCCTGCTCCTGCCGCGCCTGCGCCGCAATGGTGGCGATGTTGAAGACGCCATACCAGGCGACGCCGCCCTGCACGCAATGGGAGACGCTCGTGGGAGCCTTCACGTCGGGCTGCTCGTCCGGGACGGCGGTGCCTTCCTCCTGGACCGGCTCGAGCGCGGGGGCATCGCAGCTGACGGCGGCGAGGCCGGCGAGGTGCCCGCCGGCCGAAACGCCCCAGGTCATCGCACGGGCGGGGTCGATGGCGAACTCGGGCGCGCGGAAGCGCAGCCAGCGGATGGCCGCCTTCACGTCTTGTATCTGCGCGGGAAAGGGCGCTTCGCCACTCAGCCGGTATTCGATGGAGGCGACGACGTAGCCCCGGGCCGAGAGCAACGCCAGCACCTCGGGAAAGTCCACGAAGGCCCCGCTGCGGTGTGGGTGGCCCGCCAGCCACGCGCCCCCATGGATGAAGGCCACCAGGGGAAAGCCCTGCTCGGGCCGCTGCACCTCCTTCGGAGGCACATAGAGGTCCAGCGTGAGTGGCCGGAACCCCTTGGGCGTCGCGTAGGTGAGTGCGGGAATCCCCGTCGCCCCGTTCGAGAACGTCACGTTCTTTCGGGGGTACCAATCTTCCTGCACCGTCTGCGGCGCCACCTGGGGAAGCGCTGCCGGTGCGGAATCGGCGGAGTGCGCCGATTGGAGTTGCGAGGCGCAGGCCGCCACGACCCACACCACCGGCAGGATGGACGTCAGGACCCCTGCTCTCATGTGCCCCTCTCGAGCAAGCCGATTGGGCGCGGATGAGAGACTGGCGCGAGCGAGGCGGCAAGACGCGGAGCACGGTTGTGTGGGCCTGCAATCACCCGGTGCGCCGCGGTGTCGTCAGCCGGGCACTGGCTGCGCCCTCCGAGGCCTGCGTCCGAGCGACGTGACACCGGCTCCCGAGTCAGCGCGTCGCCTCACGCCTCCTGCCTCCACCACTCGCCACGGAGTCGCCTCCGGCCATGGAGGGCAGACCCCGCGCATCCTTCCTCTTCCCGAGTAAAACCAGCAATTCTGCCACAACTTGTTTTTCCGTTAAGTCACGGGAAAGCAACAAATCTAGCAAAAGTGAAGTTTTCCTACAATGACAAGGAGGCGTGCCGTGACGAGAGACGTCCGCCGCTACGACGTGGTGTTGGTGGGAGGAGGAATCACCGGGCTGATGGTCAGCCACAAGCTGTCCCGGCTCGGGCTGCGGCTGTTGCTGCTGGAGAAGCAGCCGACGCTCGCCAGCGGGCCCTCGACGCGCAACGAGGGCTGGCTGCACCGGGGCAGCTATCACGCCGGCTCCATCCGCGACCGGGAGAATGCGGTCCAGGTGGCACGCCGGTGCATCTACGGGCACGAGCAGATTCGCGCCTTCGCCCCGGAGGCAGTCGAAGACGCGGACCGGACACCGCTGGTCCTGGTCCGTGACGCGGACAGGGTCCAGGAGCTCATGTCCCGCTGGGACGAGGCGGGAGTCTGGTACCGGCCCCGGACACGGGCCGCGGCCGCCGCGAGCTTCCCGGCGGCCGACCTGTCCCGGTGTGCCGCCGTGTTCGAGGTGGCGGACGTCAGCATCAACACCCGGATGCTGTACCGCAAGCTCTACACCTCCGCGCAGCAGGGCGGCACGGAGGTCCTCACCGGCGCCCGCCTGGAGCGCATCAACGGCCTGGAGGCCAGCGTCGTCACCGCCAGCGGCGAGACGCTCCACGTCGAGGCCGGGCTGTTCGTCTACTCCGCCGGCTTCGGCGCCAGGGACCTGTTCCGCGACTTCTTCAAGCTGGAGCTGCCCATCCGTTACTGGAAGAGCCACCTGGTCGTCGTGCCACGCCTGGGCGCCCATGGGCTGTTCTACGTGGACGCGCATGAGGCGGCGATGATGCACCATGGCGGGTACAGCATCGTCGGCCTGAACGAGGACGCGCTCCTCTGCCCCGAGCCTGACTACAACGTCATCGCGGAGAAGGCGGACAACCTCCACCGGGCCCTGGAGCGGCTGGTGCCCGGCTGGAAGCGTGGGGCGCCCTTCACCGACGTCGCGTGCACGAAGGTGGACTTCGCGCCCGACGCGAGCGCCGCGCGCTCGCTCAACATCGCCATCCACGAGCCCGTCCCCGGGCACATCTGCATCCTGCCGGGAAAGATGACCGAGACGCCCTTCCTGACGGACGTCCTGACGGCGCGGCTCTACGAGCGCCTGGAGGACGGACTCATCGCGAAGCGCCCCTGTGACGTCCTGCACGCCCACCTCACCCAGCCCCGTCGCGAGCCCTCCCATGCTGCCTGACCTGGACCTGCTCTCCGCCCTCAACGCCCCCCGCCGCGTGGCGGGCCTGCTGACAATCGAGGAAGTCCTCGCGCTCGCCAGCAGCGGCAATGTCATCTTCGACCCGTTCTCCGTGCTCATCTCCCGCCATGCCCGCATCGGCCAGGGCAACGTCTTCCATCCCTGCGTCACCCTCACCTGCGCGGCGACCGCGGAGCTGCGGATTGGCAACCGCAACACCTTCCACACCGGCACCCTGCTGGCGGCGGAGACCGGCCCCATCTCCATGGGAGACGGCAACCAGTTCGGCGAGGGCGGCTTCACCGCGAAGGCGAACAGCCCCGGCGCGCGCATCGTCATCGGCGACGGGGGACGGTACCTCGGGGGCGCCTCCATCTTCGGCCAGACGGAGCTCGGGTCGGGGACCCAGGTGCTGGGGGCCATCACCGTGGAGGGGTGCAGCCTGGCCGGAGGCGCCGCGTTCAGCGACCCGGACCCGGACCGGCGCGCCGCCGTCCTCAAGGGCGCTGGAACGGCCCGCCGGCTGGTGCTCGGCGTGGGTCAGGTCATCGCGGGCAGCGGCACCTTCCGCCTGGAAGACGCGAAGCCCCAGTCATTCTTCCACCCGAAGGCGGCGCCATGAGCTCCCCGGGAGACACCCCTGCCGCGCCGGGCCCCGTCGGACTCGGGCTTGGCCTGCTGTCCATTGGCCGCGCCTGGGGCTACCGCTCCGAACCTCCACCACCCGAGGCGGACGCGCGGCGCCTGCTCGAGTGCGCCGTCGAGGCCGGAGTCCGCTGCTTCGACACGGCTCCCGCCTATGGCACCAGCGAGGAGCGCTTCGGAACCTTCCTCGCGACGCTGGGCTCCCGGCGCGAGGAGCTCCTCGTCGCCACCAAGCTGGGTGAGCACTGGGACCCGGAGGCCCGCGCCTCCTTCACCAATCACTCCCACGATGCGCTCCGCCGCAGCCTCGACCAGAGCCTGCGCCGGCTCGGGCGCATCGACCTCCTGCAGGTGCACAAGGCCACCGCGGCCAACGTGGGCGCGCCCGACGTGCTGCGTGCTCTCGAGTACGCCCGCACGCTGGGCATCTCCTGCCTTGGCGCGAGCATCAGCGACGTGGCGGCGGCGGAGGCCGCCTGCGCGGTGGGCCTCTATTCCTACCTGCAGTTCCCCTACAACGCGCTCCACCGGACGCTGGAGCCCGTCTTCGCGCTGGCCTCGCGGCATGGCCTCCAGGTCCTGGTCAACCGGCCCTTCGCCATGGGCCAGTTGCTCCATGACACGGAGCGGCCACGCGAGCTCGTCCTGCGAGAGTCACTCGACCACGTCCTGCGCCAGCCCTTCACGGGCTACGTGCTGACGGGGACGAAGTCCGTGGACCACCTGCGGCAGACGCTCGCGGCCTTCCGCTCGCGGGGAGGCTGACATGTGGATTGCCTATGGCCTCGGCGCGGGGGTGATGCTCGGCCTCTATGACGTCTGGACGAAGAAGGCGATGACGGGCAACGACGTCATCCCCGTCGTCATGTGGTCTTCCCTCTTCGGAGCGCTGGTCTGGATTCCCGTCCTCTTCACCGGGGCGCTGCCGATTCACATCGACCCGCTCGGGCTGTCACTCCGCGAGCACGCGCTCCTGCTCCCCAAGGGCATCGCGATGACGGCCTCGTGGATTCTCGCCTACTACGCGGTGCGGGAGCTGCCCATCTCCATCGCGGGGGCCGTGCGGGCCTCGGGCCCTCTCTGGACGCTCGCGGGCGGGTTCGTGATGTTCCGGGAGTTGCTGACGCCGATGCAGTTCCTCGGCCTGATGATCACCGTCTGCTCCTACTACGTGCTCTCGGTCATCGGCAGGAAGGAAGGCATCGTCGTCTTCCGCAACACCCCCGTGCTCCTCATGCTGTCGGCCACCGTGCTGTCGGCGGTGACGACGGTCTACGACAAGTACCTCGTCGTCCAGCTCCAGCTTCCCGTCCTGGAGATACAGGCGCACTCCGCCTTCCAGCGGTTCGCCCTGTCCGCCCTCATCTTCGTACCGTACATGCTGCGCAGGGGCGGCCTGGGGCTGGGCCTCACCTGGAGCTGGGCCGTTCCCCTGGTGGGCATCTCCTGGGTGCTGGCGGAGCTCATCTACTTCCACGCCATCATGGATCCCCAGGCGTTGGTGTCACACGTCTCCGTCCTGCGCCGGACGAGCCTCATCGTCGCCTTCCTCGTGTCCGCCGTCCTCTTCCGCGAGGCGAACCTGTGGCAGAAGACGCTCATGATTCTCGTCCTGGTCGTGGGGATGGCCATCCTCATCCTCGGCCGGTGAACGCAAGCGGGCCGCTTCCCCAGCGGGAAGCGGCCCGCGCGTCCGAAGCGCTCCCGCTGTCCACCGAGGCGGGCATCCCTCGGGGTTCGCTGGATTTGCGCGTTGGGCCGGACCTGGAGTTGAGCGACACTCTCCTGACCTCAGGGGGGCGGAGCCCACTCTGCCCCGGAAAGCCACACCATGCGCCTCCGGCATCCGCTTGCGTCCGTCCTGGCCGTCCTGCTCCTCGCCGTGCTGCCCCGGTGCGCGCCACCGGACACCGCGGGCGAGGGCGCGGCCCCCATGCCCACCGAGGCCACCCAGGCCCTCACGCCGGGCGGTGGGCTGCGGTTCATGACGTACAACATCAAGCACGGGGAGCTGAGCAGCCTGGAGAGCATCGCCAGCGTCATCAATGGACAGGCGCCGGACCTCGTCGCGCTCCAGGAGGTGGATGTCCTCACCAACCGCGCTGGCAAGGTGGACCAGGCCGCGAGGCTGGGACAGCTCACGGGCCTGTACCACGCCTTCGTCCCGTCGCTGCTCAGCTACGACGGCGGGCAGTACGGCCTCGCGGTGCTGTCGCGCTACCCCATCCGCTCCGTGCAGCGCATCCCGCTGCGCTCCGCCGCCGAGCAGCGTGCACTGGGGCTGGTGGAGGTGGAGCTGGATGCGACGCATGTGGTGCCCGTGGCCGTCACCCACTTCGGCACCACCGGCGCCACGGAGCGGCTCAACCAGGCCGAGGACGTGAAGGCGGCCCTGGCGGGCAGGCCGTGGGCGCTGCTCGGCGGCGACCTCAACGCCACGCCCACCGAGTCCAGCATCACCAGCCTGAAGACGCTGCTCTCCGACGCGTGGACGCGCGGCGGCTCGGGCAACGGCTATACCCAGAGCGCGAGCTTCCCCACGCGCCGCATCGACTACGTGATGCTCGGCGCCGGGTGGACGTCGCCCGTGACGGCGGCCGTCGTGGGCGCGTCGTCGCAGTCGGACCACCGGCCGGTGGTGACCACGCTCATCCTCCCCTGGAGCCAGTCACTCTTCGGTGACCGCGCGCCCGCCAACGCCGTGGAGGAGGCCGACACCCGGGCCGCCGAGCTGGGCGTGCGCTTCCGCAGCAACGTCCCCGGCACCATCCAGGCGCTGCGCTTCTACCGGGGCACGGGCAACGCCAGCGGCTACGTGGCCCGCCTCTGGAGCGGCACCGGCACGCTGCTGGCCCAGGTGCCCGTGAGCGACGGCCGCATCCCGGGGTGGCAGGAAGTCGCGCTGCCCACGCCCGTCTCCATCAGCGCAAACACGCTCTACGTGGCCTCGTACCACACGTCCAATGGCCGCTTCGCGCGCGACGTCTCGGGGCTCGCGAGCGCCGTCACCAGCGGCAACCTGACGGCACCCGCCAGCGCGAGCGTCGGTGGAAACGGCGTCTACGTGTACGGCGCTGGCGGCTTCCCCGCGAGCAGCTACAAGGACACCAACTACTGGGTGGACGTCCGCTTCGTGCCGTCGCCCTGACATCGAAAGCTTCCAGCACCAGCGCCTCGAACAGCCCTCGGAAAAACCGTGGCGTTTCTCACTTCCTCGTAAGGTAAGGTTCCGGCGTCGTATCGACGCATTGCCTGGAGAGCGTGAATGTCCAAGAAGACCCTTCGCATCGTTGCCCTTCTCTCCGCGGTCGCTGGCGTTGGCCTGGCGGCCCTCACCCTGGTGCCGAGCACGGCGCAGGCCGGGGAGCTGCCCTCCGGTTGCTACTACCACCCCATCACCGGCGCGCTGATCTGCCCCTACCCGCCGCGCTGAAGCTACGCTGCTTCACGGCCGGGAGCCTCGCGTCGCATGTGAGCGCGGGGCTCCCAGGCCGGGAGCAAGGCCAGTCGCCGGAGGGTGGTAGCGCCATGTCGAACCGCGCCGAAGAAGTGACTCAATACATGGAGGCGCTCGACCACCCCCTGAAGGATGCAATCGAGGCGGTGCGGTCCTACCTCCTGGACTCCAACAAGGAGCTCACGGAGCGCATCAAATGGAACGCACCGAGCTTCTGCTTCAAGGGCGAAGACCGGGTGACGTTCAGGCTGCACCCCGGGAACCGCTTCCAGCTCATCTTCCACCGGGGCGCCAAGGTCAAGGACAGCAAGGGCTTCGTCTTCAAGGACAGCTCGGGCCTGCTCGAGTGGGTTGCCGAGGACAGGGCCGTGGTCTCCCTTCAGGACCTGAAGGACGCGAAGGCGAAGAAGACGGCGCTGGTGAAGGTCGTGAACCAGTGGATGAAGTCGACCTGCTGAGCCGTCAGCCGTTGTTCCGCAGGGCGAGGAGGTAGGCGGCGGCCGCCCCCAGCGCTGAGACCATTCGCACATGGTTCCACGCCGTCCAGGTCGACACGTACCGTGCCCACAGGCTCGCGGCCTCGGCGCGGGTTGGATCCAGTCCCGCGAGCGCGCTGTTCCGGGGGACGTTGAACACGGCCGTCACGCCGATGACGCCAACCACATACAGCACGCCGCCGAGCAGCAGATAGCGCGAGCCTGGCTTCTCCCACGAGAGCACCGCGGAGCCGGCGACGACCACCGAGGCCAGGGCCGTTCCGAAGAGCACCGACATGAAGGCGGGTGTCACCGCCTCCACGTTGATGGACTGCATCGCGAGGATGCCCTGCGCTGGCGGAAGGCGGGCGAGGGCCTTCATCACGAATGCGGAGAACGCGAACAGGATGCCCGCCACGACGCCAGCGCCGAGCGTCGAGAAGCAGGTCAGCAGGTAGAGGACTCCGTGGCTCATGGGCAGGGTGCTCACGCGCCCGAGAGTGCCACGGACTGACGGAGGTACGTCGCACTCGCCGCCGCTTCGACGAGGAATCTGCCCACGCTCCGCCGGGAGATGCTCATCCCCCGGGCCTCCCCTGCTGGCGAGGCGAAGGGGGCGCCACCCTCCACCGCATCCGTCAGCCCGACGGGCTGCGCCAGCACCCAGTCGAGACCACTCTCGCGGACCTCGCGCTCCTGCCGCTCGGTGTCGGCAATCTGGGGCTTCAGGAGCAGCGAGAAGATGAGCCTCCACTTGAGCGGCAGCCGCCCCCGCGTCTCCCCCACCCCGTAGGTGGTCTGGACCACCAGCTTGCGGATGCCGTGCTTCCGCATGGCGGAGATGACGTTTCGCGTTCCCTTCGAGCGCACGTCGAGCGGCGTCCCGGTACTGCCGCGCATCCGGACCGCCAACGGATTCTCGCGGATGCCCAGGGTGACGATGACCGCGTCCTGCCCCCGCACCGCGCGCTCGACGTCCTCGGGGTTCGTCGCGTCCCCCTTGAAGGACTTCAGGTGCTCCGACGCCACGGAGAGCGCGTCCGGCCGCCGTGCGAAGGCCGTCACCTCGTGCCCCGCGGAAAGCAGCTCCTCGACCGTCGCACGTCCAGAACCTCCCGTTGCGCCCACCACCAGGACTCTCATGACAGCTCCCTTTCTGGGTTGATTGCCTGAATCCAGAATGGCTTCCCAGGTCGGGACTCTCAATGACCGGACGTCGCTACTTCATGCTCATTCGTCCAGACCTCCTGGACGGCACCCCCGCTGGGCGGCATGTTGCATTCATGGCGGACAAACAGCTCTGGGCCCCCGTGGACCCGCTTGGCGAGGCGCTGCACTTCCTGCGGATGAGCGGCAGCTTCTATTGCCGCTCGGAGCTCACCGCGCCGTGGGGGCTCGGCATGCCGGCGATGGACGGCTGCATGTGGTTCCACGTCGTGACGTCCGGCCGGTGCTGGCTGGACGTCGAGGGCGCCGAGCCCCTGTGCCTCCAGCCAGGCGACTTCGCGCTCGTACCGCATGGCGAGGGCCACCGGCTCTGGACGGAGCCCCACGTCGCCACGCCCAACGTCGTCGAGCTGCCGCAGGAGCTGGTCAGCGAGCGCTACTCGCTCCTCCGGTATGGAGGCGGCGGCGCGCTGAGCACCGCCATCTGCGGGGTCGTCCACTTCGACCACCCGGCGGCCCATCAGCTCATCAAGCTTCTGCCGCGCGCCATCCACCAGGACACCTCGGAGGGGCTCCACCTGGACTGGATGCAGAGCACGCTGCGGCTGATAGCCGCCGAGGCGAAGGAGCTGCGCCCGGGAGGGGAGACGGTCATCACCCGGCTCGCGGACGTCCTGGTCATCCAGGCCATCCGTTCGTGGCTCCAGAAGGACCCCGCCGCGAGAACCGGCTGGCTTGGCGCGCTGCAGGACCCGCAGCTCGGCCGGGCCATCATGCTCATCCACCGGGACCCCGCGCGCCCGTGGACGCTCGCCTCGCTCGCGAACGAGGTGGCGATGTCACGCTCGGCCTTCGCGGCGCGCTTCACCGAGCGAGTCGGCGAGCCCGCGATGCACTACGTCGCGCGCTGGCGGATGCACGTGGCGCTGACCTGGCTCAAGGAGGACAAAGCCACCCTCGGCGAGGTTGCCAGCCGCCTCGGCTACCAGTCCGAGGCCGCGTTCAGTCGCGCCTTCAAGCGCTTCATTGGCGTCTCACCGGGCGCGGTGAGACGCAACCCGCGCTTCACTTCGAGCGCGGCGCCGCGCGCATGACGAGCATGCCGCGGAAGGCGTCCCGATACGCCCACGCCAGGTAGAGCTCCAGGGCCAGGACGACGAAGGTCATCACCATGCCGCTCGGCAGGAGGAAGGCGTGGAACGCGACGATGTTGACGACGACGGGGGCGATGAGGGCCAGGGCCAGCGGCACGAAGCGGTTCGCCAGCAGCAGCGCCCCCACGACCACCTCGGTGCCCTTGACGAGCTGGAACAGGTAGCCGGACTTCATCATCGCCAGGCTGAACGCGACGGCGCCCTCGGGCTGGGCCTCCGTCGGGGGCGGGATGAAGTTCAGGAAGCCGTTCAGCCCGAAGACGAAGAACATGAGCCCCATCAAGAAGCGTGCGGCGGTCGGAAGGTGGCGGGTCAGGGACTTCGTACCCTCGACCCCGGTGGCCTTCGCGTTGAGCGTCATTTCCGTTCCCATGGCGGACTCCCCTTCGTGGTTCCTGCGTGTGGTCACTGCCTCTGACCTCACGTCGAACGACGAGTCGCGAGATCGACACGCCGGCTGATTTTTCGGGCAGGCCCTGGCAAGTGCCTGGAATCACAGGGGCTACGGCAGCTCCGGGAAGTGGATGACGCGCCCGCCCGGCCCCACGGCCCAGATGCTGGATGGGGTGACCAGCGCGATGTCCCGGAGCTCGCCCGCGGGCAAAGCCGTGTACAGGGTCTGCCACGCGCTACCCGCGATGCCCGTGTATCGACGGATGACGCCCACCGCGTCCGTGACGTAGACCGACGAGCGGTCCGGCGCGCAGACCCCGGTGAAGTCAACGACCGCTGGAGGCGTTATGGCTGCCCAGTTGGCGCCCCCCCAGGCCACCACGTTGTTACCTTCCCCCACCGCATACGCGAGCGACGACGACACCATCCACACACTCCGGATGCTGGTGCGATGCGCCCCGGGCACCGTCATGGGGCTCGTATCCGGGCCCCCGGTATAGGTCTCGATCCACGGCTGCTGGTTGCCCCCTGCCTCCTGGCCCCCGATGAACAGGCGCGCGCTGTCGACGCCATGGACGTCCCTGTAGACGGGGCTGTTGTCATCCACCAGCACAGGCGGACTGCCCGACGTCCAGGAGTGCAGCTGGCCCCCCGCATTCACCACGTAGAGCAACGTCCCGCCCCCTTCGAAGCCGACGATGCCCGTGGCGTTGCTGGTGACGTCCGTCAGCGGACGCTGCTGGGTGCAGGTCGTGCCGTCATGCTGGGCCACCCGGCCGGCATCGCCCGCCAGGAACACGCTCCCATCGCTGTGCACCCAGGCGGCATTCCAGGTGGTCATCCCGCAGGTTCCATCGAAGCTCGTGAACGTCCCGCCCGCGCTGCTACGACGCGCCAGCGCGCCTCCCCCACCGGCAATCCACACCGGGTAGCCGGTGGTGCTGTCCTTGTTGATCGCCACCGTGTTCCAGTCACGCCCGATGACCGCCGGGTCTGTCAGCTCGCGCCAGCCGGCCCCCATACAGACATTTCCTTCGTCGGCCGAGCTGTTGCAGTCGTTGTCGCGCTGGTCACAGACCTCGGTGCCGTTGCCCTTGTTGTGCCGGTCCGTGTCATTGCAGTCCGTGTTGCGGGGCGCCGTATTGGGAGGAACAGGCTGGGTGGGGCAGACCGCCTGTGCGGTGGCGGTGATGGCCCCATCACCATCACCGTCCGCATCGGTGTAGTAGTTCGTCGCGGCAGGCGCGTTACAGGTGGTGGCGGACTGCGCCATGTTGCACACGTAGATACCGGTACACGGTGCGCCGCACGCCGCGCCCTTCCGGGTCGTGCCACTGGTGAAGGGCTCGTCCACGCCGCCAGCGCAGTTGTCATCGATGTCGTTGCACCGCTCCATGGCGCCGGGGTTCACCGCGCTCTCGCTGTCGTTGCAGTCAAAGGTGGAAGTCGGCGCTACGTAGCCCGCGGGCTGCGTGCAGCCGAGCACCGGGGCCGCCTGGACTCCGAAGGTGTCCCCGTCCGCGTCCCGGTGCCACGTCTTGTTGAAGCCCTCGTCCACGCCACCCGCGCAGTTGTCGTCGACGTCGTTGCACGTTTCCTGCGCACTGGGGTTCACCGCGCTCGCGTCGTCGTTGCAGTCCCCGCCGGCCGTCGCGTACCCATCCGGTTGATTGCACTTCTGCCGCGAGTCCGAGTTCCGCCCGAAGCCGTCTCCGTCCGCATCCCGGTAGTACGTGCTCACCACCAGCCCCTCGTCGGCCGCCCCGTCGCAGTCGTTGTCCTTGTCGTCGCACGTCTCCGCCAACCCGGGCCTGCGCGCGGCGTCGGTGTCATCACAGTCGTTGTTGGAGACGACATGGTTCTGCGGCGCGAGGCAGGCCCTGACCACCGTTCCCGCCCCCACCCCGTCCCGGTCCGCATCCAGGTAGAAGTCGGACAGCTGCAAGCCGTTGTCGACGCCACCGACACAGTCGTTGTCGATTCCGTCGCACAGCTCGGCCACGCCCGGCGAGCGGCTGGCAGTCGTGTCGTCGCAGTCGCCGCCCCGGGCCACGTGCTGGGCTGGCGCTGTGCACACGACCTCCGGCTCGCCCGCGCCGTAGCTGTCTCCATCGGCGTCCCGGTAGAAGCGCCGCTGCGTGACGGCGGCATCGTTGTCGGCGCAGTCCGTGCCGTCACCCGCCGTGTGCACGAAGCCGTCGTCGTCGTCGTCCACCGCGCTCAGCGTGACGGCCACCGTCTGCACGCCGGCCGTGTCCAGCGTCACGGTCCGCAATGCACTGGCCACCACGGGACCGGTACAGGACTGCTCGCGCGCCGTGGTGATGATCTCCAGCGTCCGGCCCCAGTCATCTCTCCGGAAGATGCTGAGCACCAGCTTCCGATCCGACGCCTCCCGGCCCAGGACTTCAATCGGCTTGACCTCCGAATGGTCCTCCTGAGCGTCCTTGTCGCGGGCCTCCACGGAGATGCAGCCCGCCTTGAAGGTGAAGTCGACCTCCAGCCTCACGGCGGCCTGCCGTGCGTCGGGAAGCTCGTTCTTCTCCTGACACGCGGTGAGCAGCAGGAGGGGCCACAAGGGGAGCAGGAGGCGGCGCATGGCGGCGCAGTGTAGCCGCTTCCGCGTCCCCTGCCCTCTCAGGGGTGTCCAATCCTGAGCGAAACGCGCCCCCCGTCCCGGGCTGGGCCCGGCGTCAGTCGAGCAGCTGCATCAGGTCCGCGCGGGTGATGGCCGCTCCCCCTTCCGCGCCGCCGAGCGCGGACTCGAAGAGGGCGCGCTTCTTGTCCTGCAGGGTGAGGATCTTCTCCTCCACCGTCCCCCTGGACACGAGCCGGTACACCATCACCGGCCGCTGCTGGCCGATGCGGTGGGCGCGGTCCGCCGCCTGGGCCTCGACGGAGGGGTTCCACCATGGGTCCACCAGGAACACGTGGTCCGCCGCCGTGAGGTTGAGGCCCGTGGCGCCCGCCTTCAGCGAGATGAGCATCACCGGCGGGCCGTTGGGGTCCTGGAACGACGCGGCCACGGCGCCACGGTTGGACGTGCTTCCGTCCAGCCGGATGTAGCCGATGTCCGCCTCCTTCAGCGCCGGCTCGATGAGGTCCAGCATGGACGTCCACTGCGAGAAGACGAGCGCCTTGTGCCCCTCCTCCACCGCGGTGCCGAGCGCCTCCAGCAGCGCCTCCACCTTGGAGGACGTCTTCGCCTGCTGCCCCGGCACCAGCGCGGGGTGGCACGCCGCCTGACGCAGCCGCAGCAGCGCCTCCAGCGCCTTCAGCACGCTGCCGCCCTCCTCCAACTGGGACACGACCTCCTCGCGGGTGGCCGCGTACACGGCGTCATAGACGGCGCGCTCGCGCTCACTGAGGGTGACGTGCCGCACGGAGTCCGTGCGCGGCGGGAGCTCTGGGGCCACGTCGCGCTTGAGCCTGCGCAGCACGAAGGGGCGGATGCGCGTGCGCAGCTTCTCGGCCGCGCCCTTCTGGTTGTCCGAGACGGGGCGAGACCACCGCTCCTCGAACTCCTTGCGCCCTCCGAGCAGCCCCTGGTTGGTGAAGTGCATCAGGCTCCAGAGCTCCTCCAGCCGGTTCTCAATCGGAGTACCGCTGAGGGCCACCCGGAAGCTGGCCTGCAGGCCGTACGCGGCGCGCGCCACCTGGCTGTCGGGGTTCTTGATGGCCTGGGCCTCGTCGAGCACCACCGTGTCCCACGTCTTCGCGCCGAGCACCGCCGCGTCCAGGCGCATCAGCGCGTAGGTGGTGAGCGTCACGTCGGCCGCCTCGTCCAGCGCGCGGCCGGGGCCGTGGTACACGGAGACCTTGAGCGAGGGACGGAAGCGCTTCACCTCCGCCTCCCAGTTGGGGAGCACGCTCGTGGGGGCCACCACCAGCGTCCCCGGGCCCAGCGTGCAGATGGTCTGCAGCGTCTTGCCCAGGCCCATGTCGTCGGCGAGCACGCCGCCCAGGCCCGCCTGCCGCAGGAAGGTGAGCCAGCTCACGCCCTGGAGCTGGTAGGGGCGCAGCGTGGCGGTGAGGTCCTTCGGCAGCTGCACGTCCGGCAGCTTCTCGAAGCCCTGCACCAGGGGCGCCAGCCGCTCCAGCCCCGGCGGTGACGGGTGCTCCAGCGCCTCGCACAGGCCGGTGAGCTGGGGAATGGCGTGGTTGGCGAGCCGTCCGTCCGAGCCGCGCGAGGCCAGCAGGTCCGCCACGCGCTGGCCATGTGACTTCAGCCACGCCGTGGGCAGCGGCGCCCACCCTCCGCCCTGAATCGGCACCAGCCCCAGCCCCTCCTCCCACGCGCGCAGCACCGCCGCCGCGTCCACCGTCCGGGGCGGGGCGCCGGGCTCCGCGCCCTCCACCTGGAAGTCGAACGAGAAGCCCACGCGCGGCACGCCCGCCTCCGTGGCGCCCGCCTCCACGTTGAGCGTGGGGCGCAGCTTCAGGTTGGGGCTCACCACCCCCGCCGCGTCGCCGGTGAGGCCGCCGCGCCAGCGCCGCAGCTTGTCCGCGAGCTGCACCGCCTCCTTGCCCTGCACCGTCACGCGCCGGCCGGGCACCATGTTCAGCTCGTCGCGCAGCTCGTGGATGAGCTTCTGCTCGGTGGCCTCGTCGCGCACGGGCACCGCGCCCTTCACGTACACCATGCGCCCGTTGTCGATGCGCACCGAGGGCGGCGAGCCGTACACCAGCGTGGGCAGCACGGACAGGCCAGAGTCCAGCTGGTTGAGCTCCACGGAGATGCGCGGCTTGAGCGTGCGGTCGATGGGCGGCAGCCGCTGGCTCTTCACGTCCACCGGCATCCGCCGCGCGAGGTCCGGCAGCACCTTCCCGGTGAGGTCGCCCATCTGCGCGGGCGAGAAGGCTCGCTCCTGCGGCAGCTTCTCCAGCCACGGACCGGTGAGGGTCTGCTCCCCCAACTTGCAGAGCGTGTCCCCGCACAGCGCCAGCCCCGGGCCCACCATCTCGGTGACGCGAGGGTCCTTCTCCACCTTGAGCACCGTCTGCTCGCCGCGGTCCTCCACGGTGACGCGCGGGAAGAGGGGCTCGCTGGAGACGGACACCAGGGTGCCTTCGAAGATGATGGTGCGCGCGGGCTCCAGGACGCGCAGCAGCGCGTCGAGCCGCTCGGGCGGGAGCGCGCCCTTCGTGGGCCGCAGGAGCAGCTTGTCCGCGAGCAGGTCGCACGGCTCCACCTGGATGCGCGCCGCCTCCACGGGGTTGGCCAGCACCGACGCCAGGCTGCGCGCCAGCAGCCGCGCGGTGTTGTCCGGACGCACCACCAGCCGCTCGAGCTGGAGTCCTCCGTTCACGCGCTTGAAGCGGTACACCATGCGCTCCGGCTTCGGCGCGGCTCCAGGACGGGCGGGCGCGGGTCGGGCCTGTGCTACGGGTGGCCGGGCTGGCGCGGCCTGGGTGGGAGCGCGCGACACGGGGGCACGCTGGGTGACGGACTGGTGGAGGATGAGGGCCGCGGCGACGACGTGCTCGCAGGGGTCCACCTTGCCACGGCAGTCGCACTCCCAGATGTCGTCCTCCGGGTAGAGCACGGTGGTCAGGGGGGCGGGCCGGCCGGTGACGCGCACCCGCAGCACGGCCTCTTCCTGTCCCACGGACTGCACCGAGACGGCGCCGGAACGGGCCAGACTCATGCCGGCGGACCAGGTGTCCGGACGCGCTTCCTCCTGGACGGCTTCGAGCAGCTCCGCGGTCACAGACATACGAGCCCCCTCCCTATCCCCACGACGGGCCCGGTGCAACAAGGGCCCCACCGCGCCGGGCCCGCTCCCGCGCCACCGTCCCCGGAATGCGGAACGGCTTCACCGCCCGTGTGACGGGGCGCCGCGCGGCGTCCCCGAGAGACGCGAAGGCCCACGCTCGCGCGGAGGTGGCGGGTTCGCGTCCCCTTCACGCTTCGGATGGGGCGGCAATCGACGGCGCGTTAGAGTCCGGCGCCATGTCGCTCCCCCATTTCGACAACTACCCCGAGTTCGGCACGGACCGCCTGCGGCTGCGCAAGCCCACGCTGGACGACGCCAGGGCGCTCGCCCTCATCTACGGCCATCCCGAGACTTCGCGGTACATCCCCTACCCCGCGGCCGTTGGCATCGCGACGGTGCAGGAGAGGCTGACGCAGAACCTGGAGTCCGCGAGACGGGGCGAGGGCTTCCGCTGGATCCTGTGCGAGCACGGCCACGACGAGCCCGTGGGCACCGCGGGCCTCTTCCAATGGAGCAAGGCCGACCGGCGCGCCGAGGTGGGCTACGTGGTCAGCATCAGCCAGTGCGGCCGCGGCTTGATGAAGGAGCTGATGCCCGCGCTGCTCCGCTTCGGCTTCGAGGAGATGAAGCTCCACCGCATCGAGGCGCACGTGGACCCGGACAACACCGCGTCGATTCGGGTGCTCACCCGCGTCGGCTTCCAGCAGGAAGGCGTGCTGCGCGACAACGTCGCCGACGGCGAGTCCTTCCGCGACACCGTCATGTTCTCGCTGCTCGAAGGTGAGTGGCGAAAGACGGGCTGACACGGCTGTCTCCTCTGGGGGCCTCGCGCGCGTGCCAGGACTGGCACGTTCCGCGTCTCGCCCGGGTGCCCCGAGCGGTCGACTCCAGCCCAAGTCCGCGGAATCGCGCGGCTTTGGGCTCCTGAAGGCGCATGGCACCCGGCTTGCCCTGGGGAGGTGCGTTCGACGGCGGTGAAGGTCGAACCCACCCAGGAGCAGACAATGAGCAGCGATGGAACCCGCGCGGTCAGGCGTTCACGGTTGAAGTCAGGCTTCGCCCTGTTGTTGGGCGTGGCCACCCTGTGCGGCTGCGGCACCGAGGACATGAGTGCCGCCGGTCCGATGACGAGCGACCCGGAGGCGTCGGGCACGGCGCAACAGGGGCTGAGCTACTACGGCGGCCACACGTATTTCATCTCCACCACGACCGCGACGTGGACCGACGCGCAGAAGACCTGCGCCGACATGGGCTACGGCATGGTGACCCTCAATGACGCGGCGGAGGAGCAGTGGCTGAAGTCGCAGCTCCCCTCGCCGTCCTCGGAGTGGTGGCTCGGCATCAATGACCGGGGGACGGAGGGCGTCTGGGAGTGGTCCGAGGACCCATCCACGTATCTTCACTGGAATCCGGGGGAGCCCAACAACGGCCAGGGGGAGGACTGCGGACTCTTCCTCAACGCGCTGGGCGGGTGGCACGACGCGCCTTGCACAGTCACCCGGACCTTCGTGTGCGAGAGCCTCCCGCCGGTCCTCGGGCAGTTCAACGGACACGACTACATCTTCTCCGGGACGCGGAAGCCCCGGGCCCAGGCGCGCGAGGCCTGCGCGAGCAGGGGCTTCGAGCTGGTGACCATCGATGACAGCGCCGAAGACACCTGGCTGAAGCAGCAGGTCCCCGCCGGCCGCGCGTCGTTCATCGGCTACAACGACCTCTCGCAGGAAGGCACCTGGACGTGGGCCGACGGCACTCCGGGCAGCTACGTCAACTGGCGCCAGAACGAGCCCAACAACACCCAGGGCATCGAGCACTGCGCCGTCAACAACGCTCCGCCCGTGGGCTCGATTCCAGCGGGCGGCTGGAACGACATCCCCTGCGACGTGTACTTCCCCTACGTCTGCGAGCGCCCCAGCCTGCCCGCCAACTACAAGTACGTCGTCTACACTGCGACGGGGACAGACTCCGCGAACCAGGGCACGAAGGACACGCCCATCTACCTCCAGGCCGGGCAGATCCTGGAGATGGGCACCTGCGGCCTGCCGACGGCGGTCGCGACGAATGACACGTACCTGCGCCTGCTGGGGCCGGACGGGCTGGAGGTGGCCGCCAATGATGACGACTGCAAGGGCTCGGGCTCGAAGCTGCGCTTCCGGGTGCCGGCCTGCGGCACCGGGAACTACGTGATGCGCGCCGGCTGCTTCGAGAACAGCTCGTGCGGCGGGCAGCTGGTCTTCACCGTCATTCCCGCGCCGACTTCGCAGCCTTGAGGCCTCGCGGCGCGAGCGGCTCCGGCGTGTAGAACCAGCCGTCCAGCACGCCGTAGGCGTAGAGCGCCGCGAAGGCATAGGCGCCCACCAGGTAGGAGAGGTTGAGCCCTCGGGCCACGCTCGCGTCCCCGGCGCTGTACTTGCCGTCGGGGCCGCGCAGCGCGAGGGCTGCTCCCAGCGAGGCCGCGGACACCGCGAAGGACGCCCCCTGCGTCACGGCCAGGAAGGTGCCCTTCGTGCGACGACCGTGCACCAGGTGGCCCACGCCGAAGGGCACCAGGTACCAGCCCCGCGAGGCCGGGTGTGCCGACTGGAGCGCACGGTCCGCGGCGGAAGGTGCGGGCATGGTGGATGGAGGTGGCAGGAGGTCGGGCGTCCGACGCTGGGCGGCCAGCTCGGAGATGCGCTGCCGATGCAGGGCGTGGACTCGCTCGACATAGGCGATGAAGTCTGGCGGATACACCAGTGGATCCAGCTTCGCGTCGGAGTCCACCGCGAGCCCCCGCACCACCTCGCGCTCCGCGCCCTCCAGGTCCTCCTGCGCGTGGTACGTGGCGGCCAGCAGCAGGCGGGCTTCGGCTTCCTGGGCCGGGTCCGTCAACTGGAGGGGCTGGAGCAAGGCTTCCAGCGCGCTCCGCGCACGCGACAGCTCGCCGGACTGATACGCCTCGCGAGCGGGCTCCAGCGGAGCTGCCGCCAGGACGAACGCCAGCAGGATTCCCGTCATCGCCTGCTCCCCAGGACCACTTCGGTCCGCTCGCCCGCGACGGCTTCGAAGTCCTGTCGCAGGACGTCGCCTCCGGGTCCCCGGGCCGACAGGACATGCTCGCCGTGGGTGACACTCACGGGCCCTGGCAGCGGGGCGACGCCCACCTCGACGCCGTCGATGAAGAGGCGGGCCCCCGCAGGTGCGATGATGGTGACGTCCGCCTTGCGCACCTGGAGGACGACTTCACGGGACACGGCTTCGCCAGCGGCGACGTCGATGACCTCCTCCACCACGTCACACAGCGGGTTGTCGAAACGCAGCCGGTGCGTGCCGGGCGACAGGCGCACCTCGCGCACGCGCGGCGTGTAGCCCCGGCTCTGGCCGTCCACGAACACCTCGGCCCAGGGGCGCGTCATCACCGTCAGCGTCGCGTAGCCCTGTGCCTCGGCAGGAGGCGCTTCGGCGCGCGGCGGGCTCGGTGTCGTGTGTTCCTGTGTCCCGGTGGGAGTTGCTTCGGGTGGTAGCGAGACCGGCGGTGTACGCAGACGGGCGGGCGCAGAAGGCTGAGCGCCGGAGCGTGCTGGCGCTCCGGTCCCCGACACCGTCGCGCCGCGAAGTGGGCGCGCGGACACCGAAGCCTGGCCTTCGACGTGAGGGCGTGCTTCAGGTGCAGGTGTCGGCACGAGCGGAGAGGCCGGCAGCGACGCGACCGCGGAGCTGGCGCTTTCAGGCGAGTGCCGTAACGACACCTTCCACGCGCCCCAGCCCATGACGCCCACGAGGCCCACCAGGACAGCGCTTCCACCGAAGACCTTTGCCCGCCCCACGCTCGGGCGTGCGCGCAGGAGCGCCAGGACTTCGGGGGACGCGGGCCTCAGCGCGAGGGCCTCGTTGAGCAGCCTCGCGGCCCTCGCGCCCTCTCCTGCCGACAGCAGCGCGCGCCCTTCCCCCAGCAGTCGCTGGAACCGGGCCTCACTCCAGCGCGCGGCAGACGCCTCCGGGTCCAGGAAGAAGTGTCGCGACGCCTCGGCGGGAGGCCCCACGAGCCGCACCACCGTCGCCTCCAGACACGCGGCCAGTTCCGCGCCATCCGACGGCCGATCACGCGCGTCGCGGGCAAGGCACCGGTCCACCAGCGCGGCGAGCGGCTCCGGGGTCCCTGGAGCGCTCTCGGACAGTGGCGGCGCGTCCCGCGTCATCACGGAGACTGCGAGGTGGGCGCTCCCCTTCCCGGCATGTGGCGTCGTGCCCGTGCACAGCTCGAAGAGGATGACGCCCACCGCGTAGACATCCGACGCGGGAGACCAGGCGCCGGTGTCGATGCGCTCGGGCGCCATGTACGCCAGCGAGCCTGTGATTGAGCCGGTGCTCGTCAGCCGCTCCTGGTCAGCCAGTGCGGCGATGCCGAAGTCCGCCAGCTTCAGCGGGCCGCCCTTCGACACCAGCACGTTCTCCGGCTTCACGTCACGGTGCACCACGCCGCGCGCGTGCGCGGCCTCCAGCGCCCGGGCAAGCTCCCAGCCCAGCAACACCGCCACTTCGGCCGGCACGGGAGCGAGCCTCCGCGCCAGCTCGCGCAGGCTCTCGCCCTGCACCCATTCACACACGAGGAAGGGGCCGCGCACCGCGTCCTCGCCGAAGTCGTGGACCTCCAGCACATTGGGATGCTTGAGCGAGGCCGCCAGTTCGGCTTCGCGGCGGAAGCGCTCGGCGCGGCGTCCGTCCTCGCCCGGGTGCATCACCTTCACCGCCACCCGGCGCGCCAGCCGCAGGTCCGTGGCCAGGAAGACCGTGGCCATGCCTCCACGCCCCAGTTCCTGCTCCAACTGGTAGCGGCCGGCCAGCAGTTCGTCCTTCATCGCGAGCGCAGTCTAGAGACGCCGCCCCAGGCGGGCAATTGTCGGGGGCTCACGACAACCGGCAGACGCGAAGGCTGCCTCCTGGCACCGGCTGGCATGCGCCGGACGGGCCGCCGGGACAATCCGAGTCGGACGTGCAGGGCCGGTGGCACTTCTTCGCGCCGCCCGCGTCCACGCAGAAGCCACAACGGGTGCAGTCCAGCGAGGACTCGCAGAAGTTCCCCAGCGTCTCCGGCTGCCCCGCGGTGCACTCCTCGACGCACACCGACTCCGGGTCACACCGGTAGCCTGGCGGGCAGCCATACGAGCAGCGCAGCTCACAGCGGCCGTCCTCGCAGCTGGCGAAGGCCGGGCAGGAGGCCACGCCGGAGCACACCTGCGTGAGTCGAGGCCCGGACTCACACTCCTCGTAGAAGGCGTCACACCGCTGCCCTTCCGGACACTCGAAGTCGCCGGTACACGCCCGCACGCAGGTGTCTCCCTGACAGCCCGCGTCCGCCGCGTCCTCGGACCGGACCTGGATGTCGAGCGGACACCCGAGCACCGTCAGGAGCGCGAGCGGCGCGAGAAATGACAGGAAGTGCGGGCGCATGGGAAGGCCAGGAGTACTCCAGGCCACGGGCGGAAGGACAGTCCCGCTGCGTCGGAGCGCGTGGCCGTCACTCCTCTTCGCCCAGGTATCGGAACACCGAGCGCAGCCCGATTCCAAGGGCCTGCGCCGCCTCTTTCTTGCTCCCACCGTTGCGAGCGATGGCCTCGCGCACATAGCGCTGCACGAAGGCATCGCGAGCCGCATCCAGGGGGACCAGGGGCGTCGAGTCCGCGCCCAGCTCCAGGTCCTCGACGCCGAGGAGCTCTCCCGGGGCGAGGATGGCCGCGCGCCGCACCCGCGACACCAGCTCGCGCACGTTGCCCGGGAAGGGGTGGCCCCGCAGGGCCTCGGTGGCCTTCTGGGTGAAGCCCTTCGCGCGCCGGCCCTCCTGCTTCAGCACGTGGTGGGCGATGAGCAGCACGTCGTCGCCCCGCTCGCGCAATGGGGGCACCTCGACGCGGACCTCGTCCAGCCGATAGAGCAGGTCCTCGCGAAAGGTGCCCTGGGCGACGCGAGCCTTGAGGGGCTGGTGCGTGGCGGAGAGAACGCGCATGTCGACCTTGCGCGGGCGGCTCTCGCCCAGCCGCGTCACCTCGCGCTCCTGGACCACGCGCAGCAGCCGCGACTGGAGGGCGAAGGGCATGTCCCCGATTTCGTCGAGGAAGAGCGTGCCGCCGTCCGCCGCCTCCACCAGCCCGGCCCTGTCCGCCCCCGCGCCCGAGAAGGCGCCGCGCACATGGCCGAACAGCTCCCGCTCGATGAGGGACTCGGGCAGCGCCGCGCAGTTGATGGCCACCAGTCGCCCGCGCCGTCCGCTGCGGCGGTGCAGCGCCCGGGCGACCTCTTCCTTGCCCGTGCCCGTCTCGCCCTGGATGAGCACGTGGAGGGACGTGGGCCCCAGGCGCTCCACCTGTCGGTAGAGCTCGCGCATGGCAGGGGACTCGCCGATGAGTCCCTCGAAGGTGGCCGCGGAGATGCGCTGGGTGAGGTTGTCCACCTGCGCGCGCAGCTCCGTCAGCTCGTGCGAGGTGGCCAGCAGCAGCGAGGCCAGCGAGGAGAGGGCCATGGCCTCTTCCAGGTGCGCGGCGGAGAACGGAGTGCGCCCCATGCGCCGGCCCAGATACACGGCGCAGCGGGGTGCTGCCCCGGCGCGCAGGGGAAGCACCAGGGCGGAGGTGAGACGCAGCGCCACGACGCTGGGTGCTCCTGCCAGCGCCGCGTCCGCGGCCACGTCGGGCACCCACACGGGCGCTCCCGAGGCCACCACCTGATTCACCAGACTGTCCACCACCGCCGCCTCCGGCACCGGGCCGGTGGCGCACAGCACCTGGCGCCGCTCCCCTTCCGCCGACACGAGGAAGCCCACGTCCGCGCCCGTCACCTCCGCGAGCCCGCGCATCGTCACTTCCAGCAACTCCGTGGACGGGCGCTGCGCGAGCAGCCGCGAGGCGAAGCCCGTCAGCACGGCCACGAGCTGTCCATGGGGCGCCGTCTCGGAGCCCGGCTTCGACACCTCCGGGGCGTCCTCGGAGAAGCCCAGGGTGAGTGTGGCCTTGCCCACGACGAAGGCGTCTCCCGGTGCCAGCGGGGCCAGCTCCACGCGCTTGCCTCGCACGCGCACGTCACAGCCCTTGCCGGCGGCGGACACCGACCAGCCACGCTCGTCGCGGAAGAGCAAGGCATGGCTGGCCTTCACTCCGGGCACCTGGAGAATGATGTCACAGGCGGGGTCCGTGCCCAGGGACACCACGGGCTTCTCCAGTGCGACGTGACGGCCATCCGGCAGGGTCAGCAGAAACGGCATGGGTGCGGTCGAGCCTCGTCCTCGGGAGCGCTCTCAACCTCCGGAGTGCATAGTCAAAGCATGACCGGACTCAGCACCCAAGCCGGGCGAGTGTCGCGTCCAGCAACGCACGCGGGCGCGCGAGCCGCCCCGGCTCCCGGTGGTACCCAACCCAGACGACGCCGTTGACCGAGCGCGTTCGATACGCGCCGACGACCCGTCCAGGGGTCAAGTCACTGGCCGCTGAAGTCAAGTCGGCGAACCTCGAACCGTCTACCTATGACGGCAGGAGGAAGCTCGACATGAAGACGCTCAACCTGCTGGGCCGATTCGCCGTGACGACGTTGATGACCCTGGGCTGCAACAGTTCGGAGCCGGAGGTGGAGGAAGACACCGCGCCGTCGCTGACACAGTGCCATCCCTTCGCCGCTCGGGACGCCTCGCCCGCGCGTTCGCAACGCGCGATCGCACCGCCAACGGAGGTGACCGCCTGGACGACCCCTGCCCCACCCGCGTACGAGGGGCCTCTCTCCGTGAACAACGCGCTGGAAGGCGCTGAGCGCTTCGGGACCACGCAGTTGCGAGGCGCGGAAGACATCGTGTTCGACTCGCACGGCACGCTGTACACCGGAACCGCGGATGGAACCGTCTGGCGAGCAACCGTCGATGCCGAAGGCCGTCCGACTTCGTTCACCGCGCTGGCAACGCTGCCAGACGCACGTCCCCTGGGACTTGCCTTCGATACGTGCGGCAACCTGCTGGTCGCTGCCGGAGTGCGCGGTCTTGTTGGCATCAGTCCCGAAGGCGTCGTACGCACCCTGGCGGATCGGGTCGATGGGACGTTGCTCGAGTACGCCGACGAGCTCGCGGTCGCCGCCGATGGAACCGTCTATGTCACCGACGCCAGTACCCGGTACGACAGTGCCTGGCCCTACGACTTCCTCGAGGGAATGCCCCATGGCCGCGTGGTGGCATACGAGCCGTCGACCGGAGCGGTCCGCGTGGTCGTGGACGGAATCTACTTCGCCAACGGAATCGCGGTGACTCCCGACGAGAGCGCGGTGCTGATCGCGGAGACCTTCCGGGGTCGGGTGTTCCGGCACTGGCTCGCGGGCGAGCGCGCCGGAACCACCGAGCCCTTCGCCGAAAACCTTCCCGTCACGCCCGACAACATCACGCTCGATGAGCAGGGCCGGCTCTGGACGACCGGCTACCTGCGCACCCAGCAGCTCGACCAGCTCTCCGGGAGCGCGGAGCAGCGGCGCGCGCTCCTCCGGAATTACACGTACGAGCAGCTCGTCGCCGGCTTCCCTGTGGATTCGCACGTGCTGGTGACCGTGCATGATTCCCAGGGCACCCTGGTGCGCAGCTTCCACGACGCCACCGGGGGCTTGTTCGCACTCAGCAGCGCCGTTCCCCACGCGTCGTGGCTCTATCTGGGAACACTGCACGGCCAGGGAATCGCGCGCGTGCCGGTGCCTTGACGCACTGCGCGACGTCTGGGAGTCTTTTCGCTCACGCGATGGATGACTCCCTTCTGCGCGGCACCTATGGAACGGCGCTCGGCCATCAGATGCTGGGCTTCGCGCTCTCCCGCGGTTTCGGGGAGAGCGACATCCTGCGGTTGATGCAGACCAACCGTCGCACCCTGGCGGATCCTGACGCCAGGCTCTCGTTCGGCCCGGCGTTACAGTACTGGGAGCACGTGGTCCGCACGCTCGCCGACCCCTCGGTGCCCATCCAGTTCGCGGAGATGATCTCCCCGGGCGACCTTGGCGTGGTCGGCTTCGCGGCGATTACCTCCACGAGCGTCCGCGAGGGAATCCACCGTGCGATGCGCTACTACGCGCTGCTGGCCGACACCGCGCGCATCCAGCTGTCAGAAGATCGCGACGGGCTGCGGCTCGAGTTCGTCCGAGCCCGAGAGCCCGGCCTCGGAATGCGTGTGATGAACGAGAACTCGATCGCGAGCATCCTCCACGTGATTCGATTGGCGAGCGGCCTCGATTTCGATCCGGTCGAGGTGGCCTTCCATCATCCCGCACCGCGTCCCGCGGCCGCGCACCGTCGGTTCTTCCGGGTGGTCCGGTTCGGTGCGGATTGGGATGGGCTGGTCGTCCCAACCGGCGTGCTCGACCGCGCTCCCGCCGGGACGAAGACTCCCATGGGGTCATTCTTCGAGCGCTACGCGACCGCCCAGTTGCGCACCTTGCGTGCGAGCCAGACGTTCACCGACCGCGTGCGCACCTCCATCCTCGAGCTGCTCAGCGAGGGGGAGCCTCGCATGGCCGCCGTCGCCCGGCGGCTGGGGACGACGGAACGGACGCTGCGACGGCGACTCGATGAAGAACGAATCTCCTTCCGCGAGCTGATCGATGATGTCCGGCGAACAGCCGCGCGCCAACACCTCATGGACCCGAGGGCCAGCGTGTCGGACCTGGCCTTCCTGCTCGGCTTCTCCGAGGTCAGTGCCTTCAGCAGGGCCTTCAAGCGGTGGTACGGAAAATCACCGCGCGCGTTTCGCCAACGCCCCGTTTGAGGGGGCCATTGAGTTTGCCCTCTCGGTGGACGGACTCTCACGCGCACAGCCAACAGGACAGCAGACACACGTAGAGATTTCGCTTGGCCTGCCTGCACACGAGACCTCCGCGAAAGTGGCGGAGGTCTCTCTTTTCCGCAGGTCAGTGCCGTGGCTCGGCTCAGGTCTGGGGATGCCTCGGACAGGCGCCGCTGTAGTACCTCCATGAGGGGAGGGGTTGATGCCACTGCATGGCGACAGTAATCCAGGTCAGGGCTCGATGGGGACGGGGCAGAAGGGGAAGTTGGCGCCGCACGCGAAGCGCTGGGTGCAGTAGCCGCCCGCCTGCGTGGGCCACGCATAGGCCGTCCCATAGGGGGCGCCCGGAGGACATTCCAAGATGTCCTCGCTGACGTGGCACCATTCGGCGGGGTCGCAGTACCAGGGGTCGGAGAGCGACTGATGGACAGCGGACTCCGTGGGCTGTGCGCCCTCCGGGGTCTGGGACTCCATGCCGCCACCACAGCCAGTCAGCAGCAAGGCCACCACGACGGCTCCGCTCCACGTCTGACGATTCATTGCACGCTCCCAGGGTTGAGGAAGCGTGAGTTCACTGCCAGTGGCGGAGAACTCCAAGAAGAATCGAGTCAGCGCGCGCGGCCGCCCCGCCCCGCGCGCACGGCGGTGCGGTAGTCGCCCGGCGTGATGCCGAGCGTGCGGGTGAACTGCTTGGTGAGGTGGCTCTGGTCGGCGAAGCCGCACGCCAGCGCCACCTCGGCGAGCGGCAGCCCGGCGACGAGCTGCCGCTGTGCCTCGCGCACGCGCAGGCTGCGCAGGTACACCTGGGGCGTCTGCCCGAGCTGGTCGCGGAAGGCTCGCACCAGATGCCAGGGGCTGAGGCGCGCGGCCGCCGCGAGCTCCCGCAGGCTCACGTTGCGCGTGACGCTCGCCGCTACCTGTTGCGTCCTGCTTCACAACGCCGCCAGCGGCGGGAAGCCTGAGTTGCCCGAGGCGCAGCGGCGGGACACGAACGCGAAGCTGGACAGGGTGCTGGAGGTGCTCGCGTCGAAGAGCATGGCAAATTGGTAGGGTTCGCCGACCATGCGAACTCTACACGTTTTGTGGCTTTCGCTACTGGCCGTGCCGTTGCTGGGCTGCTCCACGACTCCTCGCGCACCCTTGCAGCAGGCGTGGGACGAGGCTGCGGTGGAGTGCGACGACCCCGAGGAGGACTCGTGCGTCACCCTCGTGTGCCTGGGCGACGCCTGCGGCTTCTACGGCTGCGAGGACATGCCCAGCGACGTCGAGCTGGCGCGCTTCCCGGGGGCGCGCCCTCCTCCGGCGGCGCCGGGCAGTGGCCCGCGGAGGAATTGGGGCGGCGCGGGGAAACTGCCCGGTGGCGCCGTCATGGTGTTCCCCAACTGGAACGGCGGCCCCGAGCGATTCATCCCCCCGTCACACCGGCTCCCGCCCAGCCGCTTCGAGAAGCACCACATCTTCCCCCAGGCCCGAGACCTGGCGGAGTGGTTCGAGGCGAGGGGGGGGGCAAAATCCACGACTACACCCTTCCGATTCCGCGCGACATGCACAGGCGGATTCATGATGGAGGACCCTCGGGAGGTCTCTGGAACGAAGCCTGGCGCGGGGTCAGGCGAAAGAACGAGACTCTCTCGCCAGCGGAGATCTACAAGCACGCGGGGGAGCTCATCCATCATTTCGAGCTCATCGGCGGCCCCATTCAGCCCTACTACTCCCGTCCAGGCGCCTGAGGATCCCAGAGCAGATGACCCGTTTTTTTGAACTCACGCGGGACAGGACGATGTGGGCGCGCTTCAAAGGAGACTTCGACGCCGCACATAGGTGGCACCTGCCCGGCGTGAAGTGCGACACATGCGGAGCTACGTGGGGGAGTGCAGGACACCAGTATCCGGGAGTGGACCTGTCACAACTTTCGGAGCAGGAGAATTTCCGCTCGAGGCCGGTCACTGTCGCGGAGTTCGAGCGACTTCGGGAACTGGTGCGTCCTCTGGCCCCTCCAAACGCGAAGCTGCCCCCCGGCACAAGCTTTGGGCCGTTGGTTGGCACGGCCTCCGGGAAGTTCGGCCCGTTCACATCACAGGGTGACATCCTGTGGCTGGTGCACCTGGATGCGCTGGAGAGACTCCAGGCGGAAGGCGTGAGGGGACTGCTGGGGTGCGGGACGGAGCTGCGGTTCCGGAAGAAGGACCCGCCGCAACTGCTTGAGCTCCAGATTGAACCGCATGGCCGGCTGCATCCGGACTGCATCCCGCCGGATGTGCCGCCACCGTGCGTAACCTGTGGCCGGGTGTACTTCCGGCTGCCGGATGAACCCCTCCTGGATGTGGCATCCCTGCCCCCAGGCCTGGACGTGTTCCGAGTGGGGAACTACGCAACGGTGATTGTGGGTACCGAGCGCTTCATGGAGGCCGTGCGTCGGCTGGGGCTGGACGGCATCACCTTCCGCGAGCTGCCCGCGCGCTGAGTGGCGCTGGAGAGCCGAGCTCACCTCCGGTTTGAGGAGCCTGTCGCTGGCCGGGGCGTCGCCCTCGAAGACCTTGAGTTCGCCGACGACGGCCTGCTGCGCCGCGAGACCTACTGAGGCTTCTGCCGCGCCTTCCCGTCGACCACTCGCGCGCGCAGCTTCTCGTAGGCGCCGGGGAGGAACGGGTCGCGACCGCTCGTCATCAGATTCCAGACTTCTTCTTCATGAATGCCATCGTCGGTGAGTACGTCGACCACGAAGAAGTCGGCGGCGTTGTCGTTGTTCGTGAAGTGGCGCGGCAGCCCCCAGCCTTCGCTCGCGAACACGACCGTGTCGAGCTCGGCGGCGTTCACGCCGGTGTGTCCGTCGAGCACGAGCACTCGAGCGGTGAGCTTCGCGCAGTGCAGCTCCGCCGATTCGTCGCCGTGATCTCCGAAGCAACCGCCGCTGAGCTCGAGTGACTTCGACACGAAGCAGCACGCGCTCCCGCTGTAGCGGAAGTTCCTGGCGCGCACGTTGCCGAAGACGACGAAGAGGCTCATGTCGTACGGCTGGGTCGAGAGATCGATGTCGCCGCTGACGTCGAGATCTCCGTCGATGACCAGAATCCACGGCGAGTTCGGCTTGAGCGTGTCGAGGTGAATCGGACCTTTCGCGAGGTGAAGCTCGGTGGGCTTCTGCTTCTTCTCGGCGCGTTCCTGAATGTAACCGAGCTGATCGGTGAACCAACCGAACATCTGCGCTTCATTCGCCGCTTCGAAACGCTTCTTGATCTCGTCGAGGGACACCACCGTCGTGTTCATGCGGGACATATACCGCATCGGGCGATCACCTGATTCCGGAACCCACGGCCTTCCCGCGGTGTTCATGCACAGAGGTGGTGGCGGTCCGCACCTGAGCGGAGTCAGCGCGCGCGGCCGCCCCGCCCCGCGCGTCCCCGCCTCGGCGAGCGGCGCCGGGGCCACGTAGAGGATGCGGTAGCTCCAGCCCGCCCGCAGGTCTGCCGCGGCGCCGCAGTGCATCTCCCCCGCGCCCACGGCCAGGAGGCGCCCGGCGCTCGCCACCACCGTCTCCCCGCGCAGCCGCATCGCCTGCTGCCTGGCGCGTGCGGACAGACGGCAGGCGCTCGTCCGGCCTGCCTGACTATCGGGTAGTAGTGCTCGGAGCGCCCGCTGTGCGGGGTCCTTCCGTGCTCGCGGGCCATCCCCACCTTTCTCCTGACGCCGGCCTCAGGGAGGGCCCATGTACCCGGTCCCCGAGAATGAGCAGGAGCGGCTACGCGTGCTGCGCAGCTTCGCGAGGCTCGGCCACGGACCGGAGCAGGCGTTCGAGGACGCCGCCGCGCTCGCCGCGCAGCTGTGCAACATGCCCATCGGCATCGTCTCGGTGATGGAGGAGAACCGGGAGTGGTTCAAGGGGCGCGTGGGCGTGGACCTGCTCAGCGTGGAGCGGGCCGACTCCTTCTGCACCTACGTGCTGGCGAACGACGCGGAGGTCACCGTCCCGGACGCCCTCCTGGACGCGCGCTTCGCGCACAACCGCTACGTGGTGCACCCACCCTTCGTCCGCTTCTACGCGGGCTTCCCCCTTCGCAGCCGGGAGGGCACGGTAGTGGGCACGCTGTGCGTGCTGGACTACGTCCCGCGCGCACTCACCCCGGGCCAGCGCGAGGCGCTGCGCGCGCTCGCGCGCCAGGTGTCCGCGCAGATGGAGCTCAAGCGGAGCGCGGCGGAGCTCGCACGCCGCGAGCTGGTACGGGCCGACTCGGAGCAGGTGCAGGAGGAGCTCACCCGGCTGCTGGTGGCGCAGAGCAGCGACGGCTTCATCGTGGCGGACGAGCACGGTGTCCTGCAGCTCTTCAACCCGGAGGCCGAGCGCCAGCACGGCGTGTCGCGCAGCACCCTCTTCCACACCCGCTGGCCGGAAGTGCTGGGCTTCGCCACGGCCTCGGGTGACCCGATGCCCACCGGGGACGCCCCGCTCGCTCGCGCGCTCGCTGGCGAGCAGGTGCGCGACAGCGAATGGGCGGTGCGCCGCCGCGACGGCAGCATCCGCCTGCTCAACGGCACCGCCACCCCGCTGCACCATCCGGACGGCCGGCTCGCCGGCGCGGTGCTCATCACCCGCGACATCACCGAGCAGCGTCGCACGGAGCAGGCGCTGCAGGAGGCGGTGAAGACGCGCGACGAGTTCCTCTCCATCGCGAGCCACGAGCTGCGCACCCCCCTGACCACGCTCTCGCTGCAGGCGACCAGCCTGCTGCGCGCCTTTCAGGCCCCGCCCGAGCTGCGCGTACCCGAAGCGCGGATGATGAAGAAGGTGGAGAGCCTCAAGCGCCAGGTGGTCCGGCTCGAGGCGCTGGTGAACGGGCTGCTGGATGTGTCGCGGCTGACGAGCGGGAAGCTGGAGCTGCAGCCCGAGGAGGTGGACCTGCGCCAGCTCGCGGAGGACCTGGTGGAGCGGCTCTCGGAGACAGCGGAAGGAGCCGCGCGCCTGCGGCTGTACGCCCCACTGCCGGTGGTGGGCCTCTGGGACCGGCTGCGCCTCGAGCAGGTGCTGACGAACCTGGTCACCAATGCGCTGCGCTACGGGCGCGACCGCCCCGTGGAGGTGCGAGTGGTGGGCACGCCGGCGGTGGCGCGGCTGCAGGTGCGCGACGAGGGCATCGGCATCGCGGAGGAGGCGCAGGAGCGCATCTTCGGGCGCTTCGAGCGCGCGGCCTCGGGGCGCCACTACGGCGGGCTCGGCCTGGGGCTGTGGCTCACCCGCCAGCTGGTGGAGGCGATGCAGGGCTGCGTGAGCGTGCGGAGCCGCCCGAACGAGGGCTCCACCTTCACCGTGGAGCTGCCGAGGCACTGAGCAACAGGGCCCCGGTTCCTCCCATGCGCACTGCTGTTACGCACGCGCTACCCGTAGCTGGGTCAGGCGCTGTAAGGTCCCCGGTCTCGCGTGGGGCGCCCCGCGCCCGACGGTGGAGGCATCATGCAGACGTCCAGCCTGGCCGCGAGACCTGTTCGGATGAACCCGCTCGTCGGGCTGACCCTGGGGGTCTACCACGGGCTGGCGCTCGCGGCGTTCGTGCTCCCGTGGCGCCTGGACCAGGTGCTCGCGGGCTTCGGCGTCTTCCTGCTGGTCGGGCTGGGGACGACCCTGGGTCTCCATCGGAAGCTGACCCATCGCTCCTTCGATTGCCCCCGCTGGCTGGAGTACGCGCTGGTCACGGCCGCCATGCTGTCCCTGCAGAGCAGCCCGCTCGAGTGGGTGGCGAACCACCGCATCCACCACGGGCACGCCGACAAGGAGCGGGACCCGCATACTCCGCGGAGGGGCTTCTGGTACAGCTACCTCGGTTGGGTGGTGGATGACCTGTCGACGGACCGGGAGGCCTACAAGACCTACTGCCGCGACCTCGCCCAGGACCGCTACTACCTCTGGCTCCTGCGGTACCGGTACGTTCCGCACGCGCTCCTCCTGGCGCTCATCGTCGCGGTGTGGGGCTGGCAGGCGGCGCCGTGCGTGCTGTACCTGCCGCTCAAGCTCTGGATGCACGCCCAGTACGCGGTGAACTCGGTGTGCCACGCGGGCAGGCTCGGGTTCCGCGCGTACGACTCGCCCGATGAGAGCCGCAACGTGTGGTGGGTGGGGCTGTGGGCGCTGGGCGAGGGCTGGCACAACAACCACCACGCCAACCCGCGCTCGCCGATGCTCGGGCGCGGGCCGTGGCAGCTCGACGTGGGCGGTCTGGCGCTGCGGCTGCTGTTCAAGCTGGGACTGGCCACTCCGCATCCCGCCGCGGCGACGGTGCCCGCCTCCCACGGACTTCTCGTGAGTTCTGCGAGACTGAGGAACTCGGGCCGCTCGCATCCGTGAGCGGGTTGACCCTGTGGGGCCGCTTTTCTACAGCCCCGTCGAACGGGCCGTGGGTGCCACCTCCCCCTCACTGCCAACCCTTATTGACCGGATTATGCAGTTTCTCAGGCGCATCCCGTCAGACGTGGAGTTGGTAATTGGATGACAGTAGAAGCCCCCGTGGATTCGACGAGGGGCACGCATGTCCAAGGCGCGGCAGAAGCAACCATTCCAGCTCCCGGAGTTCTACGTTCCCTGGCCGGCACGCCTGAATCCGAACCTCGAGGCAGCCCGCGCCCACACCAAGGCGTGGTCGTACGAGATGGGCATCCTGGGCCCGCCGCGTGACGGGACGGACCGCGAAATCTGGTCCGAGCGCCGCTTCGACGGCATGGACTTCGCGCTGCTCTGCGCCTACACGCACCCGGAGGCGCCGGGCCCGGAGCTGGACCTCATCACGGACTGGTACGTCTGGGTCTTCTACTTCGACGACCACTTCCTGGAGGTCTACAAGTATCCGCGCGACATCGTGGGCGGCCAGGCCTACCTGGACCGGCTGCCGCTGTTCATGCCGCTGGACATGTCCCAGACGCCGCCGGAGCCCACCAACGCGGTGGAGCGCGGGCTGTGGGATTTGTGGAAGCGCACCGTGCCCACCATGTCCATGGACTGGCGCCGGCGCTTCTTCGAGAACACGAAGCACCTGCTCGACGAGTCGATGTGGGAAATCGTCAACATCAGCGAAGCGCGCATCTCCAACCCCATCGAGTACATCGAGATGCGCCGCAAGGTCGGTGGCGCGCCCTGGTCCTCGGACCTGGTGGAGCACGCCGTCGCCGCGGAGATTCCCGCCCGCGTCGTGAAGAGCCGGCCCCTGCGCGTCTTCAAGGACACGTTCTCCGACGCGGTCCACCTGCGCAATGACCTGTTCTCCTACGAGCGCGAAATCCTGGAGGAGGGTGAGCTCTCCAACGGCGTGCTGGTGGTGGAGAAGTTCCTCGACTGCGACACCCAGCGCGCGGCCGACCTAGTCAACGACTTGCTGACGTCCCGGCTCCAGCAGTTCGAGACCACCGCCGCCACGGAGCTGCCCTGGCTCTTCGCGGAGTACGGCCTCAACCCGGTGGAGCAGGGCCAGGTGCTCACGTACCTGCGCGGCCTCCAGGACTGGCAGTCCGGCGGTCACGAGTGGCACATGCGCTCCAACCGCTACATGAACAAGAACACGGAGCGCCGCGCGGAGTTCTCCCTCCCGCTGCCTGCCGGCCTGGGCACCTCCGCCCTGCGCCTGCCGCTGACGGGCGGCGCGCTGGGCCTGGGGCCCCGCGCGAAGTCCTTCAGCCACGTCCCCCGCCAGCACGTGGGCCCGGTGAAGCTGCCGGAGTTCTACATGCCGTACAGCACGTACCTCAGCCCCCACCTGGAGCGCGCGCGCAGGAACTCCAAGGACTGGGCGCGCCGCATGGGCATGCTGGACTCGCTGCCCGGCGTGGGGCTCTACATCTGGGACGACCACAAGTTCGACGTGGCGGACGTGGCCCTCTGCGGCGCGCTCATCCACCCGGATGCGACGCCGGAGCAGCTGGACCTCACGTCGTGCTGGCTGGTGTGGGGCACCTACGCGGACGACTACTTCCCCGCCCTCTACGCGCACACGCGTGACATGCCGGGCGCGAAGGTGTTCAACGCCCGCCTCACGCAGTTCATGCCGGACGACGTGGCGGCGCCCAACCCCGCGGTGCCCACCAACCCGGTGGAGGCGGGCCTGGCGGACCTGTGGAAGCGCACGGCCGGCCCGCTCACCCCGCGCGGCCGCACGCTGTTCCGCAAGGCCATCCAGGACATGACGGAGAGCTGGGTCTGGGAGTTGAACAACCAGATTCTCAACCGCGTGCCGGACCCCGTGGACTACGTGGAGATGCGCCGCAAGACGTTCGGCTCCGACCTCACCATGAGCCTGTCGCGGCTCTCCAAGGGGGATGCCGTGCCGGAGGACGTCTTCAACACCCGCACGCTGCGCGGGCTGGAGAACTCCGCGGCGGACTACGCCTGCTTCGTCAACGACATCTTCTCCTACCAGAAGGAGATTGAGTTCGAGGGCGAGCTCAACAACTGCGTGCTCGTGGTCCAGAAGTTCCTGGACCTGGACAAGGACGCGGCGGTGCTCGTGGTCAACGACTTGATGACCGCGCGCATGAAGCAGTTCGAGCACCTGGTGGCCACCGAGCTGCCGGTGGTCATCCGCACCTTCGACCTGGATGCGAAGGCGCAAGAGAAGCTGAACAAGTACGTGGAGCAGCTCCAGCAGTGGATGGCGGGCATCCCCCGGTGGCACGCGGCGGTGGACCGCTACAAGGAGTTCGAGCTCATCGACGCGGCGACGCCCAAGCTCAAGACCGGCAACCTCTCCGGCCTGGGCATGTCCGCGACGCGCGTCGCCGAGCTGTTCCGCGGCGGCAGGTCCTGAGTTCCAACAGCAGCGCGCAGACTTCCTGATTCCCAAACCTGAAGGGTGACCCATGTCGAACGACCCGAAGAAGCACGACGACAACAACCTGAGCCTTGGAACCCTGGCGGCCCGCCAGCTGGCGACGACGACCAAGTCCGAGCCGCAGATGCAGGGCATCTCCTCGCGGTGGCTGCTCAAGCTGCTGCCGTGGGTGCAGGTGTCCGGCGGCACGTACCGCGTCAACCGCCGCATGACGTACGCGGTGGGCGACGGCCGCGTCACCTTCACCAGCACCGGCGCCAAGGTGCAGGTCATCCCGCAGGAGCTGGGCGAGCTGCCCCTGCTGCGCGGCTACGAGGACGTGGAGGCGCTGACCGCGCTGGCCAACCGCTTCGTGCAGAAGGAGTACAAGGCCGGGGAGGTCATCACCGAGGCCGGCAAGGAGGCGGACTCCATCGTCCTCATCGCCCACGGCAAGGTGAACCGCATCGGCACCGGCAAGTACGGTGAGCCGCTGGTGCTGGAGACGCTGGCGGACGGCGACCACTACAGCTACCAGGCGCTGCTGGAGTCGCAGGACTACTGGCAGTTCACCGCGAAGGCCGTGACGCCCGTCATCGCGCTCATCCTCCAGCAGTCCGCCTTCGAGGCGGTGGTGGCGCAGGTGCCGTCGCTCCAGAAGCACCTCGAGGACTTCAAGGCCCGCTCCAGGAAGAAGCAGGACACCTCCGGCCAGAAGGCCATCGAGCTGGCCGCGGGCCACCACGGCGAGCCCGTGCTGCCCGGCACCTACGTGGACTACGAGACGCACCCCCGCGAGTTCGAGCTGTCCGTCGCGCAGACCGTCCTGCAGATCCACACGCGCGTCGCGGACCTCTTCAACGACCCGATGAACCAGACCCAGCAGCAGCTGCGGCTGACCGTCGAGGCGCTGAAGGAGCGCAAGGAGCACGAGCTCATCAACAACCGCGAGTTCGGCCTGCTGCACAACGCCGACCTCAAGCAGCGCATCCACACCCGCTCCGGCGCGCCGACCCCGGACGACATGGACGAGCTGCTGGCCACGGTCTGGAAGGAGCCGTCGTTCTTCCTGGCCCACCCGCGCGCCATCGCCGCGTTCGGCCAGGAGTGCAACAAGCGCGGCATCTACCCCACCAGCATCGAGGTGAACGGGAACATGCTGCCCGCGTGGCGCGGCATCCCCATGTTCACCTGCAACAAGCTGCCCATCAGCGAGTCGCGCACCACCTCCATCATGCTGATGCGCGTGGGGGAGAAGAACCAGGGCGTGGTCGGCCTGCACCAGGCGGGCATCCCGGATGAAATCGAGCCCAGCCTCAACGCCCGGTTCATGGGCATCAACGAGAAGGCCATCATGAGCTACCTGGTCACCGCGTACTTCTCCGCGGCGGTCCTCACGCCGGACGCGCTCGGCATCCTGGAGAGCGTGGAGCTGGGCCGCTCGTAGTCCCACGTCCTCACGGAACTGGAAGACGCTTTCATGACGAATCCAGACAAGGACATGGCCGCGCACGAGGGCACCAGCCTGAGCACGGCCGGGGCCCGCCAGCTCGCGACGACCACCAAGACGCAGCCGATGATGCAGGGCATCTCGCCCCGGTGGCTCCTGCGGGTGCTGCCCTGGGTGCAGGTGTCGGGCGGCACGTACCGCGTCAACCGCCGGCTGACGTACACCGCGGGCGACGACCGCCTGAACTTCAGCAACATCGGCGTCAAGGTGGAGGTCATCCCCCAGGAGCTGCTCAAGCTGCCGCTGCTGCGGGGCTTCGAGGACGTGGATGACCTGCTCATCCGCACCCTGGCCAGCCTCTTCACCCAGCAGCACTTCAAGCCGGGGGACACCATCGTGGAGGCGGGCCAGCCCGCCGAGCACGTATTCCTCCTCGCGCACGGCAAGGCGCAGAAGCTGACCGCGGGCAAGTACGGCGACCCCGTGGTGCTGGACACGCTGGCGGACGGCGACCACTTCGGCGACCAGGCGGTGGTGGAGTCGAACGACGTGTGGTCCTTCACCGTCAAGGCCGTCACGTCCTGCACGGTGATGGCGCTGCCGCAGGCGGCGTTCGAGGCCCGCATCCTCCAGTCCCCGACGCTGAAGGCGCACGTGGAGCGCTACCGGGCAAATCTGAAGAAGCCCCAGGACAAGGCAGGCCAGGCGACCATCCCCCTGACGGCGGGCCACCACGGCGAGCCGGTCATCGCCGGTGGCTTCGTGGACTACGAGCTGAAGCCGCGCGAGTACGAGCTGAGCGTGGCGCAGACCATCCTGCGCGTGCACACCCGCGTCTCCGACATCTTCAATGACCCGATGAGCCAGACGCAGGAGCAGCTGCGGCTGACCCTCGAGGCGCTGAAGGAGCGCAAGGAGTACGAGCTCATCAACAACCCGGAGTTCGGCCTGCTGCACAACGCCGACCTCAAGCAGCGCATCAACACCCGCTCCGGCCCACCGACGCCGGACGACATGGACGAGCTGGTGACGCGCCGCCGCAAGACGCGCTACTTCCTGGCCCACCCTCGCGCCATCGCGGCGTTTGGCCGGGAGTGCAACAAGCGCGGCCTCTACCCGACGGTGGTGGAGGTGCAGGGGCACAAGATGCAGGCGTGGCGCGGGGTGCCCATCCTCCCGTGCGACAAGCTCCCCATCAGCCGGGAGAACACCACCGCCATCATCGCGATGCGCACCGGGCAGGACGACCAGGGCGTCGTCGGCCTGCACAACGCCGGTATCCCCGACGAGGTGGAGCCGAGCCTCACGGTGAAGCGCATGGCCATCACCGACCAGGCCATCACCCAGTACCTGGTGAGCACCTACTACTCCGCCGCCGTGCACGTCCCCGACGCGCTGGGCGTGCTGGAGAACGTGGCGCTCGGCGGCTGAGGTAGCCGCTGTGACAGGACCGCGGGCCCGGTGTCCCACGCCGGGCCCGTTCGTCATCGCTTGTTGTTGTTCTCGCTGTACGTGACGAGCACGTCGTCGCCGCTCACGACGGCAGTTCCTCTCCGGACTCCTCCGCCGTCATGTACCGCGCGTACCAGTCCGGCCAGTCCTCGTCGGCCTTGCCGATGCGCTTCTCGTGCTCGCCGTGGGCGGCCGATGCACGCCGGAGCGCGCTCGCCAGGTCCCCTGCGGAGCTGAACGACATCTGGGAGCGGTCCACCCGCCCGGGGAACCGGGCGGTGACTTCCTGCATGAGCCAGGTGTTGCCGTCCGGGTCGCTGAACGATGCGTACGAGCCGTAGCTCTGGTGGTCGGGCGCGGCGCCACGGACCTTGTCGCCGAAAGGCCCCGGGCCTTCGGAGAAGTGGAACACCTCGCTCACCTGGACGCCGCGCCCCACCAGCTCGTTGCGCGCAGCCTCGATGTCGGAGACGACCAGGAGGTTCTGGGCCGAGCCGGGCGCGGCCGGCGTGGGGAGCGTGCCGAACTGGAACGAAGCAGGGGAGCCCGGAGGGGTGAACTGGAGCACGCGAGAATTGCCCTTGCTGAAGTCCGCGTCGAGCCGCCATCCGAGCCCCGTATAGAACTGCTTCGCGCGGTCCAGGTCCGAGACCGGAATGACGACCGCCTCGAGCTTCAGGTCGACGCTCCCGACGCTCGCGGTGCGGGGCTCGCTGGAACTACCGACGGTGGTGGCACTCATGGCTGCCTCCTGGGGTGACTGCCGGGGGGAGGTGGGGTGTGTCGCCCCAGGTAGAACGTTGGGCCTGCGGGAGGAAACGGCTAGTGCGCAGCCGGCGCGAGTGGGGTCGCAATGGAGCGAGCCCTGAGCTCGCCCCCTCTGAAAACCGCGAAAGTTGAACTCAGGCGTCGCGTTCGAGGATGCGCATCAGGTGGAAGTCACGGATGTCCGGGAGCAGCGCCGCGACCTGCTGACGGATGGCGGGCAGGTGCTTGTGGACGTTGATGCCGGGGCACAGGGTCCGCACGCAGCTCGCCCCTCGGCCCCAATCCCGATGCCCGCAGATGCGCGGGTTGATGAGCTGCGGACGGCACGAGCCATCCGGCTTCGGGTACGCGGCCGACTCCAGGGGATTGAGCCCCCAGTACGCCACTTCCAGCGCGGCCATGCGCATGGCGCTGTCCAGTGCCTCGGCGGTGGGCTCGCCGCCGGGCGGGACATCCGGAGCGCCCGGATGGAACTGCCCCATCAGGCAGATGCCGATGTTGTGGTGGTTGTACCGGGAGACGTGGCCGCCCTCGGTGGCGTGGCCGCCGTCACGGCCCTGGTAGACGTTGCCGTACTGGTCCACCAGGAAGTGGTACCCGATGTCGCCCCAGCCCAGGGTGATGGCGTGGTAGTACCAGACGGCCCGCATCGTCGCGACGGGGTTCTCCGGGTTGTTGGCCCACGCGGTGTGGTGGATGGTGACGAACTCGGTCGGATACACGCCGGCATAGGGCTCCCAATACAGCGGCGAGCCGGGCTCGAAGTCCGTCGCTCCCCACCCGTTGGGCCCGTGGCGCAGGATGAGGCGCGCGGTAGGCGGGCCGCCGTTGCCCACGCGGAACGGAATGGCGCGCCCCCGCGAGCTCAGGTCCTCCAGGCCCGGCGCATCGAGCGCGTCGAGCTGCGTGGCCGTCACCCGACGCACCACCGGGGAGAGCGCCGGATTTTGCGTCTCCAGCACCAGGCGGTACTGCATCGCGCGGGCACGGCCGAGTTCCACCGCGTCGGTGAAGGTCTCCGCTCCACCCGGCAGTTCCTCGTCGCCCCGGGCCTCCATCACATGGCCCACGGGAGTCCACGGACTCCACCGCGCGCCGTCCACGCTGCTGCGCACCTGCACCTCGAGCGAGGTGCCCTCGGGCACGTCCGCCACCCAGTGCATGCCCACCATGTTGAACCAGCCATCGGACTGGAAGACCTGGGACTCGAAGGTCCGACCCGGCTCGAACGAGCCGTCCACGCCGCGAGCAAGCTGGAAGTCTCCTCCCAGCTCTTCCGGCCCGGCGGGAGCCGTGCTCCCGTCGTTGCGGGGCAGCGAGTGCCAGTCGTGAGCCCGGATGCCCGCGGCCGCGGCCTCCAGCCGTGCCTGGGCGACGGCAGTTCCGGTCAGCAGCATCGCGCCCAGCGCGCCCGAGCCCACCAGGAAACCACGACGACCGAACAGCGCGGATTTGTGACTGTGCATGCCATCCTCCAAGAAGGTCCGACTCCGCCGCCCCGGCTCCCGGGCGCGACCAGAGCGAGGCTGAGGATACACGCATCACACCCAGGAATACCCGTTATATTGGCTTTCCCCGCTCGACAAGACTGTCATTGCGGAATATTTCAAGGCAATTATTGAGGGCTCCGTCTGCCTTCGAACCCTCCCTGGCTGGGGTGGGTCCGACCCTGAGAGCACGGGTTCTGACGCACGGTGGAGCTGCATCTATCCACGGTGACGGGCCTTGGGTTCTACTGCGAGCCGAAGGCCCGCTCCCAGGAGTCCCTGGGAGCCTTCATCCCGTGCGTTGGTAGGAGGAACTCCCATGAAGAAGATGATGTCAGGAGTGCTGGTCGTGGCCGCGATGCTGATGACCGGCTGTGGTGGCCCCATCGAGGAGCAGCCCGCGCAGGTAGACACGCCCGAGTCCACCACCAACGCCCTCGACTGCAACTCGAACAACTTCTGTCGATATGACAGCCAGTGCGGCGCTGATGGCGTCTGCTACAAGGGCAGGTGCGCCTGCATCTAGCTATCTCCGAGTCGTCGGGCCCTTCGCGGAGGCCGCAGCCGCGGCCTCGCGGAGCTTGTCCTTCTTGCTCTTCCGCTTTCCCTTCACGCCGCCATTCACGTCCAGGGGCGGCGTAGGCACGTCGACCGGCTCGAACCCCGCGAGCCGCTCGCGCGTGAGGCTGAGGCCGTGGCGTCGTTCGATGAGTCGGAAGTGGGCCTGGGTGTCCGCGCTGATGAAGCTGATGGCCATGCCCGGCTCACCCGCGCGGCCCGTGCGGCCAATCCGGTGCAGGTAGTCCACGGGCGAGCGCGGCAGGTCGTAGTTCACGACGGCGGGCAATTGCACGATGTCGAGGCCGCGTGCGGCGACGTCCGTGGCGACGAGGACCTTCACGCGCTTCGCCTTGAAGTCCGCGAGCGCCTGCGTGCGGGCCCCCTGGCTGAGCTCGCCGTGCAGGGCCGCCGCGGTGAGGCCGGCGCGGTTCAGCTTCAGCGCGACGTGGTCCGCGCCGTACCGGCTGGCCACGAACGTGAGGACGTGGGACCACGCATGCGTCTCGATGAGGTGGCGCAGCAGCATCGTGCGCTTCCCGGCGTCGACTTCAATGGCACGCTGGACGATGAGGTCCGGGGCGGGCATCGCCGCCGCTCCGATGTCGACCCGCGTGGGCTCGTGCAGCAGTTGCCCGGCGAGCGCCCGCACCCCGGGAGGAAAGGTGGCGGAGAAGAGCAGGTTCTGGCGCCGCGCGGGGAGCAGCGCGAGCAGGCGCGTGAGCTCATCTGCGAAGCCCAGCGACAACAACTGGTCGGCCTCGTCGAGCACCAACGTCTCCACCGTGGAGAGCCGGAGCGCGTTCTGGTCCACGAGGTCCAGCGCGCGACCTGGCGTGGCCACGACCAGGTCCGCGCCTCCACGGAGCGCCATCATCTGCGGGTTCGCCGAGACGCCGCCGACGGCGAGGCAGGTCTTCAGCCGCCGGGGGAGATGACGGCCGTACTGCTCGATGGCCTGGGCCACCTGGGCGGCGAGCTCGCGCGTGGGAACTACCAGCAGGACCCGCGTCCGCCGGGGTGAGCCGCCTGGACTCGCGCCAAGCGCCTCCAGGACTGGCAGGAGGAACGCCGCGGTCTTCCCTGAGCCCGTCGGCGCCGAGGCCCACACGTCCCCTCCCCGCAGCACCGCGGGGATGGTGGCCTGCTGCACCGGCGTCGGCTCGACGCAGCCGAGGTCGGTCATGGCGCGGACGAGCGGCTCCGAGAGCCCGAGGGAGGCAAAGGTCATGGGCGGGCACCCTATCCCACCGTCCCGCCCCTCCGGTCCGATAAGGGCACGAAGGGGGCGAGGAGGCACAGCGTCCCCTGCCCTGGCCGGCCCACCCCGGCTCGGGCGAGAGCACTGTCCGGCCCCGTGAGTGGCCCCCGCTGGAGTGAACTGGAACCGGCTTCCAGGGCCTCGACGTGTTACGAGCGTCCGCATGTCGAAGAACGACCCCATCCGCCCCCGCGCCGTCCTCGTCGGCGTCCAGTTCCCCAGCGTCTCGGATACGGAGCACGCCGCGGACTTCGCGGAGCTCAAGCGGCTGGTGCACACGCTGGGGTACGACACCGTGGCGACGGTGTCCCAGCGCCGCTCGAGCCTGGCCTCTGGAACGGTGCTCGGCACGGGAAAGCTCAAGGAGCTGGCCGCCCTCACCGGGGGCCCCGGCGTGATCAAGTCGGGAGCGCGCGACCGCACCACCAAGGCCCGCGAGCGTTGGGAGGCCGAGGAGGAGGAGGCCAGCGCCGAAGCGCCTGGCGCCGAGGAGCCCGAGCTGGAGGCGTCCGACGCGGAGGACGAAGAGACCGAGCCCGCCGAGGACGCGGCAGCCCCCGACGAAGCGGCAGCCGCACAGCGTCCCACGGTGGTGGTCGTCGACCACGAGCTCTCGCCGAGCCAGCTCCGCAACCTGGAGAAGGCCACCGGGGCGGAGGTGATGGACCGCACCGGCGTCATCGTCGACATCTTCCACCGGCACGCGAGGAGCCACGAGGCGCGCATGCAGGTCGAGATTGCCCGACTCAACTACCTCGCCCCCCGGCTGCGCGAGTCCACGGGAGGCCGGGAGCGCCAGCAGGGCCGTGGCGCCGGTGACTCCGCCGTGGAGCTGGACCGGCGCAAGATTCGAGACCGGCTCGCGGAGCTGCGCGAGGGGCTCGCCGCCATCGAGCGGGATCAGGACCACCGCCGATATGCGCGCAGGGACCAGCTGCGGGTGGCGCTGGTCGGCTACACCAACGCGGGCAAGTCCTCGCTGATGCGCGCGCTCACCGGCAGCGAGGTGCTGGTCGCCGACCAGCTCTTCGCCACGCTCGACACCACGGTGCGAGCACTGCACCCGGAGACCAAGCCGCGCGTGCTCGTCTCGGACACCGTGGGCTTCATCCAGAAGCTGCCGCACGACCTCGTGGCCTCGTTCCGCTCTACCCTGGACGAGGCGCTGGAGGCTTCGCTGCTGCTCTACGTGGTGGATGCGTCCGACCCGACCTGGGATGCGCAGCTCGAGGTCACCCGGACGGTGCTCCGGGAGATTGGTGCGAATTCCGTCCCGAGCAAGCTGCTGTTGAACAAGGTGGACCGGCTGGACGCGGCGGCGAGAGAGGCGCTACTGGCCCGGCACCCGGACGCAATCCTGCTCTCGGCCCACCAGCCGGAAGACGTGGCGGCGCTGCGGCAGACCATCATCCGCTTCTTCGAGGCGTCGATGGTCGAGGCCGACCTGGTGATTCCGTACGCCAGCCAGGGGCGCATCGGCGAGGTGTACGAGCACACCACCGTGCTCACCCAGGAGTACGACGAGAGCGGGAGCAGACTCCGCGTCCGGGGCCTCCCAGCGGCAATCTCGAAGCTCACGCAGGCGTTCCAGGCGTGACGGGAGCCACGGCTCCGCCCTCCAAGGCGGAGCGCGCTCACATCACTCGAGAGCAGTCGCCTCAGCGCCGGAAGCGCGCGGCGGCCTCCCGCTCGAAGGCTTCGACGTCGCGGTAGTAGCGCTCGACCTCGGCCTGCATGGCCGGCTGCGTATAGACCTCCGGGCGGGGGTGCTCGATGACGTCGACGATGGCCTTCGTGGCGTCCTCGACGCTCTGGGCCCCTGGGAGCACGCGCGAGTCCGGGCCGCCGCCCAGCGCGTTGGTGCCGAACTCCGTGGCGACGATGCCCGGCATCACCACCGTCACCATGATGCCCGGGTGCGTCTGCCTCAGCTCCATCCGCAGGCAGGCGCTGAGCCCGTTGAGGGCGTGCTTCGCCGCGCTGTAGGCCGAGCGGAAGGACGCGAGCGGCAGCCGTGCCAGCCCGCTGGAGACGTTGACGAGCTGCCCCGCGTTGCGCGACTGGAAGTGGGGCAGCACCGCCTGCATTCCGTAGAGCGCGCTCTTCACGTTGTCGCGCCACATGGAGTCCATGTCCTCGTCGGTCAGTTCCAGCACCGAGCGGGTGATGCCACGTCCCGCGTTGTTCACCCAGACGTCGATGCGGCCAAAGCGCGCCAGCGCCGCGTCACGCAGTCGCTCCATGTCCTCGCGCCGGGTGGCATCGGTGACCACGGCGAGGGCCTCGCCCCCGCACCGCGCGGCGACGGCCTCCAGCTCCGGCTTCCGGCGCGCGGCCAGCACCAGCTTCGCCCCCTTCTCCGCCGCCTGGCGCGCCAGCTCCGCGCCGATGCCCGCGCTTGCTCCCGTGATGACGATGACCTTGTCCATGAACGCTCCTGATGGGCCCAGCCGGGCCTGACGGCCGGAATGTACCCGCGCGAGCCGGCACGACACGGAACATCCGCGCCACCCGCGAGCATGCGGACAGGGCGTCTGTCCGTTACCCACTCCCAGGGCCGGCGGCACCGGGGGGCATCCGTCCGGGGCCGTCCGCCCGTGGTACCCTTCCCTCCCGTTCCCACCCGTGGGTTGCGCCGAATGCCGTTCCGGATCTTCTCCTTCTCGATGCTCATCGGGCTCGGCGCCGTGCTGGGTCACCTGTATCTGTACCGGCGCCTGGTGCGGCAGCTCCTGCACGGCCGCCTGTCGAGGTTCCTGGCGCTGGTCGTGCTCGGCCTCATGACGCTCGTGCTGATGGCCCGGCGCACGGTCCTGGACGCCCTGCCAGAGCAGCTCGCGGGAATCGTCACCATGGCGACGTACACGTGGATGGGCGTGGCGCTCTGCCTCGTCATCGCGCTCGTCGTGCTGGACGTTGGCCGGGGCCTCGCCGCCGTGGCCCGGCGCGTCCTTCCCCGGAAGGCCGCACCACCCATGGCGGCCCCTGTGACAGCGCGCCCGGAGCTGGCCCCCTCCCCCGTCGTCAGCGAAGACCGGCGCCTCTTCCTCGCGCGGACGATGGCGGGAGGCGCGTTCGTCGCGGGTGGCGGCCTGGCCGCGTACGGAAGCTGGCGGGCCTTCTCCCCGCCCCTGGTGACCGAGCTGGCGGTGAAGATTCCGAAGCTGCCCAAGGCGCTGGATGGGCTCACCATCGTCCAGCTCACCGACATCCACGTGGGCCACTTCATCCAGCGCCGGTACATGGACGCGCTCGTCCAGCAGGCCAACGCGCTCCGCCCCGACCTCTTCGCGATTACCGGCGACCTGGTGGACGGGGACGTGCACTCGCTGGGCGGGGCCGTGTCCGCGCTCGCCGGGTTGAAGTCGCGCTACGGCAGCTACTTCGTCACCGGCAACCACGACTACTACTCCGGCGACGACGAGTGGACGGCGTTCCTCCAGTCGCTCGACATCCAGGTGCTGCGCAACCGCCACGTGCGCATCGGCGACGCGGGCGCCTCACTGGACCTGGTGGGCGTGGACGACTGGAGCGGCGGCCGGCGTCGGAACAAGAAGGGCTATGACCTGGACCTGGCGCTCCAGGGGCGGGATCCGGACCGCGCCGCGGTGCTGCTCGCGCACCAGCCCGCGAACTTCACCGTCGCCGCCGAGCGCGGCATGGACCTCCAGGTCTCCGGCCACACGCATGGCGGGCAGCTCGTGCCGATGACGTTCTTCATCGGGCTGGCATGGGAGCACTCCGCCGGGCTCTACCAGCACGGCGACTCGCACATCTACGTCAGCCGGGGCTGCGGCTTCTGGGGACCACCCATGCGCGTCGGCAGCCCTCCGGAGATCGTCAAGCTCGTGCTGACGGCGTAGGCAAAGCGGCGCGCCCTTCGTTCACTTCAGGGACAGGCGGGGCGTGTAGCGCCAGAACCGCTGCCGGTGGCCGCAGCCCTCGCAGGAGAGCTGGACGAGGAACTCGCCGCCCTGGCCGTGCGTGGCGGGGGTGAGCGTCTTCGCGACTTCATTGACCGTGTGGTTCCCGCACTTCTCGCAGTTCACGCGGCGCGTGGTGGCGAGCATCGCATGGCGCACCACCGTGCCTCGCTCACACGGCCCACACCACCAGACGTGATAGTCCGCCGTGCCGAGCCGCTCCTCGTGCCGCTGCCCTTCGTCGAGGTGGGGATCCGCCGACTACCGCCAGGGCCGCGGCCAATAGCGCAGGCACCATCATGACCGGGGCTCCAGTTCCACCTGGTGAAGGACGGCGCCCGTGAGGTCGTGCAGGGCCACGGTGAGCGCCCCGCTCTTCCCGAGGATGCGCACGCTCCCGAAGTACTGCTGCCCCTCCCAGGGCGCCGCGTTCATCACCGTGGCGGGGCGGTGCCAGCGGACCTCGGGGCCGAAGGTGTCGTCCAGCGGGCTGGGCCCGAAGGTGCCCGCGTGCAGCGGCCCGGCGACGAACTCCCAGAACGGGTCGAAGTCGCGGAAGCGCGCGCGGTCCGGGTGGTAGTGGTGCGCGGCCGGGTAGTGCACGTCCGCGGTGAGGAAGAGCACGTTGCGCACCTGGCGGGCCTTGAGGAACGACAGCAGCTCGGCCAGCTCCAGCTCGCGTCCCAGCGGGGCTCCCGGGCCGTTGGCCCACGCCTCCATGTGGTAGCCGTCCGCGTGCTGCCCGTCCGGGATGATGAGCCCCAGCGGCATGCTGGTGGCAATCACCTTCCACGTGGCGGTGGACGCGGCCAGCGCCGACTTCAGCCCGTCCAGCTGCGCTCGGCCCAGGAAGGTCGTCTCCGGCCCGGGGCGCTCCTGGCGATTGACGGTGTTGGGCCCCCGGAAGGCGCGCACGTCCGGGATGAACACGTCCAGGTGCGGCCCGTAGGCGAGCTGCCGGTGGATGCGCCCCTCCGCGCGCGCCGCCCCGCCCACCGGGGAGTACTCGAAGAAGGCCTGCCGCGCCCGCGTGCCCAGCACGCCCGCGTCCGACACCTGCGTGTAGCGCGGGTCATCCGCGAGGCTGCGCCCCGGGTACCAGTTGTTGCGCACCTCGTGGTCGTCCCACTGGTAGGCGATGGGCACCTCGCGGGCGAAGGCGCGCAAGTGCTCGTCCAGGAAGTTGTAGGCGAAGTTGCCTCGCAGCTCCTCCAGCGTCTCGGCCACCTTGGACTTCGCGGGGGTGACGCGGTTGCGCCACACGCGGCCGTCCGGGAGCGTCACCTCCGGGAGGAGCGGGTTGTCCGCGTAGATGGCGTCGCCCACGTGCAGGAAGAAGTCGGGGTGCAGCGCGCGCATGGCGCCATAGCCCCGGTAGCCGCCCCACTCGGAGTTGATGCCCCAGCCCTGCCCGCACACGTCCGCGCTCCACGTGAAGTGGATGTCGCGAGCGCCGTCCGGGGCGGAGAGGAAGCGCCCCTGCCACGCCTCGCCCGCGCGGCCACCGTCCTCCGCGATGACCCGCACGTGGACCTCGCGCCCGGGCGGCAGCCCCGTGAGGTCCACCACGCCGGTGAAGTCGGAGGCCTCCGTCAGCGCCGCACCTTCGACGCGGCGCACGCCCTTCACGAGTCGAGGGTCCTCGCTCCACTCCACCACCAGCCGCCCGGCCCGGTCCGCCTTCCCCCATACCGTCACGGCCCCGGCGCGTGAATCCCCGAGCTGGGCGCCCAGCGGCAGGCCGGGCCCGGGACGCGGCGCCGGTGTGCGGCTCGCCGTGGAGGGCGTCGGGGACGACGTGGCACAGCCCGTGGCCGCGAGCACGAGTCCCTGGAGCACGGTGCGGCGGGGAAGGACAGGCATTGCGGGGGCCTCCAAGCGCGAGGCCCGCAGGTTAGCAGCGCCCTCCCTCGGGCCCTCAGGACTTCATCCTCAGCCGGGCGCCACCCGTCGTGCCCCCGGGCGCCCCGGCTCCGGCCGTGGGGAGCGCTCCGGAAAGTCACACCCAGAGCAAAGCCCGGTGACCAGGGAGGCAGGCAGCCCCGTACGAGCGGCGGCAAACGAGCGACTTCGGGTATGCTCCCACCCCCATCAGGACCCGTGAGGGCGGGTCCGCTGGAAACTCTCAATCGGGCCTCGCTCGAAAGGCACACACACATGAAGCGTCTGGGAAAGGTCGGTCTGGTCCTCGGAGTTCTGGCCCTGGGTGGCACCGTCGGCTGTACCGACGAGAAGGCGGAGGCCGCCAAGACGCACCGCATCAAGGGTAGCGACCACATGAGCAAGAAGGAGTGGAAGGAGGCGGCCGCCGCGTACGCCCTTTCCCTCGAGGCCGACCCCAAGCAGGAGAAGGTCTGGGAGAAGAAGGCCTTCGCCCACATGCAGGTCGGTCAGATGGCCGAGGCCTCCCAGTCCGTGATGAAGATCATGGAGATGAAGACCACTCCGGCGGAGAAGGCCGAGGTCCTCCGGACGCTCGCCAGCATGCACATGCAGGCCGGCACCACCGATGACGCCGAGAAGTACTTCAACGAGGCGCTGAAGATCGAGCCGAAGGACGAGACCTCTCTCGGGTGGATCGCGGAGATCTACGCGCAGCGCGGCGGCGCCCGCTCCATGGCGGCGCCCATCCTGAAGGCGGACCTGGAGAAGTCGCTCGGCTATTACGACCAGGTGCTGGCCATCAACGCCAACTCCGCCAACACGTACCTCAACAAGCGCGTCGTCATGGCCCGCCTCATGGAGTACGAGCGGCAGCAGAAGGAGATGGCGCTGTCCGAGGCCGCGGAGAACGCCAAGGACAAGGTCGTCGTCGCCGAGGCCAACGCCCGCGCCGAGGAGCACCAGAAGCGCATGGACGACTACCAGGCGCAGTTCGGGGAGCTGACCAAGAAGTTCAGCGAGGCCCAGAAGGCCGCCAAGGCCGCTCCGCAGGCGTCCAACAAGCCGTAGCCGTCACGTCACGGCAGCAACACCCGAGGGCCTGGGACCGCGAGCCGGTGCCGGGCCCTTCACTTTTCGAATGTCCACTCATCGAGCCTTGCAGAAATCTTCCTGCCCTCCACCGCCGGCCTGGCTCTACGCTTTGAGCCTCAACAACCAGGCAGGGAGAACGGCGTATGGACATCCGCGCAGCGGTGGCGCTCGAGGCGGGCAAGCCCCTGAGCATCGAGACGGTGCACCTCGAAGGGCCGAAGGCGGGCGAGGTGCTCGTCGAGCTGAAGGCCACCGGCATCTGCCACACGGATGAGTTCACCCTGTCGGGGAGCGACCCGGAGGGGCTGTTCCCCGCCATCCTCGGCCACGAGGGCGCGGGCATCATCGTGGACGTGGGCCCCGGCGTGACGTCGGTGAAGAAGGGTGACCACGTCATCCCGCTGTACACGCCGGAGTGCCGCCAGTGTAAGTCGTGCCTGTCGCGCAAGACGAACCTGTGCACGGCCATCCGCGCCACGCAGGGCCGGGGGCTGATGCCGGACGGCACCAGCCGCTTCCGCCTGGGCCGCGAGCCCGTGCACCACTACATGGGCACGTCCACCTTCGCGCAGTACACGGTGCTGCCCGAGATTGCGGTGGCGAAGATTCGCGAGGACGCCCCGTTCGACAAGGTCTGCTACATCGGCTGCGGCGTGACGACGGGCATCGGCGCGGTGGTCTACACCGCGAAGGTGGAGGCAGGCAGCAAGGTGGTGGTGTTCGGCCTGGGCGGCATCGGCCTCAACGTGGTGCAGGCGGCGCGCATGGTGGGCGCGGACCAGATTGTCGGCGTGGACATCAACCCCGCGCGCAAGGCCATGGCGGAGAAGTTCGGCCTCACCCACTTCGTGAATCCGAAGGAGGTGGAGGGCGACCTGGTGCCGTACCTCGTCAACCTCACGGGCGGCGGCGCGGACTACAGCTTCGAGTGCATCGGCAACGTGAACACGATGCGGCAGGCGCTGGAGTGCTGCCACCGGGGCTGGGGCGAGAGCATCATCATCGGCGTGGCCGGCGCGGGGCAGGAAATCAAGACGCGGCCGTTCCAGCTCGTCACCGGACGCGTGTGGAAGGGCAGCGCCTTCGGCGGCGCGCGCGGCCGCACGGACGTGCCGAAGATTGTCGACTGGTACATGGACGGGAAGATCAACGTCGACGACCTCATCACCCACACGCTGGCGCTGGAGGACATCAACAAGGGCTTCGACCTGATGCACCGGGGCGAGTCCATCCGCAGCGTGGTGAAGTACTCATGACGGCGGCCCCCACCCGCCTGTCCGAGCACCGCTGCTTCGACGGCACCGTCGGCTTCTACCGCCACGCGTCCGAGGCGTGTGGGGGTGACATGCGCTTCGGCATCTTCGTCCCGCCCCAGGCGCGGGAGCGGAAGGTGCCGGTGCTCTACTACCTGGCGGGCCTCACCTGCACGGAGGACACGTTCCTCATCAAGGGCGGCGCGCAGCGCATGGCGGCGGAGCTGGGGGTGATGCTGGTGGCCCCGGACACCAGCCCTCGCGGCGCGGGCTACCCGGGTGAGGACGCCTCGTGGGACTTCGGCGTGGGCGCGGGCTTCTACCTGGATGCCACGCAGGCGCCGTGGTCCGCGCGCTACCGCATGGGCACGTACGTCACGAAGGAGCTGCCAGCGCTCATCGCCGCGCACTTCCCCGCCCGCGCGGACCGAGAGGGCATCTTCGGGCACTCCATGGGAGGGCATGGCGCGCTGGTGTGCGCGCTGCGCCAGCCGGGACGCTACCGCTCCGTGTCCGCCTTCGCGCCCATCGCCGCGCCCATGCGCGTGCCGTGGGGACAGAAGGCGTTCCGCGGCTACCTGGGCGAGGACACCGCGGCGTGGCGTGAGTACGACGCCACGGAGCTGCTGCGGGCCTCGAAGACGCGCCTGCCGAAGCTGCTCGTGGACCAGGGGACGAGCGACAAGTTCCTCCAGGAGCAGCTCAAGCCGGAGCTGCTGCGCGAGGCCTGTGAGGCCGTGGGCCAGCCCCTGGAGCTGCGCATCCACGAGGGGTACGACCACGGCTACTACTTCGTCTCCACGTTCATGGAGAACCACCTCCGCCACCATGCGGCGGCGCTGAACGCGTAGCTCACGGGCCACGGTGACAGTTCCGCGCCGGGGCGGTGTTCCCTCTCCCGACGCCGGCCTCGACGGCGACCTTCTCGGGAGTGGGAACATGCGCATCAGGAACCAGGGACTGTGGGTGGGCTTCGCACTGCTGGCGGCAGTCCTGTCCGGCTGTGTACGCGGGCCCTACGTGGAGGGCAGCGGGCGCTTCATCGAGGAGGAGCGGCCGACAGCCGACTTCGTGAAGCTCGAGGTCAGCGATGGCCTCGAGGTCCGGGTGCGGGTGGAGCCGGGACAGCCGACGCAGGTGCGCGTCGTCGGAGATGACAACCTGGTGGCCCTGGTGCGGACGGAGCACTCCGGTGGAGACCGGCTCCGCGTGTCCCTGCCCGAGGAGGACGTGGGGGAGTGGGACTCGCGCCACCCGCTGCGCGCCGAGCTGACGGTGCCGCGCCTGGAGTCGGTGGTGCGCTCCGGGGGAAGCACGGTGGACGTGGGCGGGACGCTCGACTCGGAGTCCTTCAGGGTGAGCGCCAGCGGTGGAGGAAGGCTGCGGGTGAGCGGCCTCGACACCGCGCGGCTCGACTTGGACCTGAGCGGTGGCGTGGAGGCCACGTTGGAAGGCGCGGCCACCCGCGTGACGGGCGACACGTCAGGCGGGAGCGTGCTGCGCGCCCGTGAGCTCTCCGCGCGCGAGGCCACGCTGACCACCAGCGGCGGGGGCGAGGTCGTCATGCGCGTCTCGGACACCCTGGAGGTGACGTCCTCGGGTGGAGGCAACGTGCGCATCATCGGCCAGCCCACCGTGCGCTCGCGACAGCTGAGCGGGGGCTCCACGCTCACGCTCGAGTAGGCGCCGCGGGTGACGGTGGTGGGCGCGGGGCTAGCGCCGCCGCCGGCCGCCGCCGAAGAGCACCAGCAGGATGCCGCCCGCGAGGGCCGCGCCTCCGCCCGCGAGGTACAGCGTGGTCTGCTCGGTGTTGCGGCCGGTGAAGACCTCGGTGGCCCGCTCCGCGAGCGAATCCCGCGCGCGCAGCCCGGTCCACAGCAACACGCCTCCCGCGACAGCGAGCATCACTCCCACGAGCCGGACGAGTCCCACGGTGCCTCCTTGAGGTGCGCGTGGAGCATAGCCGCTCCACGCAGGTCCTCGGCGGCGGGAATGAGGCGGGCGCCCATTCCTCTTCGGCGAAGAGACACAGGCGTCCGACACTCGGAGCGAGTCGGAGCCGTACTGGAGAACAAGGCGGGCGCCCATTCCTCGCCTGCATAGAGGAACAGGCGCCCGGTGCTGTCTCTGCGTCGGAGCCGCGCTGGAATCAGCGCTTCCGACGCGTCGGCGTCTTGCTCCGCGCCTTGCCGCCGGTGGCGCGGGGCTTCGCCGGCTTCGCGGCCTTCGCGGGCGTCTTGGCCTTGGCCTTCACCGGCTTCGCCGCCTTGACCTTCTGGGTCTTCTTCGTGGCCTTGGTGGTGGCCTTCTTGCGCGGTGCCGCTGCCTTCTTCGCGACCGCCACCTTCTTCGTGGCCGCTGCCTTCTTCGTGGCCGCCACCTTCTTCGTGACCGCCTTCCGCTTCGGGCCTCGCTTGGACGCGGCCTCCCGCTCCTCGCGGATGGTGGGCACCTGCTCCGCCGCCTCGCTTACGCGCTCGGGCGTCGCCTGCGCGGTAGGCCTCGACTCGGCCGCGGGGCTCGCGACAACAGCCGGCTTCGACTCGGCCGCCGGGCTCGCGGCAACAGCCGGCCTCGCCTCGGGCGCGGGCCGGGTGGACGCAGACGGTGGGGCCTCAGTCGAGGGCTTCGCGGAGACGCCCGGGCCCGCCCCGGACACAGGGGTACGGGCCGCTTCAGGGGCCTCGAAGCGCGGCCCGGTGGCCTCCTCGGCCGGTTCCCGTGTCTCGGGCCTCGGCTTTGGGGCTGGGAAACGGGGGCCCGGTCCGGCCTGCCGGTCCGCGCCATGCCGCTTCGCCTCATGCTTGGGATGGGTCGCGCCACGGACCTCCGCCCCACCCCGGCCGCGCTGGGAGGCCAGCGCGCGGATGCGGTCGAACCCCGGGTGCGGCGAACGGGAACCCTCGTCCCCAGCGGACACGGGCGCCTCGACGGGAGCCGCCCACGGTGGCGACGTCGGCAGCTCGCGCGCCTCCGGTGCGCCCTCCTGCCCGGGCCCCTGCGACGTCCGAGGAAGCGCCTCGGCCTCCGTCGCGGGGAGCGCGGGGGACTGGGGCTGGATGAACATCCTCCGCTTCGGCCCCTTCGACGCTCCTGGAGCCTCGGTGGGACGCTGCGTCTCGGGCTCCCCGCGCCACGGGCGCTGGAACCTGGAGGCACCTGCTCGCGCCGGTGCGGCCTCTTCGCGCCGGCCCTCGCGCACGAAGCGTCCACGCGGTCCACCGCCAGCGGGCTCCTCGCGCGGTCCTCGCTGCACTGCTCCGGCGGCGGACTCGCGCTCGCGACGGCCGGGACGTCCCGCCCGCTCACGGCCATGGCCTCGCGGCGGCTCCGCTTCCCACTCGCGGCGGCGGCGCGGAGCCCCCGGCTCGGCGCGGGCGAGCATCGCCTCACCGTCGAACTGGAGCGCCTCGAAGTCCATCTTCCGCGCCGTCACATTCACCGACGACAGCCGCACGCGCAGCTTCTGTCCTACGCGCACGCGGCGCCCACCGGCGTACACCAGCGCGTGCGTCAGCTTGTCCAGCTTCGCGCCCGGCCCCAGCGTCTCCGCCTTCACCAGGCCTTCGACGTGCTCCTCGTCCAGCTCGATGAAGAAGCCGAAGTCGGTGATGGCGGCCACCGTGGCGGCGAACTCCTCCCCCACCCGGTCCTTCATCAGCAGGCACGCGTAGAAGGACACCACCTCGCGCTCCACCTGCATGGCCGCGCGCTCACGCTCGGAGCACTGCACGGCCATGTCTTCCAGCTGGGCCTCCTCGCGCTCCAGCATGGACTCCGAGGGCTTGCGCCCCTTGCGCGCCCAGTGCGCCTTCAGCAGCCGGTGCACCAGCAGGTCCGGGTAGCGGCGAATCGGCGAGGTGAAGTGCAGGTAGTGCTCCGCCGCCAGGCCGTAGTGCCCCACCCGCGACGCCGTGTAGACGGCCTGCATCATCGAGCGCAGCAGCAGCTGGTTCAGCGCCCGCTGCTCCGGGTGGCCCGCGAGCTGGCTGATGAAGGCATCCAGCTCCTTCGACGGCACCCCGTCCTCGAAGCGCAGCTTGAAGCCATACGCCGCCGCCAGCGCGGCGAAGGTGGCCAGCTTCTCCGGGTCCGGCTCACCGTGGAACCGGTACACCGTGGGCAGGCCCTCGTCCTGGAAGAACTTCGCCACCGCCTCGTTGGCGGCGAGCATGCACTCTTCAATCAGGCGATGGCTGTCCCTGCGCTCGCGCTTGTCCATGCGCTCAGGCAGGCCGTCCTTGCCCAGCACCACCTTGTGCTCGGGCAGGTCGAAGTCGATGGCGCCGCGCTCCTTGCGCATCTTCGTCAGAGTGCGCGCCAGCGCCATCAGCTGCTCGAACTGCGGCTTGAAGGCGTTGCGGTGCGGCACGTCCTTGCCGTCCAGGACGTCCTGCACCTCGTTGTACGTGCACCGCGCGGCGCTGCGCATCACCGCCGGGTACATCTCGTACGAGAGCCGCTGGCCCCGGCGGTCGAACGTCAGGTCCGCCACCATGCACAGCCGGTCCTCGTCCGGCTTCAGGGAGCAGATGCCGTTGCTCAGCCGCTCCGGAAGCATGGGCAGCACGCGGTCCGGCAGGTACACGGACGTGGCGCGCCGCAGGGCCTCCGCGTTGAGGGCGCTGCCCGGGCGCACGTAGTGGGACACGTCGGCGATGGCCACCACCAGCCGCCACCCGTCCCCATGCGGCTCCGTGTAGACGGCGTCGTCGAAGTCGCGAGCGTCCTCGCCGTCGATGGTGATGAGCGGCATCGAGCGCAGGTCCTTCCGCTCCTCGCCGCGCGCCTCCTCTTCCGTCACCTTCACCGCGTAGCGGTCCGCCTCGTCCATGGCCTCCGGCGGGAACTCGTCGGAGAAGCCCTGCGAGAAGGCGGTGCCCAGCACCTCGGCGCTCGGCTCTCCGGGCTTGCCGAGCGAGCCGGCCACCTCGCCAAACAGCCCCCGGTCCGGATCCAGCAGCTCCGCGCCCACGCCGAGCCGCACCCTCACCAGGTCGCCGTCCTGCGCCATCTGGGTGAGGGGGACGGTGATGGAGCCGGGCAGACTCGAGTCGGTGGGGTACACCACGCCGTACCGGCCCTGCTGCATGTACGTGCCCACCGCCAGCTCGCGCCGGCGGTCCACCACGCGCATCAGCCGGCCCTCGTAGCGCCCGGGGCGTCCGGAGACCTCCACCACCACCCGGTCATTGTCGAGCGCCCGCTGCGCCTCGCCCGGAGGCAGGAAGATGTTCTCCCCCTCGCCCGTCACCGGGTGCACGAAGCCGAAGCCGTCACGGTGCACGTGGAGGATGCCCTCCACCGGAGGGAGCGCGCCGCCGTCGAAGCCGCCACGGCGCCCGGTGGAACCAAAGCGCTCCGGCCCGCCGCCCCGGCGGAACCCGCCGCCTTGCGCCGACTCCGAGCCGAAGCCCTTGCGGTCGCGCCCGCGCCCCTGGCGGTCCTGCGGCTTGCCGAAGTCCCGGCCGGGCCGCTCCTCGGAGCCCCGGCCACGGAAGCCCGCGCCCTGCTGGGCGCCACGCGCACCCCGGCCGCCGTGCTCACTGCCCTGGAGCGACTGGTACGTGCCCCGCCCCCGGGGTTCGGTCCGAGCGCCACCACCGGGAGCCGGACGGCTCCAGGGGGGCGGGACGGAGGCCGCCTCGGCTTCGTCGCGCCGTGCGGGAGCCGGGGCTTCCATGGGAAGGAAGCGCTTGCCCTCCTTCTGCACGGCCCCCTTGCGGACGAGCTCGCGCAACGCGCGCTTGAGCTCGGTCTGCTGTCCGGGGTGCAGGCCGGCGAGCCGCAGGAGCTCCTTGATGCCCAGCGGGTGGTCAGCGTCTGCGAGGATCTGCCTGAGTTGGTCTGGAGAGAGGCTCACGGTGGGGTCGCGGCTCGGCCGCTACGGGAACGGGTAAGCCCGGAGCGCCCAGACGGGAACCCCCCGGCGACCGGCCGCCTCCCGGAGCCTGCTCCGGGCGGCGTCCCTCAGGGCTTGACCGTGACGTTGATCTTGAAGGAGCGGTCCACCAGGCCAGGGGAGAGTGCCTTGGCCAGGAAGAACTCCACCTCGAAGGTGCCCGGGTTCCTGGGCGTGAAGAAGAACTCGCGGGTGGCCGGTCCGCCGCTGGCGCCCGGCTCGAAGTTGGCCTCGCGCAGACCCACGCGCTTGGCCACCGTGGGCTCGATGGCCCAGGTGAAGCCGGGCTGCTCCGGCAGCCGCACGGTGAGGCCGTGGTTGAGCTTCACGTCCACGGACGTGGGCACCTCGCCCTCGATGTGGACCAGCTCCATCTCGTCGCGCGACACGGCGCGGGCCTCGGGCGGACGCGGCTCGACGGTCTCCGCGACCAGCCTCCCGCCCCAGCCGGACGTCTTGTCCACCACGCCCTGGAGCTGCAGGGTGTGGCCCACGTGCTTGCGCAGGGCCTTGTTGGCCGCCTTGCCCTCGATGAGGAAGGAGACCTGCTGGCGGGTGCCGCCGTTGGACACCACGAGGACGAAGTCCTCGCCCGTCATCTCGAGGTTGCCGCGCACGGTGGCGAAGCCCTTGACGCCCGCGCCCATGCCGGCCGCCGTCACCATGGTGATTTCGCCAGGCGACAGGTAGCGCAGCCGCGGCTCCGTGTCCGCGGGAGGCGGCGCTTCGACTTCGGCCTCCGGCTTCTTCGCCGAGTACTTGCGCACGTCCACCACGCCGCCGTGGTTGGTCGTCTTGCGGATCATCCCGCTGACGGAGACCTTGTGGTCCACGTAGGCCGGGAGGACTTCCTGATCCGGTCCCTGGAGGAGGAAGGTCAGCTCGCGCTTGTCGCGGCCCACCACCACGAGGTGCGGCATGTCGTTCGTCACGACGAGCCGGCCCTTGAGGCTGCCCTCGCCCATGACGCCGCGGCCCTCGCCGGCGGTGAGCAGCTGCTCCATCTCACGCTTGGTGAGCGGCTCGCCCGGGGGCGGCAGCTTGGTGGCTCGTGGACGGGGCCTGTCGGCCGCCGGGACGGAAGTCCCCGCGCCCGCGCCACCCGTCTTGGAGCCCGCCTTCCCGCCCGCGGCCTTCGCGGCCGGAGCCGCCTTGCCAGCGGGTGCGGCCTTCGCGGCCTTCTCCGGCGCGGCTTTCTCCGCCGCGGCCTTCTTCGCGGCGGGGGCCTTCGCCGCCGGGGTCTTCTCGGCCGCGGGAGCCTTCTCCGCTGCCTTCTCCGGCGCGGCCTTCTTCGCCGCCTTGGCACCCTTCGCCACTTCCGACGCCGCCTTCACCAATTTCGTCGCCGCCTTTGCCACCCGTTTTGAGGCGTTTTTGATCAGATCCAGCCGGGCGGTGTTGTCCTTCTTCGCAGCGGGCTTTGCGCCAGCCTTGCCAGCGGGAGTCGTCTTCTTGGCCCCGGACTTGGGCTTGGCCATCGACGCAGTCTCCTTGAGAGTTCCCGTGTCCTTTCAACGGGTTGGCGGGCCGCCCCGAGGGGGCAGGCAAGCCTCGCGATCACGTCTGCTTGTAACGATGATCAGCTGGGCTGTCAAACTAACACTTGATTTTCTCACGGACTTTCGTTGCTTCACGGGGTCGAGCCAGGTGCCCGCCGCACGGCTATAAGCCAGCCATGAACGACGCCGCCACATTGCTGCCGGTCGAGGAGGCCCGCGCCCAGATCCTGGCCCTGGCCACTCCCCTGCCCGCCGAGTGGGTGCCCCTGGAAGAGGCCCTGGGCCGCACCCTGGCCGACGACGTCACGGCGCAGCGCACCCTGCCCCCCTGGGACAACTCGGCCATGGACGGCTACGCGGTGCGCAGCGCGGACCTGGCGGGACCGCCGCCGGTGCGGCTGGTGGTGGGCGAGACGGTCTACGCCGGGGCCACGCCGAAGCGGGACGTGCAGCCCGGGACGTGCGCGCGAATCATGACGGGAGCCCCCCTGCCCCCGGGCGCCGACGCGGTGGTGATGCGGGAGCGCACGCGCCCGGTGCCCGACGGGGGCGCTGATCAGGTGGACATCCTGGAGGCCGTGGGGCCGGGCCACTTCGTCCGTCCACGGGGCGAGGACGCGAGGGAGGGCCAGGTGCTGCTGCCCCGGGGCACGCCGCTGGGCATCCCCGAGCTGGGGCTGCTCTGGGCCCAGGGCCAGCTGTCCGCGCCCGTGCCCCGCGCCCCCCGGGTGGCCATCCTCTCCACCGGCGACGAGTTGTGCCGCGCGGACGAGCCGCCCCAGGGCCGCATCGTCGACACCAACGCCCCGTCACTGGCGATGGCGGTGCGGCGCGCGGGCGGAGTGCCCTCGCTGCTGGGCATCGCCCGCGACACGCGCGACTCGGTGGAGACGGCCCTGTCCCGGCTGGACGGCTTCGACGTGGTGCTCACCAGCGCGGGCGTGTCCGTGGGCGAGCGCGACTACACGAAGGAGGTGCTGGCGGCCCTGGGCGTGGAGCAGCACTTCTGGCGCGTGGCCATCAAGCCCGGCAAGCCGCTGGTGGTGGGCCGGCGCGGGCGCACCCTCTTCTTCGGGTTGCCCGGCAACCCCACGTCCTCCCTGGTCACCTTCGAGCTGTTCGTCCGGCCGGCCCTGCGCCGGCTGCTCGGGCACACGGACGTGGAGCCCGGCCGGGTCACCGGGCGCCTGGACGGCCGCCTGTCAAAACCCGCCGGGCTGGCCCACTTCGTCCGCGTCACGGCCGCCTGGAGAGAGGGCGGGCTGTGGGCGCGTCCCCTCGCCACGCAGACCTCGGGTGTTCTGCGGTCGGCGGCGACGGCCACCCACCTGCTGCACTTCCCCCGGGAAGCCAACAGTTTGTCTCATGGGGACCCCATAGAATTGCTTCCGCTTTCCTGGGTGGCCTGAGTAACGCACGGCCGGCCCGCGCATCTTTATTGCTGACGGTGTGCAAAAGCTTTGAGCCTGCCTTGACTTGCAACCGTGGGGCCTCCAAAGAGGGAGCCCTGCACCGGAGACGCCTCGACATGTCGGATACTCGCTCACCCCAGGTCCTTCCGACCCGAAAGCACACGCAGCACCTGGAGCGGTTCGCGGAGGCGGACGTGCCCACGGAGCGCGGGACGCTGCGGACCATCGTCTTCCGGGACAAGCGCAACGGGCGCGAGCACGTGGCACTGGTGGTGGGCGACGTGCAGGGCATGGAGGGGGTGCCGGTGCGCATCCACTCCGAGTGCCTGACGAGCGAGGTCTTCGGCAGCCTGAAGTGCGACTGCCGCCAGCAGCTGGACCGCTCCCTGGACTTCATCACCCAGGGGGGCCTGGGGGTCGTGCTGTACCTGCGCCAGGAGGGGCGGGGCATCGGGCTGGGGAACAAGATCAAGGCGTACGCGCTACAGGCCAAGGGCCTGGATACCTACGAGGCCAACAGGCAGCTGGGCTTCGCGGACGACCTGCGCACGTACGACATCGCAGCAGAGATGGTGCGCAGCCTGGACGTACGCTCCGTGGACCTGATCACCAACAACCCGCTCAAGATCGCGGGCATGGTCGAAGAGGGCGTGCCTGTCCGGCGTCGAATCCCTTCCCGGACCACGCACAATCCGCATAACGTCGACTATTTGAGGACGAAGCGCGAGCGTACGGGGCACCTGATTGAGCTCTTCGCCGAGGATGACGACACGGAAGCCAAGGCCGGCTGAGAAGCCGCCCGCGCGGCGGCGCAAGGCCGCTGCGCGCAGCCAGAGCCGCGTGCCCTTCGAGGTGCGCTTCTGGGGCGTGCGTGGTTCCATCCCCACTCCCGGTCCGCAGACGAAGCGCTACGGCGGGAACACGCCGTGCGTGGAGGTCCGCTGCGGGGACGAGCTGCTCATCTTCGACCTGGGCTCCGGAGCGCGGGCCCTGGGCGACGCGCTGCTGGCCACGACGAAGCCGGTGCGCGGCTCCATCTTCATCTCGCACTACCACTACGACCACCTGCAGGGCCTGCCCTTCTTCGGCCCCATCTTCGTGCCGAGCAACGCCTTCACGCTGTACGGCTCGCCCCGCAACGGGCAGACGGTGAAGCAGATTCTGGGCGGGCAGATGGTGCAGCCCTACTTCCCGGTGACGGCGGAGGGCGTGTTCCGCGCACAGCTGACGTACCGCGACTTGTCGGCCAGCGACACGCTGGAAGTGGGTCCGGCACGGGTGAGCATGCTGGAGCTGAACCACCCGGGCGGCAACCTGGGCTACCGCGTGGACTGCGGGGGCCGCTCGGTGGTGTACGCCACGGACGTGGAGCACGGCAGCTCGCTGGACTCGGGCCTCTTCGAGTTCGCGCGCGGCGCGGACCTGCTCATCTACGACTCGATGTACACGGAGGACGAGTACCTCGGCCGCAGCGGTCCTGCCCGCACGGGCTGGGGCCACTCCACGTGGGAGGCCGCGGTGCGCGCGGCGGATGCGTCCGAGGTGAAGACGCTGGTGCTCTTCCACCATGACCCGGGGCGCGACGACGCCGCGATGGACAAGCTGCTGCGCCAGGTGCGCAAGCACCGCCCCGAGGCGATTGCCGCCAAGGAGTCGATGGTCATCAAGCTGTAGTCGAAGTCGCCCGCTCGGCCACGGCGCGCTTCACCGTCTCGCGCAGGCCCCGGAAGGGCAGGCGCTCCAGGGCGGTGGGCACGTCCACCCACTCGAAGGCGTCGTGCTCGGGGCCCAGGCGCACCTCGGCGTCCGGGGCGCAGTGGACTGCGAAGCCGTGCTCCTCCACCAGCTTCGGAGGCAGCAGCTCGCCCAGGGCGAAGGCGTGGCGGTAGTCCAGGTCCACCGGCGGCAGGCACAGCCCCGTCTCCTCCTCCAGCTCGCGCGCGGCGGCCTGGGCGGGGGACTCGCCGGGCTCCAGGCGGCCGGTGAGGACCTGCCAGAAGCCACCGCGCTCCGGCTTGCGGCGCACGAGCAGCACCCGGGCCTCCGGGCCATGGCCTCGCACCACGGCGACGCTCACCGTCCGCATGGGCGGAGGCGCGTCCACGCGCTCGCTGTCGAAGACGGTGCAGAAGCTGCTGGCGATGGCGTCCTCCACCTCCGGCATGGGGATGGGCTGGCCCAGCTCGCGCTGCATGGAGGTGACGCCGGCCTCGCGGATGCCGCAGGGGACGATGAGCTGGAAGTGCTCCAGGCGCGTGTTCACGTTGAGCGCGAAGCCGTGCGTCGTCAGCCAGCGGGAGATGTGCACGCCGATGGCGGCAACCTTCCGCGCGTCCGGAGAGCCCTCCTCGCCAATCCACACGCCGGGCCACTTGGGGATGGGGCCGGCGGTGATGCCCCACCGGGCGAGCACCTGCATGACGGAGCGCTCCACGTCGCGCACGTAGCGGCGCACGTCGTGGCGCTCGGGAGGGAGGAGGAAGATGGGGTAGCCCACGAGCTGCCCGGGCCCGTGGTAGGTGACATCTCCGCCACGGTTGGTCTCGAAGACTTCGGCGCCCTCGGCGGCGAGGCGCTCGTCGCTGGCGACGATGTTCTCTCGCTTCGCGGCGCGGCCCAGGGTTAGGACGGGCGGGTGCTCCAGCAGGAGCAGCACGTCTCCGGACAGGCCCTGGCGACGCGACTCACCGAAGAGGCGCATCAGGTTCAGGCCGTCCTCGTACTCCACCCGGCCGAGCCGGTAGACGGTGATGGCGTTCACGTGCCCCCCTTCCGCCGGCCCTTGCGTGGCGGCGCCGGCCGGGTCGAGTCCTCCAGGCCCCAGGTTCCCGCGGGCACCCGGTTGAGGAGCGCGTGCAGCTCATGGCCGGCGCGGGGCGAGCGCACGGCTTCGGCGGCGAAGGCGCCGAGCACGTCCTCGGAGAGAGAGACGGCCGGCTCGCGCAGGGACAGGCGCCTCCGGGCGATTTCGACGAACTCGGCCTGCGTGGGCGCGTGCAGCGGCAGCAGCACCTGCACGTGCTCCAGGAGGCTCACGGGCACGGCCCCGCGCACGGAGAGGCCCAGCGCGGCCGTGGTGGGCACGGGCAGGACGCCCGAGTCATTGCGCAGCACGGGGCCGCGCGCGTCCGGGCAGAGGCCGCGCGCGCTCAGCACCACGGTCTGGGAGAGCCGACGGGACAGGAAGTCGGCGAGCGTCGCTTGCGACGCGGCGTCCATGCGGTCCACGTCCTCCACGAGGAGTGGCTGGGGCACCGGGCCCTGCTCCAGCTCGGCGAGGTGCACGAACACTCCGCGACGCTGACGCTGGAGTTGCTGGAACCAGACGCTCTTGCCACTGCCCTCGGGGCCGACGGCGAGGACACACCGCGCGCCCGTCTGGAGAGCGCGCTCCAGCAGGGCCTGGGCCTCCGCCTGCCCCACCAGCTCCATGAAGGCGCCCGGAGGCTCCACCGGACGCGAGCGCACGGGAGGTGGAGCGGGCGTGACGTCTCCGAGCAGCGATACGGATTCGGACAGGCAGCCCGCGCAGATGAATGAGCCCGTGGGGCCCGCGACCAGGTCTCCGACCTCGGAGCGGGGTCGACAGCAGAAGGAGCACCACGCATCCAGCGCCGCGTCGGCGCGCGTGGGCCCCCGCTCGATGAGGCGCTTCTCGCGCCGACGCCGGGGGGCTGCCTCCGGGCCTGCGTCCGCGGGCAGTGGGTCCGAGACGGAGCGGGCCTGTGCTTCGTCCAAGCCCGTGCCGGACAAGGGCGCATCGCCGTCCCGAAAAAGCTGCGTCGCCTGAGCAGGCCAGCCCGTTGCCGCCACATCGCCCGCACCTTGCACGGCCTCCGCCGGAGAAGCCCCTGCCCCACCCGCCGCCGCCACGTCGATAGCCGCAGCCTTCACGGCCTCGACCGGCGAGCCCCCTGCCCCACCCGCCCTGGCAATGTCGGCCGCGTCCACGGACGCCGCCACGCGCGCGAGCTGCGCCTCCAGCCGCTGCAGATCCTCCGCGGCCTCGGTCTCGATGACCCACGCCTTCCCGTCGCGAGGCGCCTCCCCTTCCGCGTGCATGCCAGCCTCGCGCAGGGCGTCCTCGATGAGCCGCTGCCTGCGGACCAGCTCCGGAAGCGGCTCGCCCTCCAGGGAGCGCTCCAGCTCCGAGGCCAGCCGTGAGTCCTCGTCATCCTCGAGTCCCGGGCGCGCGAGCAGCGTCTCCGGCATCCACTCCAGCCGGTTCACCTCCTCCGCGATGTCCACCCGGCTGCCGTCCAGCCTGCGCGCGTGGCGTAGGAGCTGAAGCGCGCGCGGCGCGTTACCGGCCTGCCGGTACACCTCCGCCGCCTTCTTGAGACACTCCACCGCGCGGTCCACGTCCCCCTGCATCTCAGCGGACTGGGCGGCACGGATGAGCTCGCGAGGGTTGTCGGCCATACGCAGGGAGCCTAATCGTCTCCGGGTACCGCCGCGCGGCCCTCCTGGATGGCCCGCGGCTTCGAGCGCTGCCCGGCCAGGTGCCAGGGCAGCCGTGCATACACCCCCGCGAGCAGCGACTCCGGTGGAACCAGGGGCAGCGACTCCGCCTCCCGGAGGGCGGCGGCCACCTCCTCCGAGTTGCCGAAGCACTGCGCCAGGTACGTCACCCGGGGGAAGCCGCGCAGCAGCACGGCCGCCCTCTCGCGCAGCGACTGGCGCTCACCTCACGCCATGGCAAGGAACAGCAGGTCCGGCTTCTCCAGGTACTTGATGACCTCGTACACGAAGTCCGCCGCCACCGAGCCGTCGATGACGCGGTGGTCGCACGACAGCGACAGGTTCATCATGTCGCGCACGACGACCTGGCCGTCCTTCACCGCCGGGCGCTGCTTCAGCTTGTGCACGCCCATGATGCCCACCTCGGGGTGGTTGATGATGGGCGTGGCGAACAGGCCGCCGCTCTGGCCCAGCGACGTAATCGTGAAGGTGCCGCCCGTCAGCTCCTCCATCTTCAGCTTCCGCTCGCGCGCGGCGACGCCCAGGCGGGCCGTCTCCTGCGCCAGCTGGGCCAGCGTCAGCCGGTCCGCGTCCTTGATTACCGCCACGGTGAGGCCGTCCGGCGTCGCCGCCGCCATGCCGATGTTGTACTCGCCGCGCACCACCAGTTCCTGCGTGGCCTCGTCGAAGTTGGCGTTGAGGTGCGGGAACTTCTTCAGCGCGGCAATCGTCGCCTTGATGATGAACGGCAGGTAGTTGAGCTTGGTGTTGTCACCGGCCGCCGCGAGCTGCTTGTTGAGCCGCGCGCGCAGGGCCACCAGGTCCGTGGCGTCCACCTCTTCCACGAAGGCGAAGTGCGGCATCGTGAACTTCGACCGCACCATCTTCTCGGCGATCTTCTTGCGCAGGCCGCGCAGGGGAACGCGCTCGTCCGCGCGACCGGCCGACACCGGGGGCGCGGCGGGCCGGGCCTGCTGAGCGCTGGCGGGCGAGACCACGTTCTTCTGGGTGCCACCCTCCAGCGCCGCCTTCACGTCCGCCTTCGTCACCCGCCCCTGCGGGCCCGAGCCGGCGATGGTCGCCAGGTCCAGCCCATGCTCGCGCGCCATGCGACGCGTCACCGGGGTGGCCAGCACCTTGGTGGCCGAAGCCGCCGGGGCCTCGCCATGGCTCGCCGCCGACATCGGAGCCGCTGAAGGAGCCGCCGCGCCCGCTGCCGGAGCCGAGGGAGCCGCGGCCGGAGCTGGAGCGCCGTGGCCACCCGCCTGCACCGGCGCCGCGCCCTCGATCTCCAGGGTGACGAGGAGCTGGTGCACCTTCGCCATGTCCCCTTCCTTGCCGTGCACCTTCACGACGCGGCCCGCCTTGGGGGTGGGGACGGTGACGGTGGCCTTGTCCGTCATCACCTCGGCGAGGACCTGGTCTTCCTTGACGGGGTCGCCTTCCTTCACGTGCCACTTCACCAGCTCGCCTTCCATCACGCCTTCACCGAGGTCGGGGAGCTTGAATTCGAAGATCGCCATGGGGTCGTCGTCTTTCCGCGAGGGATGGGGTGTGCGTCAAGCCCGGCTCAGCCGAGGCGCTCGAGGCGCTCGCGCTCCATCAGGCCCTTCATGAAGAACTCGGCCGCGCGGTAGCTGCTGCGCACGAGCGGACCGGAGGCCACGTAGAGGAAGCCGAAGGACTCGGCCAGCGACTTGTACGCCTCGAACTGCGCGGGCGTGACGAAGCGCTCCACGCGCAGGTGGTACTGCGACGGCTGGAGGTACTGGCCCAGCGTCAGCACGTCCACGCCCACGTTGCGCAGGTCCTTGAAGGTCTGCTCCAGCTCCGCGTCCGTCTCGCCCAGGCCCACCATGACGGAGGTCTTGGTGTAGAGGCCCTCGGGACGGTGCTTGAGATATTCCAGCACGCGCAGGGACTGGCGATAGGTGGCGCGCCTGTCGCGCACGGTGGGGGTGAGCCGCTCCACCGTCTCCACGTTGTGCGCCACCACGTGCGGCTTCGCCTCTGCCACCGTGGTCAGGTCCTTCTCCACGCCCTTGAAGTCGGGGATGAGCACCTCGACGATGGTCTTCGGGCTCTCCTTGCGCAGCTCGCGGATGGCGGACGCGAAGTGGCTGGCGCCACCGTCCGGCCGGTCGTCACGATTCACCGACGTGACGACGATGTACTCCAGGTTCATCTCCTTCACGGCCTGGGCCAGGTGGATGGGCTCCATCGGATCCAACGGCGGGGGCGCCCCCACCTTCACGTGGCAGAAGCGGCAGGCGCGCGTGCACACCTCGCCCATGAGCATGACGGTGGCCGTGCCGCCGCCCCAGCACTCGGCGATGTTCGGGCAGCGGGCCTCCTCGCACACCGTGGCCAGCTTCGTCCGCTTCACGATGGCTTTGACCCGCTCGTACCCTTCACCGTGCGGGAGACGCACCTTCAGCCACTCCGGCTTGCGGGTGGTCTCAGTCACCTGGGGGAGAGGAAACCGGTCGGGAGTCGCCATGGATCGCGGGCCTTCTATGGGTTGGGCGAAAGACGTTCAAGCGGGAAGCCTCTAACGCGAGGCGTCAGCCCCCGCCAGCCGCTTCCCTGTTGTCGTGTCCCTACTAATGCCCTGGCGGCGGGCAGGCTGCCCCGGAGGAGGCAGCACCGCCACGCCCGGATGCCCAGGCTGAAGGAATGGCCGCCATCCACCTGGGGACCAGCGGGTACGTCTACAAGCACTGGAAGGGGCTGCTCTACCCCGCCGGGCTGCCAGCCAGCCGCTGGCTCCCACGGTACGCACAGGTCTTCATGCATACGCCGGTGCACGTGCCCCCGGTAATGGACAGGCCGCCCACGGGCGTGGAGCCCGGGACGGCCTGAAGGGCCCACCGTGGTGGGCCCGGAGCGACGACGCGCGACTAGAAGTGGCGCGGGTGGCCCAGCGTGGCCTCGGCGCCCTCGTGCATGATCTCCGAGAGCGTGGGGTGCGCGTGGATGGTGCCCGCCAGCTCCTCGGTGGTGATCTCCAGCTTCAGCGCGACGCACGCCTCGGCCAGCAGCTCGGTGGCGTGCGGGCCGATGAGGTGCACGCCCAGCACCTCGTCGTACTTCTTGTCGGAGATGATCTTGATCATCCCGATGGCCTCGTTGGAGATGGACGCCTTCGTCACCGCGCCGAAGGGGGCGATGGTGAACTTCACGTCGTAGCCACGCTCCTTGGCCTTCTTCTCCGTCAGGCCCACCGAGGCGACCTCGGGGTAGCAGTACGTGGCGGAGGGCGTGAGGTCGTAGTTGATGGGCTGCGGGTTCTTCCCGGCGATGTGCTCCACCGCCACCACGCACTCGGCGCTGGCCATGTGGGCGAGCATCGGCGTGGGGATGACATCGCCCACCGCGTACACGTTGGCCTCCGTGGTGCGCATCATCGAGTCGACCTTGATGAAGCCGCGCTCGGGCTTGATGCTCGTCTTGTCCAGGCCGCAGTCCTCGGTGACGGGCGCGCGGCCCACCGCCGACAGGAGGATCTCCGCCTCCAGCGTCTTCGTCTCGCTGCCCACCTTCATGGTGACGCGAACGCCGTCCGCCGTGTGCTCCACCTTCTCCACCGCGGAGCCCGTGTGCACGTCGATGCCGCGGCGCTTGAAGAGCTTCTCCAGCTCCTTGGAGATGTCCGCATCCTCAATCGGCAGCAGCGCGGGCAGGTACTCGACAATCGAGGTCTTGCTGCCCACGTGGTTGAAGACGGAGGCGAACTCGCAGCCCACCGCGCCGGCGCCCAGGACGATGATGCTCTTGGGGATGCGGTCGATCTCCAGGATGGAGTCGCTGTTCATCACCCGCTTGTGGTCCACGGGAACGTTGGGAAGGGACTTGGGCACCGAGCCGGTGGCGATGATGATGTTCTTCGCCTCCAGGATCTGCTTGGAGCCGTCCTCGGCCGTGACTTCCACCTTCCCCTTCCCCGCGATGCGGCCATGGCCCTTGACCACGGTCACCTTGTTCTTCTTCATCAAGAAGTCGATGCCACCCGCGCCCTTGGTGACGACCTTGTTCTTGTGCTTCATCGCGTTCGCCCAGTTGATGGTCGGGCTGGACACGTCGATGCCGAAGTCGGCCGCCTCCTTCACGTGGTGGAAGAGCTCCGCGGTCCACAGGAGGGACTTGGTGGGGATGCAGCCCCGGTGGAGGCAGGTGCCGCCCAGCCGCTTGTCCCTCTCGATGATGGCCGTCTTCAGCCCGAGCTGACCCGCGCGAATGGCTCCCACGTAGCCGCCAGGGCCCGAACCGATGATCACCACGTCGAACGTCTCAGCCACGCACGCCTCCGTAACTATTGCGGATGGAACCCGGGGGGGCTGATAACCCCCGGTCCCGGTTGGAATCAAGGAGTTTGCTCGTGCGCCGTTTCCCACTCCGAACCCTGCTGCTGATGCTGGTGGCGCTGGCCGCCTTCGCCCGTCTCTATTGGGTGACACACCGAGATGCGTCGCCCGGAGCACAGTCGGAGGAGCGCGCCCGGAATGACGCGGCTGGCAAGGCCCCGTCCGCCACCCCGGCCTCCCCCCTGGTGCCCTCCCCCGAGTGCCGTCCCGTGGAGCGCGCCCTCAACGACGCCCTCCGGGCGCCCCAGGACGCCCGCGTCCAGGCCGACGCCCGCCAGAAGCTGGAGGCCTGCCCCCAGCCTCCGAGCCGCGCCTGTGAGCTGGGTGCCGCGCTCTCCGTGCGGGCCCCCCTCGCCGCTGGTGAGGCCGCCCCGCTTCGTGGACTGCTCGCCTCACTGTGCGAGCGCTGCCCGCCCGCCGCCAACACCTGCGCCCAGAGCGTGGGCCAGGCCTTCCTGGCAGCGGCCGTCGGCGGAGTGCCGGACGCGGCGGCCCTGGCGGAGCTGCGTTGGGCGCTGGAGCACGCCGGGAAGCAGGGCACGGAGGCCGCCTGCGACTCGCTCGTCCGGCTGGGGCTCGCGCCGGCCGCCCAGTCCGGCACGCCGGTGAGTCCCGCGGTGGGAGCGCTGCTGGCGGAGCTGGCGCCGCTGTGTGCGAAGGCGGACCACCTGCCGGACGCGGTGCTGCGGGCCGCCGCCGCGCAGCAGGGCCTCCAGGCAGCCCCGAAGCTGGTGGCGCTGGTCACCGCCTCCAACGTGGAGACAGCGCCCGTGGAGCCGGATCAGGTGACGGGGGCCGAGCCCCGGAGGCACGCCTTCGACGGGGATGTGAATACGGGCGTCCCCGTGAGCAACGCCGCCCCCGACAAGCGGTGGGCGGCGGACGGAGCCCTGCGGGCGGGCTATGCGCCCAACCTGAAGCACCTCGCGTCCATCCGAATCCGCGCCACCGGGCCCGGCGAGCTGAGGGCCATCGTCCGCACACCCCAGGGCGTGGGGCTCAAGGACCCGGAAGGCGGCTTCTCCTTCGTGAACCCCACCCTGTGCCGCTTCCGCGGCACGGGGCAGTGGGAGCTCTGCACGCCCACCGTGCCGCTCGTCGACGTGGACGCGGTGAGCGTCTTCCCGGAGCGCTCGGACGTGGAGCTGAAGGAGCTGGAGATCACCGGCGCGAGGTAGGCGCCGGGAGGCTCAGCCGAGGAGACCCTTCTCCTTGGCCATCGCGAAGATGGGCGCGGCGTCCTTCTTCAGCACTCCGCTGACGTCCTGGACGATGGCGTCGCTCGACTTCGCCACCGACAGGTAGTTGTCGAAGGTGCGCGTGAGGATCAGCACGCCGGAGATGATGACGCGCTGGAGGTTGTGCTGCAGGTCCGTGCCCTCATAGATGAGCCACATCTGATCCACGCAGGTGCGGCGGGCCTCCAGCAGGAACTGGTTGAGGATGGCGCGCTCCTGCGCGTCGGGCACCTTCGACTTGGGGCTGACCGAAGCGACGTAGATGAGGTTCGAGTTGAGCCGCTTCGCGGACTCCTGCATCTGCGCAAGGATCGTCGAGACGTCCTCCTTCGTCGGAGGATTCTCCCAGCGGGAGAAGATGACGCGGTCGATGACTTCAGCCTTGTAGGTGGGGCCGTTCACGATGCCTCCGGTGAGGCGGACGGTTTGGTGTGCAAGCGCCCGGCCGGCGTTCTCCACTGCGCCGTGCGCCCGAATGTGTAGCAGGAACACTCCCATCATTGAAGAGAGTGAGCACTCACCCTGATCCACTGAGTGGCAGCCACGCTGTCACGCTGCAGTCCTGGCGGACAAAACCGTCCGGGTCGGGGGTGACACTGCCCCTGAAACACCGCCATGTCTCAGGAAGGCTGGAAAGTCCCGACCCCAGCGGCAGGAACGGATGCGCTCGGGGCGCGAAGAAAGTTCAGCGCGAGGCGCGGCGGGCGAGGACGGCCTTCACGTCCTCCAGGGTGAGGCCCAGCGGCTTCACGGCGACGAGCACGTGGTAGAGCACGTCCGCCGCTTCCTCCACGGCGCGCTCCCGGTCTGCATCCGCGCACGCCGTCACCAGCTCCGCGCCCTCCTCGCCCACCTTCTTCAGGCGCAGGTTGCGGTCGTCCAGCAGCCGGCGCGTGTAGCTCGGCTTCTCCCCCTGAGGGGGCGCCTGCGTGGCGCGCCGGGCAATGGTGGCATCCAGCGCGGCCAGCGCGTCCCAGCGGCCAGGGCCGAAGCAGGTCTCCTCGCCGGTGTGGCAGGCGGGGCCCGCCTTCTCCACCCGCGCCAGCACCGCGTCCCCGTCGCAGTCCGCGCTGAGCGACACCACGCGCTGCACGTTCCCGCTGGTGCCGCCCTTGTGCCAGAGGCCCCGCGTCCGGGAGCGGTAGTGCATCTCCCCGGTGGACAGCGTGCGTTCGAGCGCCTCGCGGTCCGCGTGCGCCACCATCAGCACGTCCCCGGTGCCCGCGTCCTGCGTCACCACCGTCACCAGGCCGCCGCCCTTGGTGAAGTCCAGCCGGTCCACGTCCAGCGTCACCGCCGTCATCGCAGGCCCTCCTTCAAGCCGAGCCGCCCGCGCACCACCCGCGACAGCGCTCCGTTGGTGGCGATGCAGTCGCCGCCGAAGGAGGTGGCCCTGCCCTTCCAGTCGGTGAACACGCCGCCGGCCTCCTCGATGATGGGCTGCAGCGCCGCCGCGTCCCAGGGCGACAGCACCTCGTCCACCATCACCTCCGCGCGCCCGGTGGCCACCAGCAGGTAGCCGTAGCAATCACCCCAGGTGCGGTCCATGGCCGCTTCCTTCGCCAGCCCGCGCCAGGCCTCGCCCCGCTCCGGGTGCAGCAGGAACCGCTCGTCGGTGGACAGCAGCACTGCCTTCGACAGCTCCGACTGCGTGGAGACGCGCGTCGGCTTGTCATTCCAGAAGCAGCCCTGCCCCGGCGCCGCCACCAGCATTTCCCCGACGGCCGGGAAGTAGGCGGCGCCCACGAGGATGCGCTCACCCTTCGCCAGCGCCACCAGCGTGCCCCACAACGGCACGCCGCGGATGAACGTCTTCGTCCCGTCGATGGGGTCCAGAATCCACCGGCGCTCGGCGCCCGGCCGCGTCTCGCCGAACTCCTCGCCGAGGATGCCGTCCTCGGGGAAGCGGGCCTCCAGCCAGTCGCGCGCCGCCTGCTCCGCCGTGCGGTCGGCCACCGTCACCGGCGTGCCGTCGGACTTGGTGTCCACCGCGATGCCGCCCCGGAAGAAGCCAAGCGCCACGTCCCCGGCCTTCCGTGCCACCTCGGCCGCCGCCTGCATCAGTCCCTGTCTGTCGTTCATGTCCCGCTCCGGATGTGGAGGCCGCCCTCGCGGAGCAGCGACTTGATGGCGCCCACCGTGGTGACGCCGTCGTGGAGGATGCCGGCCACCAGCGCCGCATCCGCACCGCCCCGCGTGAGCGCGTCCCGCACGTGGTCCGCGCTGCCCGCCCCACCCGAGGCGATGACGGGCACATCCACGGCTTCGGACACCGTCCGCGTCAGCTCGAGGTCATAGCCGCTGCGCGCCCCGTCCCGGTCGATGCTGGTGAGCAGCACCTCCCCCGCCCCACGCGCCACGCAGTCACGGGCCCAGGCCACCGCGTCCAGGTCCGTGGGCTTGCGGCCACCATGGGTGTAGACGCGCCAGCGCCCGTCCTCCCTCTTGGCGTCGATGCTGGCCACCACGCACTGGGCGCCGAAGCGCTCCGCGCACGCCGTCAGCAGCGCCGGGTTGGCCACCGCCGCCGAGTTGATGCTCACCTTGTCCGCGCCCGCGCGCAGGGCCCGGCCCACGTCGTCCACCGTGCGCACCCCGCCGCCCACGGTGAGCGGAATGAACAGTCGTTCCGCGGTGCGCTGCACCAAATCCCACAGGGTGCCGCGCTCCTCGGCGCTGGCGGAGATGTCCAGGAAGGTCACCTCGTCCGCGCCCTCCTGCTCGTAGCGCCGGGCCAGCTCCACCGGGTCTCCCACGTCGCGCAGGCCCTCGAACTGGACGCCCTTCACCACGCGCCCGCCCTTCACGTCCAGGCAGACGATGAGTCGCCGGGTGAGCATCACTTCACCTCCAGGGCGACGGAGCCCTTCATGCTGAACACCGTGCCCGAGTCCACCATGGCGTCGCGCAGCGCCAGCCCCAGCGCCTTGAACGCGGCCTCCGTCGCGTGGTGGCTGTCCTTGCCGCGCAGCACCCGCAGGTGCAGCGTCACCTTCGCGTGCTCGCTGAACGAGCGCATCCAGTGCTCGTAGAGCCGGTTCTTCAGCGGGCCCTGGTAGTAGAAGCGGCCGCCCGCATCCAGGCACGCCTGCACCAGCGCGTCGTCCATGGGAATGGTGCGCTCCGCGAAGCGCGCCGCCGTGGCGGGAATCACCTGCTGCACCGCCGTGCCCAGCGTAATCGCCACGTCCTCCATGAGGTGGTGGGTGAGGTCGCCCCGCGCGTGCAGCTTCAAGTCGAGGCCCGCGTAGCGCGCGAAGGTGGCCAGCATGTGGTCGAAGAACTTCAGGCCCGTGTCCACCTGGGTGACGCCCTTGCCGGGCGTCAGCTCCACGTGAATCTTCGTCTCCTTCGTCTCCCGAGTGACGGTGGTCATCCCGCGAACTCCTGCGCGACCGCGCGCGCGTCCAGCCTGCCCGTGTACAGCGCCATGCCGATGACCGCCCCGTAGGCGCCCGCCGCCGCCAGCGCCCTCAGGTCCTCCAGCGTCGTCACCCCGCCCGACGCGTAGAGCCGGTGGCGGCTGGTGCTCGCCACCTCCTGCATCAGCGGCAGGTCCACGCCCGACAGCTGCCCCTCCTTGTGCACCGCCGTCACCAGCAGCCCCGCCAGCGGCAGCGGCTCCAGCGCGGCGAGCACGTCGCGGATGTCCCGCGCGCTGCCCGCCGTCCAGCCGCGCGTCACCACCTCGCGGCCCTTCACGTCCGCCGCCACCACCACGCGGCCCGGGAAGCGGCCCGACACCTCCGACAGCCACGCCGTGTCTTCAATCGCCCGCGTGCCCACCACCACGGAGGATGCGCCGCCCTCCAGCACGGCCTCCACCCGGTCCGAGTCGCGCACACCGCCGCCCACCGTGAAGGTGAGGCCGCGCTCGTACGAGGTCAGCCGGAAGATGCTGTCCGCGTTGGAGCCCTTGCCCAGCGCGGCGTCCAGGTCCACCACGTGGAAGGTGCGGAAGCCATGGCCGCGCCACTGCCTCAGCGCGTCCAGCGGATCATTCACCCGGACCTTCTCCGCGTCGTACGAGCCGCCCACCAATTGCACGCACGCGCCCTCGCGCAGGTCGATGGCTGGAATGGCAATCACGGCGCCACCTCCTTGAGAAAGGCCTGCACGAAGGCCACGCCCGACACGGAGGACTTCTCCGGGTGGAACTGCACGCCCACCACCTTCCCCCGGCGCACCGCCGCGGGGAAGCGGTCCTCCTCGTGCGTCGTCCACCCCGTGACGACTGACGGGTCCGTCGCGCGGCAGACGAAGCTGTGCGCGTAGTACACGGTGTCCAGCTTCGCGCCCGCCAGCGTGCGGTCGTCCTCCACGGTGTTCCAGCCAATCTCCGGCACCCGCCGCGAGGCCAGCCGCGTCACCTTCCCGGAGAAGTAGCCCAGGCCGGCGCCTCCGCCCTCCTCGCTGGTGTCGAAGAGCAGCTGCATGCCCAGGCAGATGCCCAGGCACGGCAGGCCCGCCTCCAGCGCGTCGCGCATGGCCTGACGCCCCGGCTCCAGCCGCGCCGCCGACGCGCCAAAGGCCCCCACGCCCGGCAGCACCAGCACGTCCGTGTCCAGCGCGCGCACCGGGTCCTCCTGCACGCGCACCTCCGCGCCCTCCACCGTGGCCAGCGCCTTGGCCAGCGAGTGCAGGTTGCCCGCTCCGTAGTCGAACAGGGTGACTCTCATCGCAGTGACTCCCGCAGCGCCGCCAGCGCCGTCTCCAAGAGGGGCCAGGGGCCACTGCCAATCCGGAGCGCGTCCCCCACCCCGGTCAGCCCCTGGAAGGCCCGCACATTCACGTCCCGCTCCCGCATCCGCTCCGCCACCTTCGGCGCGCCCGGAAGGGGCACCATCAGGAAGTTGGCCTCAGAGGGCAGCGGACGCAGCCCCAGCTCCACCAATTCGCCGCGCAGCCGCTCACGGTTGGCCACCGCCTCCGCCACCCGGGCCTTCACCCAGTCGCCGTCCTCGGTGAGCACCGCGGTGGCCATGGCCTCCGACAGGGCGGTGAGCATGTACGGGCCCCGCGCCTTCTCCACCTCGGCCACCAGCGCCGGGGCGCCCACGGCCCAGCCCACCCGCATGCCCGCCAGGCCATACGCCTTGGAGAAGGTGCGCGTCACCAGCACGTTGGGCCGCGTGCGCGCGAGGTCCAGGAAGCCCGGCCCGGAGGCAAACTCGGCATAGGCCTCGTCGATGATGACGAGGCCGGGCGCCCGCTCCACCACGCGCTCCACCGCCGCGCGAGACAGCGCCGTGCCGGTGGGGTTGTTGGGCGAGCACAGGTAGATGACCTTCGCCCCCGTGGCCAGCAGCGCGTCCGCGTCGACGTCGAAGTCCGGCCGCAGCGGCACCGGCGCGGGCTTCACCGCGTTCATCTTCGAGTACAGCGGCACCATGACGAAGGTGGGGTCCTGGAAGGCGAGCACCTCGCCCGGCTCCAGGAAGGCGCGGATGGCGCTGTCGATGATGCCGTCCGAGCCGCAGCCCGTCGTCACCGCCTCCGGCCCCACGCCGACGTACGCGGCCACCGCGCGGCGTAGTTCCGGCGAGTAGCCCGCGGGATAGCCCGTCACGGCGCGGAGGCCCGCCTCGCGCAGCACGCGCTGCGCGGCGGGCGGGGTGCCGAAGAGGTTGGTGTTGTCGCTCAGGTCCACCCGGCACGGCTTCTTCGCCGGCGAGTAGAGAGGGATGTCGCGGTAGGAGGTCCGGGTGGGAATCACACGCGCCTCCAGGCCCGGGCCGCGTCGGCGTGAGCGAAGAGGCCCTCGTTGTCCGCGAGGACGCCCACGTCCTCGGCCAGGTTCGCTGCCGCCTGTCCCTCCACCCGCTGGTAGGTGGTCCACCGGTAGAAGTCCAACAGGTTGAGCCCCGAGTACGCCCGCGCCAGGCCCGCCGTGGGCAGGACGTGGTTGGAGCCCGTCATGTAGTCGCCGTAGGCCACCGAGGAGCGCTCACCCAGGAACACGGTGCCCGCGTTGCGCACCCGCGCCAGGTCCTCGCGAGGCGAGGTGGTGGCGAGCAGCAGGTGCTCCGGCGCGAAGTCCGCCGCGAAGGGCCACGCCTCGTCCAGCGACGCCACGCTCAGCACCGCGCCGCGAGAGCCCAGCGCCGAGGTGACGATTTCCCACCGCTTCGCCCCCTGCGCCAGCCGCTCCACCGAGCGGGCGATGGCGTCCGCCAGCACCTCGCCCACCGCGAGCGTCACGCACGCGGCCTCCGGGTCATGCTCGGCCTGGGCCAGCATCTCCCGCGCCACCGCGTCCGGGCTCGCCGTGCCGTCGGCAATCACCAGGATTTCGCTGGGGCCGGCGGGCGCTTCAATCGCCACCGTGCCCACCACCTGGAGCTTCGCCTCGGCCACGTACGCGTTGCCCGGCCCGACGATGCGGTCCACGCGGGGCACCGTCTCCGTGCCGTACGCCATGGCCGCCACCGCGCCCGCGCCGCCCAGCGAGAAGACGCGGTCCGCGCCCGCCAGCGCCGCCGCGGCCATGACACTGGCGTGGGGCAGCCCGTCCGGGCCCGGTGGAGAGCAGACGATGACCTCGCCCACGCCCGCCACCTTCGCCGGCACCACGCCCATCAGCACGCTGCTGGGGTACACCGCCCGGCCTCCCGGTGCGTACACCCCCACGCGCCCCAGCGGATCCGGCCGTCGCCCCACCAGCACGCCGGGCTCCGTCTCCACCTCCACCGTGCTCGGCTTCTGCGCCGCGTGCGCCCGGGCGATGTTGCGCGCCGCGCGCGCCAGGGCCTCGCGCACCGTCGAGTCCAGCGAGGCCAGCGCCGCCTCGCAGCGCTCGCGCGGCACCTCCAGCGCCGTCAACTCCACACGGTCAAACTGGCGCGCCAGGTCGAACAGCGCCCGGTCGCCGTCGTCGCGCACCCGGGCAATGAGCTCACTCACGCGGGAGGCCACGCGCGCATCCGAGCCGCCCACCCGATTCAACAACCGGCGGCGGTCCTCCGAGGACAGGGCGGACAGCGGGCCGCGGTACCTGAGGATGGAAGAGGAGGCAATCATGCCATCAACCTCTCGATGCGGGTGACGAGGATGCCCTCGCAGCCCAGGGCCTTGAGCGCGTTGACGGTGCGGTAGATGGTCTTCGAGGGCACCACCGCGTGCACCGCCACGAAGTTGCCGCCATTCAGCACGTCCACCACGGTGGGCCCGTTAAGGCCCGGCAGCACCTCGCGCACCTGCTGGAGCGCCGTCCTCGGCACGTTGGCCATGAGGTAGCGCTTGCCCCGGGCCGCCAGCACCGAGCCCAGCGCCAGCTTCAATTCCTCCAGCTTCCGCTGCGCCTCCGGGGCGTTGCCCTTGCAGGACACCAGCCGCGCGCTGGACTCCAGCACCGTGGCGACTTCCCGCAGGCCGTTCATCTTCAGCGTGGAGCCGGTGGAGGTCAGGTCCACGACGATGTCCGCGATGCCCAGGTGCGGGGCAATCTCCGCCGCGCCCGACACCGGCACCACCGTCACCCGCTGCCCGCGCTTCTCGAAGTACCCCTTCGTGAGCTTCGGGAAGCATGAAGCCACGCGGCTCCCGTCCCTCACGTCGTCCACCGAGGCGAGGCCGCTCTCCTCGCGGGCGGCCACCACCAGCCGACACTTCCCGAACTCGAGGTCCATCAGGAGGTCCAGCTCGCGCCCGGCCTCGTTCACCAAATCCCACCCGGTGACGCCCGCGTGCGCCGCGCCGTCGGCGACGAACTCGGGGATGTCCTGCGCGCGGACGAAGATGGCCTCGAACTCGCCGCCCAGTGACGCGGTGAGGGCCCGCTCGCCCCGGGCCTTCACTTCCAGCCCCGCGTCGTTGAACAGCTCGCGCACCTCTTCGGAGAGACGACCTTTGTTGGGAAGGGCAATCTTCAGCAGCATGGGTGGGCCTTTAGAGAGCTGCGGGGGAACTGCGGAGGGCTGCGGGAAAAGGGGTGCGCGGAAACGAAAAAAGGCCCGTCCTGGGGAGGACGGGCCTTCGTCGCTGCGCGGCAGGTGCCGGGTGGGTGCGCTCTAGCGGTTCACCCAGGCATGCGCATGGCGATCGAACCCGTCCGGGCCGAGCCGATGATGCGCATGGTGGTGATGAACGAACGCAGGGAGCACGGCTCCATCAGTAACCAGAACGCCCCCCGCCGTCAACCGGGCCCGCGGGGCAGGGGTTCAATGGACGCTTGCAAACCCCGGTGTGGGCGAGCAGGAAGCAGGCGCTATGCGACTGTCGGACGTCATCATCGTGGGCGGGGGCATCATGGGGTGCGGCATCGCCCTGCGGCTGCGGCAGGCGGGCGTGCGCGTCACCGTGCTCGAGCGCTCCATTCCCGGGGCGGAGGCCTCCAGCGCCGCCGCGGGCATCCTCGCCCCCCAGTGGGAGTCGGACGGACCGGGCCCCTTCCTGGAGCTGTGCCTGCGCAGCCGGGGCCTCTACCCCGCCTTCGCCTCCGAGCTGCGCGAGCTGACCGGCGTGGACGTGGCCTACCGGCCGTGCGGCCTGCTCCGCGTGGCCTTCAACGAAGACGACGTGCACCACCTGGAAGCCACCGTGCTGTGGCAGCGCGGCATGGGCCTGCGCGCGGAGTTGCTGGACGGCGCGGCGGCCCGGGTGCTGGAGCCCCGACTGTCGCCGAAGGCGCTCGGCGCCGCGCACTTCCCGGACGACCACCAGGTGGACAACCGGCTGCTGGTGCGCGCGCTGTCCATGGCCGCGGCCCGCGTGGGCGCGGAGTTCCGCAGCGGCTACGTGCGCGGCGTGGTGCACGAGCAGGGCCGCGCGGTGGGCGTGGACCTGGACGGCGAGGTGCTGCGCGCGGACGCGGTGGTGCTGGCCGCGGGCTCATGGTCCGCGCTGGTGCAGGGCGCCGGTGTGGAGCCGAAGGCGGTGCGGCCGGCGCGCGGGCAGATGGTGCAGCTGCAGACGCGGCTGCCGGTGCTGGAGCGCGTCGTCACCTCGGAGAAGGGCTACCTCGTGCCGCGCGCGGACGGGCGCATCATCGCCGGCAGCACCATGGAGCTGGTCGGCTTCGACAAGCAGGTGACGGCGGCGGGGCTGGCCCGCATCCTCGACATGGCGCTGGAGCTGTGCCCGGAGCTGGCGTCCGCGCCGGTGACGGACTCGTGGGCGGGCTTCCGGCCCTGGACGGAGGACAGCAACCCCTTCATCGGAGAGGGCCCCGTGCCCGGCCTGTTCCTCGCCACCGGTCACTTCCGCAACGGCATCCTCCTGGCCCCCATCACCGCGAAGCTCGTCGCGCAGGCGGTGCTCGGCGAGAAGCCCACCATGGACCTCACCCCCTTCCGGTATGACCGGCCCCAGGCCCGGGCCCACGGCTGACCCGAAAAACCGCCCCGGTCAACAGGGCCCGGGGGCCGTAAGGGCAACCCCCGAGGTCGGAGGGCGGACACACCCTCCCAGGGCTGGCTGGATCGCCCCCACCCCAGGCAGCCGGGCAGCCGCTCCAGGTGGTTTTCCGAGGGAAACAAGGCGTGGGGCGTGCCTGGCTGCCCCACCCTCCGGCAGCGGTCGGCTGCCCTCCCTGTCCACTGGCGGATCAACCGTCAACCCGGGAAGGGTGGTAATTTCCAGTACTCGTTCGCCATTGAAACCCGGAAACCTCTAGAATCGACCGCCGTGGAAGCCATCCCCCCTGCCCCACCCAGAATCCTCATCGTCGATGATGACGACTCCGTACGAGACGTCATCTCCGTCCTCCTTCGGGAGGAGGGCTACAACTGCGTCGTCGCGAGTGGTGCCGAGATGGCGCTGGATATCGCCGGCGAGGAGGACACTCCGCTCGTCATCAGCGACATGAAGATGCCGGGCAAGGACGGCCTGTGGCTCCTGGAGAACCTGCGCGAGCGGCTCCCGGACACCTCCGTCATCATGCTCACCGGCTACGGCGACACCGAGTCCGCCGTGGACTGCCTGCGCCGTGGCGCGGTGGACTACCTCCTCAAGCCACCCAAGCTGACGGACCTCATCCGTGCCATCGAGCGCGCGCTGGCCAAGCGCCGCATCGAGATGGCCCGCAAGCGCTACCAGAAGAAGCTGGAGCGCAAGGTGCGCGACAGGACGGCGGAGCTGCGCCTCGCCCTGCGCGACATCGCCAACACCTACCAGAACACGCTGCTGGCGCTGGTGGCTGCCCTGGACGCGCGCGAGCACGAGACGAGCGACCACTCGCAGCGAGTGGTCAGCTACACGTCCGCCATCGCCACACGCATGGGCATCCAGAGCAAGGAGCTGGAGGAGATTGGCCGCGGCGCGCTCCTGCACGACATCGGCAAGATTGGCGTGCCGGACGCGGTGCTCCTCAAGCCCGGCAAGCTGACGCCGGACGAGTGGATGGAGATGCGGAAGCATCCGGAGATCGGCTTCCAGATGATCCAGGCCATCCCCTTCCTGGACACGCCCGCCTCCATCGTCCTCTCGCACCAGGAGCGCTGGGACGGCGCCGGCTACCCGCGCAACCTCCAGCGGCACGAGATCCACATCGGCGCGCGCATCTTCGCCGTGGCGGACACGCTGGACGCGATGACGAGCGACCGGCCGTACCGCAAGGGCACCTCGTTCGCCAACGCCATCCAGGAGATCCGCCGCTGCGCCAACACGCAGTTCGACCCGGAAGTGGTGCGCGCGTTCCTGGACATCGGTGAAGAGGGCCTCATCCGCATCAAGGAGGAGATGAAGCTGAAGAAGCTCCAGCTCCCCCAGGCGGAATTGGAGGCCACCGAGGCCGAGGCCGAGCTGGCCCGGCTCACCGACCTGGACGATGACTCCGACGCCCCGACGCCCAGCCGCGCCTCCGCCGCGCCTGAGAGCCCCGAGGTGAAGGACCCCGTCAAGCGCTCGGCCACCGGCACCGAAGGTTGAGTCGAGGAAGTCTCCGCGCGGGGGGGCTTGGGAGAGTGATGACCGGCCCCGGAGTGGCTGTTATGAGGACAGGCCTGCCGTGACGACCGCCCTCCCACTGCCCGCGCCGGATCCGCTCGCCCCGCCCCTGCTGGACGCGCAGGGGCGGCGCATGACGTACCTGCGGCTGAGCGTGACGGACCGGTGCAACTTCCGCTGCGCCTACTGCTCGCCCGCCTCCTGGGGGGGGAAGAAGGACCTGCTCACCGCCCAGGAGCTGGAGCGCATCACCTCCGTCTTCGCGAGCATGGGCATCCGCCGCGTGCGCCTCACCGGGGGCGAGCCGCTCATCCGCCCGGACATCCTGGAGATTGCCCGGCGCATCTCCGCGCTGCCCGGCATCCAGCACCTGGCCATCACCACCAACGCGAGCCACCTGGCCACCCTGGCCGTGCCGCTGCGAGAGGCCGGCGTCAGCCAGCTCAACCTGAGCCTGGACACGCTCTCCCCGGAGACGTTCCGACGCATCTCCAAGCAGGGTGACTTCGACGCGGTGCTGCGCGGCATCGACGCGGCGGCGGCGGCGGGCTACGCCTCGCTGAAGCTCAATGTCGTGGTGATGCGCGACGTGAATGACGGCGAGGCCGCGGCGCTGGTGGCGTACGCGCACGCGCGCGGCATCACCCCGCGCTTCATCGAGCTGATGCCCTTCGGTCAGGGCAAGCCGGTGCCCACCGCGGAGCTCGTCGAGCGCCTCCAGGCCGCGGGCCTGCCGCTGGAGCCCGAGCCCGAGGAGACCGGCGACGCCGCGTCCTCCGCCACCTCCGGCCCCGCGCGCTACTGGCGCACGTCCGCCGGGCGCGTGGGCTTCATCTCCCCGCTCACGCAGAACTTCTGTGGCGGGTGCAACCGGGTGCGCGTGGCGTCGAATGGCGACCTGCGCAGCTGCCTGGGAGGGCGCGCACAGGCGCCGCTGCATCAGCTCATCCGGGGAGGTGCCACCGACATGGAGCTGGCCGTGGCCGTCCGCCGCGCCCTGGGCGACAAGCCCGACGGGCACCGCTTCACCGAGCCCGGCAACGGCGCCACGCTGCTGCCCATGATGGGCATCGGCGGCTGAAGCCGTTCCCTGGAAACACGACGGGCGGGCCCGCGCCTTCGCGCAGTGCCCGCCCGTGAGCCCGGGCCCTCGTGAGGAGGGCCGGTGCCGTGCGACCTACTTCACCAGCCGGATGTTGACCGGGTACTTGTAGAGCTGGCCCTCGTTCGCCTTCAGGCCGGCGATGATGGAGAAGACCAGCGCGGCGATGCCGACGACGGGCAGCAGGATGGCGCCAATGCCGATGCAGATGGTGATGGCGCAGATGACCGCGACGATGAACACGGTGATCTGGAAGTTCAGCGACTCCACGGCGTGGGCGCGAACGAAGGAGGACTCCTTGCCCTTGGTCAGCATCAGCACCAGGGGCACGGCGAAGCCCAGACCTACGAAGTTGGCCAGGATGGTGCCCATGTGGGCCAGCAGCGCCATCGTCTTCTCGTCCTGGGTCGGCATCGGCGTGCCACTGATGAACGAGCCCATCTGCTCCCGCGGCGGAGTCTCCATTGAACGTCCCCTCCAGATATCTTGGGGCGCGAAAAGCGCGCCCTTGCGCACCTACCATGACACGCACCTGCTCCGATTGTCACGTCTCGGACAGGTGATCTGACGGGTCGTCCCGGCCTTCCGTCCTCGGGCGCACACCTCAGCGATACAACTCGCCGCCGGCCTTCTTGAATTCCTCGCTCTTCTCCTCCAGGCCAGCCTTGAGCGCGACATCCTCGGAGACGCCCTGCTTCTCCGCGTAGTCGCGCACGTCCTGGGTGATTTTCATGGAGCAGAACTGGGGGCCGCACATGGAGCAGAAGTGGGCCACCTTGGCGCCCTCGGCGGGCAGCGTCTCGTCGTGGAAGGCGCGGGCGCGCTCGGGGTCCAGCGAGAGGTTGAACTGGTCCTCCCAGCGGAACTCGAAGCGGGCCTTGGACAGGGCGTTGTCCCGCGCCTGGGCGCCCGGATGCCCCTTGGCCAGGTCGGCGGCGTGGGCGGCGATCTTGTACGTAATCACGCCCTCCTTCACGTCGTCGCGGTTGGGCAGGCCCAGGTGCTCCTTGGGCGTCACGTAGCAGAGCATCGCCGTGCCGAACCAGCCGATCATCGCGGCGCCGATGCCGCTGGTGAAGTGGTCGTACCCCGGCGCGATGTCCGTGGTGAGGGGCCCCAGCGTGTAGAAGGGCGCCTCGCCGCACACCGCGAGCTGCTTCGTCATGTTCTCCTGGATGAGGTGCATGGGCACGTGGCCCGGGCCCTCGATCATCGTCTGCACGTCGTGCTTCCAGGCGACCTTGGTCAGCTCGCCCAGCGTCTCCAGCTCGCCGAACTGGGCCGCGTCGTTGGCGTCGGCGATGGAGCCCGGCCGCAGCCCGTCACCGAGGCTGAAGCTGACGTCGTACGCCTTCATGATTTCGCAGATCTCCTCGAAGTGCGTGTAGAGGAAATTCTCCCGGTGGTGGGTGAGGCACCACTTGGCCATGATGGAGCCGCCGCGGCTGACGATGCCGGTGAGGCGCTTCGCGGTCCACGGGACGTAGCGCAGCAGCACGCCGGCGTGGATGGTGAAGTAGTCCACGCCCTGCTCCGCCTGCTCGATGAGCGTGTCGCGGAACAGCTCCCAGGTGAGGTCCTCCGCCTTGCCGCCCACCTTCTCCAGGGCCTGGTAGATGGGCACGGTGCCGATGGGCACCGGCGCGTTGCGGAGGATCCACTCGCGCGTCTCGTGGATGTTGCGGCCGGTGGACAGGTCCATCACCGTGTCCGCGCCCCAGCGGATGGACCAGACCATCTTCTCCACCTCCTCTTCGATGGAGGAGGTGACGGCCGAGTTGCCGATGTTGGCGTTGATCTTCACCAGGAAGTTGCGGCCGATGATCATCGGCTCCAGCTCCGGGTGGTTGATGTTGGCGGGGATGATGGCGCGACCCCGGGCGATTTCGTCCCGCACGAACTCGGGCGTAATCGTGCGCGGAATGGAGGCGCCCCAGGAGTGGCCCGGGTGCTGGGCCGCGAGCGAGGCCTCGGCCTTGAGGTTCTCCCTCAGGGCCACGTACTCCATCTCCGGGGTGATGATGCCGCGCCGGGCGTAGTGCAATTGGCTGACGTTGGCGCCCTGCTTCGCCACGCGGGGCTTGCGGCGGTGGCCGAAGCGCAGGCCGTTCAGCCGCGGGTCCGCCTCTCGCGCGCGGCCGTACTCCGAGGAGATGCCGGACAGCTCCTCCGTGTCGCCCCGGCCGAGAATCCAGGACTCGCGCACCGGGGACAGGCCCTGGCGCAGGTCGATGGTGGCCGAGGGGTCCGTATAGGGCCCGCTGGAGTCATAGACATGGACGGGCGGGTTCTCCGTCACCTTCGCGTCCGGCCCGGGGCCATGGCGCGTGGGCGTCTGGCTGATTTCCCGCACCGGCACGCGGAGGTCCGGGTGCAGCGCGCCGGACACGTACACCTTGCGCGAGGCCGGCAGCGGGCCCCGGCTGATCCCCTCCAACACCTTCCCATCGACCTTCAGGCTCTTGGACGCTCCGCTCATCTCGCATCTCCTCGGCGGCGGATGGGCGACGGGCGAGGGGCGGAGCCCCGGGCCGCTTCCCTCCGCCGGAATGACCCGGTTCAGGTTCCAAGGGTTGGCCGCACAGCACGGCCGTCTCAGCCCCTTCCAGGGGCACCCCTAGCGACAGGGTGAGCACTTAGCGCACAGCAAGGCGGCCTTCAACCCGGCGCCAGTGCCGCCCAAAGCCCTCCACCGGACAGCGGGGGCGAAAAGCCTGCGGGGGCACGGGTGCTCGCGCAAACCTTGCGCGCGCGGGGAGCGGGCAACACCGTGTTCCGAGGAGGACCCTGAGCTGGCCCCGGACCTGCAATGGAAGAGGCCCGTCAGAGGACATCCCAACCCCGGAGCGCCGCACATGCAGATTGTTGGAGAGCTGATGACCCGCGAGGTGGTCACCCTCAAGGAGACACAGAACCTGGCCAAGGCGGATGAGCTGCTCCGCCTCCACCGCATCCGGCACCTGCCCGTGCTGCGGCAGGGCAAGCTGGTTGGCCTCGTCACCCACCGGGACCTGCTCCGGGCGGCCTCCGTCCACAGCACCGACCCGGCGTCGCAGCCGCTGTGGGCCGCGGACATCATGACGCGCGACGTGGACACGGTGCGCGCGGACACGCCGCTGAAGGACGCCGTGGCGCTGATGCTCAAGCACAAGTACGGCTGCCTGCCGGTGGTGGACGCCAACCACCACCTGCTGGGCATCGTCACGGAGGCGGACCTGGTGCGGTACGCGCAGTACCTCATCGAGGAGCGCGACCGGCACGAGATGTCCGCCGAGTTCGGCGCCTGAAGCCCGACCCGCTGCGCCCCCGTCGTCCGCGTCCCGCGTGAAGCCCCATGACCTCCTCCTTCACCCCGCCGGGCGCGGCCTCCGAGGCGCCTCCCGCTCCGCTGCTCGTCGGGGACGCCCTCGCGAGTGCGCCGCGCCGTGACTGGCTGCGCCCCGCGCTGGCAATGAGTGGGCTCGCGGTGGTGGCGCTCGTGGCGGGCTTCGGCGTGGAGGGCCCGGTGGCCTCGCGCGCGGTGCTGATTGGCGGGGCGTGTCTGGTGCTGTGGCTCACGGAGGTGGTGCCGCCCTTCGTCCCCACCCTGCTGCTGATGGGCGCCACGCCGATGCTGATGGAGCCGCTGGCCGCCGACTACCGCCTGTCCTCGGTGCTGACGTGGGGCATGGACCCGGTGCTGGTCCTCTTCCTCGGAGGCTTCACGCTGGAGGTGGCGGCCATGCGGCACGGGCTGGACGCCGCGGTGGCCCGCCACGTGGTGCGGCTGTCGCGCGGGCGGCCCCGGCTGCTGCTCCTGCTGGTCATGGCCGGCGTGGCCTTCCTGTCCATGTGGATGTCCAACGTGGCCGCCGCGGCGATGATGCTCGCGGCGCTGCGGCCCATCCTCCAGGCGACTCCCGCAGGTGCGGCGCTGCGGCCCGCGCTGCTGCTGGGTGTGGCGCTGGGCGCCAACTTCGGCGGCATGGCCACGCCGGTGGGCAGCGGCCCCAACGCCCTCGCGGTGTCCGCCGCCAGCGCGTACTCGCGGGTGACATTCGCCGAGTGGATGGCGCTGGCCCTGCCCCTCACGGCGCTGATGCTGGTGCTGGGCTTCGGGCTGGTGCTGCTGCGCTTCCGGCTGAGCGGCCGGCTGGAGCTGCCCGCCGAGGAGCCCCGCCCCCTGACGCGCGACGGGCGCCGGGTGCTGGGCGTGAGCGCGGCCTGCGTGGTGGCCTGGCTGTCCGAGCCCCTGCACGGCATGCCCGCGCCGGTGGTGGCGCTGGGCGCCACCGCGCTCCTCTTCGGCAGCGGCCTGCTGAAGCGCGAGGACCTGGGCAGGCTGGACTGGTCCACCCTCCTCCTCATCGCCGGAGGCATCTCCCTGGGGCGGCTGATGGAGCACTCCGGGCTGGTGGCGCGGGCGCTGGCCGGCTCGGACCTGGGCGGCTGGCCGGTGTCGGTGCAGCTGGGCGTGCTGGTGGTGGTGGCGGCGGTGCTGTCCGCGGTGATGAGCAACACCGGCACGGCGGCGCTCCTCCTTCCCCTGGCGGTGCAGCTCCACCCCGCGGCGTCCACGCCCATCCTCGTGGCGCTGGGGTGCTCCTTCGGCATCCCCTTCGTCATCAGCACCCCGCCCAACGCCATGGCCGCGGGCGAGGGGCTCGACTCCTCCGAGCTGATACGGCTCGGCCTCCCGCTGATGCTGGCGGGCTGCCTGCTGGTCAGCCTTACCGGCACCGCGGTGCTACGTCTCTTCGGACTGCCATGAGCTACCCTCGACCCGCCCCCTCGTACTTCGGGACGAGAGGGGCTCCGGCACGAAGCACAGGCGCGGCACAGGGGTTGAAAGGGCACTGCCCATCCAGGGCAGCGAGGGAGACAGGCCCATGACGTCCGTGACGATTACCGAGTACGAGACGCGTCTCTTCTGGCAGGGCGAGCGCGGTGCCGTCCTGACGAGCGACCAGGCGCCCCCCGTGCCCATTGGCCGGCCGCTGGCCGAGCCGGGCACGGCGGATGAAGGCCGCTGGGCGCCGGAGTCGTTGCTGGTGGGCGCGGTGGAGGGGCGCACGCTGCTGGCCTTCCTGGACCGGGCGCGCGAGGCGGACGTGCCGGTGCTCTTCTACCAGAGCTCCGCCATGGCCCGCCTGGTGGCCGCCCCGGGCCGGCCGCCACAGTTCACGGACCTCATCGTCCGCCCCCACGTCGCCGTCCCCACCGACGCGGACGCGGAGGCGGCGCGCCACATCTTCTCCGAGCTGCCCGAGCACTGTTTCCCCAGCTCCATCCTCCAGCTCACCCCTCGCATCGAGCCCGTGGTGGAGACGTGGCATGTCCGCGCCGACGCCGGCCGCGATACCCGGGCGGACTCCTCCGCGAGCCCTCCCGCTACCTGACCCGAGAGCCCTCCATCCATGTCCCTACAGCGAATCCTGGTCGTCGACGATGAGGACAATGCCCGCCGGGCGATTGCCACCATCCTCCAAGAGGAGGGCTACGAGGTCGCCGAGGCCGCCAACGGCGAAGAGGCCCTGGCCCGCATCCCCGAGTTCTCCCCCGCGGTGGTGCTCACCGACGTGCGCATGCCGCGGATGGACGGGCTGACGCTGCTCAAGACGGCGCGCGAGCAGGGCAGCGACGCCACCTTCGTGATGATGACGGCGTTCGCCAGCGTGGAGACCGCCGTCGAGGCGATGAAGTCCGGCGCGGACAACTTCCTGCTCAAGCCGCTGGACGCCGAGCAGGTGCTGGTCATCCTGGGCAAGGCGCTGGAGAAGCGCAGCCTGCGGCAGGAGGCGGAGGCGCTGCGAGACCAGGTGCGCTCGCGGGTGCGGCGCTTCCACGACATCATCGGCGAGTCGCCGCCGCTGCAGGGCATCTACGACGTCGTGCGCCGCGCGGCGGGCACGCGCGCCACGGTGCTCATCCTGGGCGAGTCCGGCACGGGCAAGGAGCTGATTGCCCAGGCGCTGCACCAGGAGTCACCGCGCAAGGACAAGCCCTTCATCCGGGTGCACTGCGCGGCCCTGTCGGAGAACCTGCTGGAGAGCGAGCTGTTCGGCCACGAGAAGGGCTCCTTCACGGGGGCGCTGGCGCGCAAGGAGGGCCGCTTCGAGCTGGCGGACGGCGGCACGCTGTTCCTGGACGAGATTGGCGAAATCTCCCCGGCGGTGCAGGTGAAGCTGCTGCGCGTGTTGCAGTCGCGCGAGTTCGAGCGCGTGGGCGGGACGCAGACGCTGAAGGTGGACGTGCGCATCGTCGCCGCGACGCACCGGGACCTGGTGGCGGAGGTGAAGGCGGGCCGGTTCCGCGAGGACCTCTACTACCGGCTCAACGTGGTGAGCGTGACGCTGCCGCCGCTGCGGGAGCGCAAGAGCGACATCCCCGCGCTGGTGAACCACTTCCTGGAGAAGTACGGCGAGTCGTACGGCAAGGAGGTGCGCGGGCTGGCGCCGGGCACGCTCCAGGCGCTGCTGTCCCATGACTGGCCGGGCAACATCCGCGAGCTGGAGAACGCGATTGAGCGCGCGGTGGTGCTGGCACAGGGGCTGGAGGTGACGACGGACGACCTGCCGCCCGTGCTGCGCGGGCCGCGTCCGGCGGGCACGGCGCAGGGCTCGCTCATCCCCGGCGCGACGCTGGCGGCGATTGAACGGGAGGCCATCCTCCGCACGCTGGAGATGGTGCAGGGCTCCACGTCGCGGGCCGCGGAGGTGCTCGGCATCAGCGTGCGGAAGATCCAGTACCGCCTCAAGGAGTACGGCATGCAGGGCGGCGGGACGCAGCTCAAGGCCGTGCCGGACGAGGACGAGGACCTGGCGGCGGAGACGGAGGGGTGAGGACCGGCGCCGGGCACTGGTAGAGTTCCCGGATGCGTCGGAACCCCCGGTCGTCCCGTGGCAGCGTGGTGCGTGTCCTGGTGTGGATTGTGAGCAGCATCCTGCTGCTCACCGTCGTCGCGGCGGTGGGCGCCGATATGTGGCTCCGCGGGAAGTACGAGCCCAAGCTCGATGCGTTCCGCGAGGACCTCACCGCGAACGTGGACCTGTTCTGCGAGCAGCAGGAGCAGCTCGCCGCGGACCCGTGGTTCCAGGAGCCGCGCACCGGGGGCGACGCGGGGCCCCTCCTCAATGCCTGGCTGGGATGGGATCCGGCGCCGACGATGCCGGCGGACTCCCCGCTCCAGCTTCCCGCGTCGCTGGCGGGCAAGAAGGACTGGGACGACCTGCTCGCGTCGGAGGTGGACTTCTCCGCCCTGGACTTCGGCTGGATGCGCCAGCTCCACGCGTATGACTACTGGGACACCCTCGAGAACACTCCCACTCCCCTCCAGCAGCCGTACGCCTACATGACGGCCGCCGTGCCGAACTTCATCCCCTTGCAGAGCTGGGCGAAGTTCCGGCTGGTTCACGGCCTCCGGACCGGACAGCCCGTGGAGGCCGCGCGGGACGTGCGACACCTCGCGTGGCTCGCGTATCGCTCGGACACCCTGCTGGGGGCAATGATCGCCACCGCCCTGCTCGGCATCGAGCGCAAGGCCCACGAGTCGATGACGGCGCCACCGCCGGAGTGGCGTCCGATGAGCCTCGAACAGAACGAGCGCATGCGCGCGGTCCTCTGGAGCAGCATGTCCTTCTCCAGCATCGCCGCGCCCACCGCGGTGGCCCGGAAGGCACGTCACTGCGGCTCGGCCCTCAGCCGCTGCATCGGCCTGACCGAGGCCACCGGCATGGCCCGCTACCTCAAGCCCTTCGCGGAGGGCCCCTACCGTCAGGCCTACGAGGCCCTCGATGCGGAGCTCGCGTCGGCCCCCTGCCCGACCTCGCTCGCACGAACCATCTGGGAGCACGGCGCAACCCTGGACGATGCGCCGGCCGCCGGCAGCGACATGCCCGACCCGTCCCAGTGGATGCGCGAGCTCCCGGGCGAGTATCCCCGCAAGCACATCGCCGGCATCCTGCTGGCAATCGGCACCCAGGACCTCGACCGCCTCAAGAAGCTCCGCACCGGGACTCCCGCGCCGGCCGCCGCCGACGCCACTCCCTGAGCGCGCGGCGGGGGCGCGCCGTCGTGCCCAGGACATCTACGACGCACGTCGTTGACAGATACGACGGACATCGTAATAGTCCCCACATGACTCCCGTTCCGCCGCAACCCACGCGGGCCGAGCTGGCCATCCTTCGGGTCCTCTGGAAGCTGGGCCCCTGCACGGTGCGACAGGTGCACGAGTCGCTCCGCGACACCCAGGACAAGGACACCGGCTACACCACGGTCCTCAAGCTCCTCCAGAACATGACGGAGAAGGGCATCGTCCAGCGCGACGAGAGCGAGCGCACCCACGTCTATGAGCCCGCCATCAGCGAGAAGCGCACCCAGCGTGACCTGCTGCGCGACCTCATGGACCGGGCCTTCGGCGGCTCGGCGACCACGCTGGTGGCGCAGGCCCTCTCCATGAAGCGGGCCTCCGCCGAGGAGCTGGCGGAGATTCGCAAGCTGCTGGACGAGCACGAGAAGCGGGGGAAGTAAATGGACGCACTACACGCGCTATCCCAGCAACCCCTCTTCCTCGCGCTGGAGCAGGCCCTGCTCGGCTTCCTGTGGCAGGGCGCCGCCGTGGCCCTCGTCGTCGCGGGGCTGCTGGCCCTCATCCCCGAGCGCTCGTCTCGCGCCCGCTATGCCACCGCCTGTCTCGGGCTGCTGGCCATGGCCGTGCTCCCGGCGGTCTCCTTCTTCTCCGCGCTCACCGAGGCCGCCCGCGTCGTCTTCGCGCAGGCCGTCGTACCCAGCGCCGCCGACGCCACCGTCTCCGCCGACGCCACCTTCATGGTGATGGCGGTGCCCGCGCCGCTGGGGGGCTCGGACTTCCTGGAGACGCTGCGCCCCTGGCTCCTGCCGGCCTGGTGCTGCGGCGTGCTGCTGCTCTCCCTGCGCACCCTGCTGGCCTGGACGATGACGCAGCGGCTGTCGCGCCGTCAGACGCTGGAGGCCGCCAGCCCCTGGCATGACGCCCTCTCGCGCGCCCTGGCCCGCATGCGCATGACGACCCCGGTGCGCCTGCTGGCTTCCGCCAGCGTCGAGGTGCCCATGGTCATCGGCCTGTGGCGCCCCCTCATCCTCGTGCCCGCCAGCGCCATGACGGGGCTGAGCGCCTCCCAGCTGGAGGCCATCCTCTCCCACGAGCTGGCCCACATCCGCCGGCACGACTACCTCGTCAACCTCCTCCAGTCCTTCGTCGAGACGCTCCTCTTCTACCACCCGGCCGTCTGGTGGCTGTCCCACCGCATCCGCGAGGAGCGCGAGCACTGCGCCGATGACCTCGCCGTCCACTGCTGCGGCGACGCCTACCTCTACGCGCGCGCCCTGGCCCACATCGAGCAACTGCGCCTGACGCCCTCGCCCCAGCCGGCGATTGGCGCGGGCGGTGGCTCGCTGCTGCTGCGCGTGCGCCGCCTGCTCGTCGCCTCCGAGGCCCAGGCTCCGCGCCGGCCCTGGCGACTGGCCAGCGGGCTTGGGAGCGCGGTGCTCGCGGTGGTGCTGGGCACTTCGCAGCTTCCCGAGACAGCGCGGGCGGAGCCGGCCTCCAGCGACGCGTCGGCCACCGTGTCCCCGTCCCTGGAAGAGCGCATCCTCCCGGGGCGCCCCCCGGCGGCGCCCCGGCTCCTCGCGGTCCCCGTCGCCTCCCCGCCCCCGAGCCCCGTGCCCGCCCGCGTGGCGCGCCCGCCCGTGCGCTCCGTGTCGAAGGAGCCGCGTGCTCCCATGGTGAAGCCCCGCGCCCCGCGCTCCGCGCCGCTGCTCATCCCGGACACGGGCGCCATCGTCCGCACGGAGCTGCCGCGCGTCCCCTACACGCTGGACGCCGAGCCCTCCGCCCCTGTCGTGGAGGTCGCCGCGCCCGTGCTGGAGGCCCCGGCGGCCCCGGTGGCCGTCGCCGTCGCCCCCACGCCTCCGCCCGCGGTGGACACGAAGCCCGTGGTCCTCGACCTGGGGCCCGGCATCACCCCGCCCCGCTTCGTCTCCGGGGAGCGCTTCCACTACCGCGACCTCACGTATGGCCTCCGGGCCCAGGTGGGCTCCTTCCCCCGAGGCTCCGTCGTCACCCGCTGCACCATCACCACCGAGGGCACCGTCACCGACTGCAAGCCGCTGCAGGTGCTGGGGGGACTGGAAGAGGGCGTCATCCGCACGCTCACCACGTGGCGCTACGAGCCCGCCCTGCGCAATGGGAAGCCCGTGGCGGTGCACTACGTGTTCGACGTCTGGTTCACCAACAACCCCGGAGGTGGCCGCACGGAGCCGCCGGGTGGGCAGCTCGCGAGCCTGACCTTCGACCAGGTCCAGGGCGGCGCGGGCGACCATTCCTGCATGATCTGCTCCCGGTTCGACAAGGACGGCCGCATCCTGCACCGCTCGGGCGGCAGCTTCTGAGGGGCGGCCCTACCGCGCCACCGGCAGCCGGAGGATGAAGCGGGCGCCACCGCCCGGCGCCGCGCCCACCTCCAGCGTCCCGCCATGCTGGGTGACGATGGCGTGGACGATGGACAGGCCCAGCCCCGAGCCCTGCGCCTTCGTGGTGAAGAAGGGCTCGAAGATGCGCTCCCGCACCTCCTTCGGGACTCCCGGCCCGGCGTCGTCCACGGTGAGCCACACCCGCCCGCCCTCGTGCCCCGCGGACACCGTCACCGCGCTGCCCGCGGGCGTCGCCTCCAGCGCGTTGAGGCACAGGTTGATGAGCACCTGGCGCAGCCGCTCCTCCTCGCCGGCCACCGGCGGCAGCTCCGCTTCCAGCGGGGCCTGCTCCAGCCTCACCTTGCGCGACTCGGCCTGACCGCTCAGGAGGTCCACCACACGGCGCAGCAGCTCGCGCACGTCCACCGGGGCCGGGCGGAACTCGCGGGGCCGGGCGAACTGGAGGAAGTCCTCCAGGATGTGGTCCAGCCGGCGAATCTCGTCCCGCACCAGCAGCAGCGGCTCCAGCAGCGGGCCCTGCTGGCCTTCCGGCAGCCGCCGCAGCCGGCGCTCCAGCACGGAGAGCTGCAGCGCCGCCGCGTTCAGCGGGTTGCGAATCTCGTGGGACAGGCCCGCCGTCATCGTCCCCACCGCGGCCAGCTTCTCCGTCATCTGCGCGCGCCGCGCCAGCTCGCGCTTCTCGCCGTGCAGCCGCACCTGGCGCATGGCCTGCTCCAGCGTGAGCAGCAGCTCCTGCGGCGCGCAGGGCTTCATGAGGTAGGCGCACGCGCCCGCGCGCACCGCCGCCACCGCCGTCTCCAGCGTGGCGAAGCCGGTGAGCAGCACCACCTCCGAGTCCGGCGCGCCCTCCTTCAGCTCCGCCGCCAGCGCGGTGCCGTCCCCATCCGGCAGGCGCAGGTCCACCAGCGCCACGTCGAAGCCCTCCTTCGCGCGCTCGTGGGCGGCCCGGCAGCTGGACGCGGCGCGCACGGCGTAGCCCGCGTCGCCCAGCAGCTCGTGCAGGTTGTCGAGGAAGGCGGCGTTGTCATCCACCACCAGCACGCGAGGCGGGGACTGGGGGGCGAGCTCACTCATGGGACACGGGAGGCACGCGAGGCGTGCACGGTTTCCAGCGCCTGGAGCAGCACGCCGGAGTCGAAGGGCTTGGAGAAGACGCCCGAGGCGCCCTCCATCGGCGCCACGTCCGGATAGGCCGTCATGATGAAGATGGGCAGGTGGGGGAAGCGCGCGCGCAGCCGCCGCAGCGCCTCGCCGTCCGGGCCTCCGGGCACGCGCAGGTCCACCAGCGCGGCGAAGGGCTCCATGCAGGCGATGCGCTCCGCGTCCAGCACCGAGGCCGCCGTCACGCACGAGAAGCCTCGCGAGCGCAGCAGCTCGGTGAGGTTGTCGCTCAGCGCCGGGTCGTCCTCCACCAGCACCACCAGCCCGTCCCGGCGGGCGCAGGAGAGCAGCCCCACCAGCGTGGGGATGGGCACGGGCTTGGGCAGCACCGCGAACAGCCCCTCGCGCCGCGCCGTCTCCAGGTCGTCCTCGCGGGGGTACGCGGTGATGACCACCGCGGCCAGCCCCGGGTCCACCCGGCGCAGGTGGTGCACCGCGTCCGCGCCGGACATGCCGGGCATGCGCATGTCCGTCAGCAGCGCGTCGAAGCGCGTGGTGCGCGCCAGCCGCAGGGCCTCGTCACCGCTGGTGACGACGGTGGCCTGGTTGCCCTCGTCGCGAAGAATCTCCGCGAGGTTCTCCGCGAACGCGCGGTTGTCATCCAGCAGAAGGTACTGACGCATTCGCGTCCTCCGCGGGCAGGAGGGGAAGCCGGAGCACGAAGCGCGCGCCGGCACCGTCACGAGGCTGATAGGAGATGCCGCCGCCGTGCCGCTCCAGGATGCGCTTGACGAGGGGCAGGCCCAGGCCGATGCCACGCGCCTTCGTGGTCATCAGCGGCTCGAAGAGGCGGCGGCGGATGGTGTCGCTCACGCCGGGGCCCGAGTCCTCCAGCACCAGCTCCACCATTCCCTTGTCCGGCGCGGCGGCGGACAGGGAGATGGAGCCGCCCGACTCCTCCAGCGCCTGCACCGCGTTCTCCAGCAGGTTGACGAACACCTGGCGCAGCTGGCCCGCGTCCCCCTGGACGGCCGGGAGCGCGGCGAGCCCCTCCTCGCGCACGGCCACGGACTCCGGCCGCTGCACGGCGTTGAGGGCTTCCTGCCACACCTCGTCCAGCCACACCTCCTGCCGCTGGAGGGGCCTGTCCCGAATCATGTCCAGCAAGTCGGAGACGATGCGGTTGGCGATGCCCACCTGCTCGCCGATGCGGACCAGGTGCTTGGCGGTGCGCTCGTCCACGGCGCCCGGGCGGCCCTTGAGGATGTAGAGCGACGTCTCGATGACGCCCAGCGGGTTGCGCAGCTCGTGGCCGATGGAGCCCACGAGCTGGCCGAAGGTGGACAGCCGCTCGTTGCGCGCCTGCTGCGCCAGCAGGTCCTCGCGGTAGGTGTGGAGCATGATGGCCAGCTCCAGGTCGAGAATCTTCCCCAGCGCCGTGCGCGCCGCCCGCAGCGCCTGCGGCTTGTCCAGGTACGCCTCGTCGATGAGGCCGTTGAGCTCCTGGCGCAGGACGTTCATCGCGCCGAACATGTAGTGCTGTGGCAGGGAGATGCGCACGTGCATGCGGCCGATGCGGCAGCGCAGCTCGTAGTAGGCCTCGTCCCACGGGCCGCTCATGAGCTGGCTCATCCAGATTTCCAGCGTGCCCCGGAGGTGGCCCACCTGGCTCTCGCCCCCCTCCAGCGCCTGGCGCGCCCCCTCGTGCTCCAGGATGCGGTCGTAGAAGACGCGGGCAATGCGGGGGAAGTGCGGCTTCGCGATGGCATGCAGGGCGACGAGGGCACGCTCGTCCTCCACGCCGAAGCCCACGTACCGTTTCAATTCCTCGAGCAGGGTTTCCGCCATGATTTCCAGGGGTGGAGCCTAACCGCACAGAACGTCCGGGCGCTGGGAGATTGTCCCGGCGCGGGTGCGTCGTCGGGCGCCTCTAGCCGGCCTGCTCCGGCGCCGTGACGAGAGGCAGGGCCTCCACCGCGCAGCCGGCCCGCCGGGCCACCTCCAACAACAGCAGTTCCCGGTGCACGCGCAGGTCCAACCGCCGCCGCTGCTGGTGCTTCAGGAAGTGGAGGCCGTGGACCACCTCGCGCATCGTCGCCTCCCCCGACGCCAGCCCCAGGAGCGCCGCGCCCAGGGCCTCCTCGGCCACCGGCAGCAGCTGGTTCTCGTGCGCGTCCAGCCGACGCTCCAACGCGGCCAGCTCCGCCAGCAGCCGCTCCACCTCCGGCGGCAGCGCGGCGGCCCGGCCCGTGCGCGCGAAGACGAGGCCCACCAGCGCCTCGCGGTCCATCACCCCGTCGCGTGTCCAGGGCGCGGGGCGTTCGCCCTCGAGCACGTGGAAGTCCGGGTCCATCCGGCCGTGCCCTGCCAGCAGCTCCGTGCGCGCGTCTGCCAGCGCGAGCAGCTCTCCGTCCGCCGCCAGCGCCTCCGCGTCCAGCATCACCCGCTCGTGCGCGAACACCATTTCCGGAGGCGCCTCGGCGGTGAGCTGGATGAGCCGCTCCAGGAACTCGCGCACGCCCTCCTCCACCTCGCGCGCCTCGCGGTTGTGGCGCAGCCAGAGCCGCACCCGCGCCACGTCGCGGCCCGGCGACTCCAGGAAGCCCGCCAGGGACACCTCGCGCGAGCGGGGCGCCGGCGCCTTCACGGCCTCCTTGCGCGGAAGGGCCAGGAGGGGAGAGCCGGGCTCCAGGCCGCTCGCCTCCCCCACGCTCGCGGTGAGCAGCAGGCAGAGGCACACCGGAATCGCGTCACGCAAGGCCATGAGGTCTCCCATCGGCCGGCCCACCGGGCCTGGCACCCGGGCCTTGAGCAAGCCTCGCGCCACGTGCCGGTGAAGGCAGGGGCGACGGCGCCAGACGCAGAAACCGCGCGCCGCACGGTGGACGCGCAAGACTTGCGCCGGCCGGAGGGCAGGCGGGCGCGGGCCCCTTCCGAAACCATCCGCAGAGGTCCACCTCCCAAGGGAGGCCCGCCGACACGCCACCTACACGGGCCCAGGGGAGTGCATGGCCCGGGATGGGGACGCCATCGAACAGGACCGTGAGCGGCTGAGGCTCGCCGTGGAGGCCACCGGCCTTGGCACGTGGGACTACGACCCGCGCACGGGACAGCTGACCTGGGACGCTCGGGCGAAGGCCCTCTTCGGCCTTCCGCCCGACACGCCCATGGGCCTGGAGGACTTCCTGCGGCGCGTCTACCCCGAGGACCGGGTGAAGACGCAGGCCGCCATCCGACAGGCGCTGCGACCGGAGGGAGACGGCCACTACTCCCTGGAGTACCGCATCTCCACCCCGCGGGGCGTGCGCTGGGTCGCCGCCAACGGGCGGACCTTCTTCGACGGAGAAGGCCGGCCGGCGCGCTTCCTGGGCACGCTGGTGGACGTCACCGAGCGGGTGCGCAACCGGGACGAGGCGGCGCGCGCCCAGCTCCACCGGGCGCGGCTGCTGGAGAACATGTCCGACGGCTACTACGCCTTCGACCGGGAGTGGCGGCTCACCGACGTGAATCCCCGGGCCGAGCAGGTGCTGGGCGTGCGGCGTGAGCGCAGCGTGGGCCGCTTCTTCCACGAGGTGTTCCCCGAGTCACATGAAACGGAGCTGGAGCGGCACTTCCGGCGGGTCATCGACGCGGGGGCCCCCGACTCGTTCGAGACGCTGTACGTCCCCTGGAATCGCTGGTTCGAGGTGCGCGCCCATCCGACGGAGGACGGGGGCCTGTCCGTCTTCTTCCACGACATCACCGAGCGCAAGCGCGAGGCCGCGGAGCGCGAGCGGATGCTGCGCGAGCACGAGCGCGCGGTGGAGGTGCTGGAGCACGGGGACGCGATGTTCGTGCTCGACCGGGATTTCCGCTTCGTGCTGGTGAACGAGAACCAGCAGCGCCTGTCGCGGACGCGGCGCGAGGAGACGCTGGGGCGCCTCTTCTGGGAGGTGTTCCCGGACTCCGCGAATCCCGACTCGCCCTTCTGGGTGGAGTACCACCGCGTGGTGGAGGAGCGGGTGTCCGTCCGGTTCGACGCGTACTACGCGCCGCTGGACCAGTGGACGAGCATCAGCGCCTACCCCACGCGCGAGGGCGGCGTCGCCGTCTTCGCCCGGGACGTCACCGAGCAGAAGCGCGTGGAGCAGTTCCAGGACCGGCTGCTGGGCATCGTCGGCCATGACCTGCGCAACCCGCTGAGCAACATCTCCCTCACCGCGCAATTGCTCCTGCGGCGAGAAGGCGTGCCGGAGTCGGTGATGGAGGGGGTGCGACGCATCTCCACCAGCGGGGACCGGATGGCGCGGATGATCAACGACCTGCTGGACTTCACACGCGCGTCCGTGGGCGGCGGCATCCCCCTGGAGCGGCGGTCCACGGACCTGTGCGCGCTGGTGCAGGACACCGTGGCGGAGTTCGAGCTGACGTACCCGGGGCGGGTCGCCCTGTCCTGCGCACGAGGCACGCACGCCGGGGATTGGGACCCGGACCGGCTGGCCCAGGTGGTGTCCAACCTGGTGGGCAACGCACTCGTACACGGAGATGTGGTGGCCCCCGTGCGGGTGGAGCTGCGGGAGGACGGCCCGGACGTGGTGCTGACCGTCCACAACCGTGGAACGCCCGTGCCGGCGGAGCTGCTGCCCCACATCTTCGACCCCTTCAAGCAGGCCCCGGGAAACGGTGGCCGGCGGGGCCTGGGGCTGGGGCTCTACATCGTCCAGCAGCTCGTGCTGGCCCACGGCGGGAGCATCACCGTCCGCTCGTCCTCGACCCATGGCACCGAGTTCTCGGTGCGGCTGCCCCGCGCCCTCGCGATGGAGGACTGCGCCTACCCGGGGTGAGCCGGTGAGGGATTGCGCGCTCCCGCTGGAGCCGACCCCGGAGGAGCGCCCGCCGGACAGGCCGCGCCCGGCCCCCAGGCAGTCAGGCGGGCGTCACCGGCTCGTTCAGTCGGCGACGGAGGCGGTGCCCGCCTGCCCGGGCGTGCCCATGCTGAACGGGCTGATGGACCTTTGACCGAGCGAGGAGACACGACACATGGCTGGACCGCAGACCACGCCTGGCGCCCCCGTGAAGAACCCGGAGCCGGCCCCGGCGCCCGAGCGCGAGCCGCCCACCCGACAGCCGCCGGAAATCGAGCCCCCCACGCGCGCGCCGCCGGAAATCGAACCGCCCCAGCATCCGGACATCACTCCGCCCGGCATCCATGACCCGCCCATGCCCACCCAGCCGGGCAAGCCCGAAATCATCGCGTAGGCGGGGCCCGCCCGTACCCCCCGCGTGTCCCAGGGTAGGGGACAGGCGCGCCCCGCGCGCCCCGTTCCCCTCCCCTCCCAAGGTGTCCAGGTTCCTCTCATGAGGGTTCGTCCCGAGGTGGGGCGGGAGGAGCGGAACATGCGAGGGCCGGAGTTCCTGGACCGATACGAGGGAGGCCGTGTGCTCGCGGACCTGTTGCGGCACTACGCGCACCAGCCGGACGCACTGGTGCTGGCACTGCCGAGGGGCGGCGTGCCGGTGGGCTACGTGGTGGCGCGCCAGCTGGGCGTGCCGATGGACGTGTTCCTCGTGCGCAAGCTGGGGGCGCCCCGGCACGAGGAGCTGGCCATGGGGGCCATCGCCTCCGGGGGCATGCGCGTCATCAACCGCGAGGTGGTGGAGGAGCTGAGCATCTCCCGGGAGCAGATTGACGCCACCGCCGAGCGCGAGGGCCGGGAGCTCCAGCGGCGCGAGCTGCGCTACCGCGACGGGCGCGCGCCTCCGGACGTGCGCGGGCGCACCGTCATCCTCGTGGATGACGGCCTGGCCACCGGAACCACCATGCGTGCCGCCGTGGCCGCGCTCCGCCAGCAGGCGCCCGCCCGCATCGTCGTCGCCGTGCCGGTGGGGGCCGTCGAGTCCTGCGAGGACCTGGCCGCCGAGGCGGACGAGGTCATCTGCGCTCGGATGCCGGAGCCCTTCTACGCCGTGGGGCTGTGGTTCCGCGACTTCGCGCAGACCTCGGACGAGGAGGTGCGGGAGCTGCTGGCCCGCGCTGTCTCGGAGGCGGGCGCGGGCGTGGAGCAGCCTCCGGCGCCCTAGCAGGCGTGCACGCCATCGCGATCCACATCGTCAAGAACCACATCGTCGTGTCTCCTCCTCGCTCACGTCGAACGAGGGGCCCTGGAATCGACAGGCCCGGCTTTTTTCGCCAACGCCTCCAAGTGCTTGGAATATCTGGGCCTGGAGGGCCCGTTTCCCCGCCCGCCGGCCCACCGGGGCGCCAGTCCGGAAGTCCATCGGCAACAGTCCGGCCACGGATTCCGGTTTAGGCTCGCGCGGCTTCGCCCGTCCCCCATGCAAGAGTCCCCCTCCCTCCGTCAGTTGCTGCTGGCCGTCCTCGGGGCCACGGCCCTCACCGCCCTCCTCGCCTGGGTGAGCTGGCGCGCGGGAGCGGAGAGCCCCCTGGCCCGCGTCCTCACCCCGGCGGCGCTGGTGCTGCTCACCACCGGCACGCTGGCCCTGGCGTGGGACCGCGCGCGGCAGCGCACCCACCGCGAGCGCGACGCCGCCCTGCGCAGCGCCGGTGACGCCAGCGCCCTGCGCGAGGCCGTCATGGACGTCACGCCCGTGGGCTTCGCCTTCTTCGACCGCCGGCTGCGCTACGTCCACGTCAACACCGCGCTGGCGGCGATGAATGGCCTGCCCGCCAGCCGCCACCTGGGCCACCACGTCACCGAGGTGATGCCCGAGTTGGGCCGGCTCCTCGCGCCGCGCCTCCAGCAGGCCCTGGAGACCGACACCCCCATCCAGGACACGTGCCTGGAGGTGGAGACGCCCGCCGCGCCCGGCGAGCCCCGCTTCTGGTTCGGCAGCTACTCGCGAGTGCGCGGCGCGGGCGGCGAGGTGCTGGGCGTCATCGCCGCCCTGTCCGAGCTGACCGAGCGCATGCGCGCGGAGCAGAGCCTCCAGGAGCACGAGGGGCGGCTGGACGTGCTCACCCGCTCGCTGCCGGACTACCTCTGGGGCGGCAAGCTGCGCGGCGGGGTGCTGCGCGACTTCTACTGCACGCCCGTCATCGAGCGCACCACCGGCTACCCCGCCACCGCCTTCGTCCGGCCCGGCCCCGACGGCGGCCCGCCGCCCCTCTGGGCGGAGATGATCCACCCCGAGGACCGCGCCCGCTACCGCGCCTGCATCGAGGGGCTCGCCCCCGGCGCGGAGGCGGAGCTGGAGCACCGCCTCATCTGCGCCGACGGCCGGGTGCGCTGGGTGCGCAGCCGCGCCGCCGCGTCCGCGATGGACTCGCAGCGCGAGGTGCACGTGGGCTGCGTCGTCACCGACGTCACCGACCGGCGCCTCGCGGACGACCTGCGCCAGCGCCTGCACGAGAGCTTCCGCCGCTCCGCGCAGGAGTGGCGCCGCACCTTCGACGCCGTCACCTCGCCCCTGCTCGTCCTCGGCCCGGATGGCACCATCCAGCGCCTCAACGCCGCCGCCATCGCCCTCTTCGAGGGGATGGACCCGTCCGGCCAGCCCCTGTCCACGGCGCCCCATACGCCCCTGCGCTCCAGCGGCCTGCTCCTGGTGGAGCTGCTGCGCCGCACCCACGGCAGCGCCGCCCGCGAGGTGACGGACCCGCAGTCGCGCCGCACCTGGGAGGTATCCGCCGCGTGGGTGGACGAGGCAGGAGGCGAGGACTCGCGCATCATCCTGGTGGCCACCGAGGTGACGCGCCTGCTGGAGCTGCAGGCCAGCGTGCGCCGCAGCGAGACGATGGCCGTCATGGGCGCCATCGTCGCCGGCGTGGCCCACGAGGTGCGCAATCCCCTCTTCTCCATCTCCGCCGTGGTGGACGCGGTGGAGGCGACCTTCGGCGAGCGCGCCGAGCTCAAGCCGTACCTGGAAGTCCTGCGCGGCGAGGTGAAGCGCCTCAACCACCTCACGCAGGAGCTGTTCGAGTACGGCCGCCCCACCCGGGGCGAGTGGGTGGAGGGAGGCGTGCGGCCGGTGGTGGAGGACGCCCTGTCCGCGTGCACGCTGGCCGGAGAGAAGGCCGGCGTGGCGGTGGTGCGCGAGCTGGCCCCGGAGCTGCCGCTGGTGCGCATGGACGCGCGGCGGCTGTTCCACGTCTTCCGCAACGTGGTGGAGAACGCGGTGCAGCACTCGCCCGCGGGCACCACCGTGCACGTGGCCACGGAGGTGGTGGAGGAGGCGGGCCGCCCCTGGGTGTGCTGCACCGTGCGCGACGGCGGCCCGGGCTTCCGCGAGGAGGACCTGCCGCACGTCTTCGAGCCCTTCTTCAGCAAGCGCCGGGGCGGCACCGGCCTGGGCCTGTCCATCGTCCAGCGCATCCTGGAGGAGCACCAGGGCCTCATCCGCCTGCGCAACCATGGGTCAGGAGGCGCGGAGGTGACGCTCCTCCTGCCGGCGGTTTCCTCGCCTCCGGCGACCCAAACCGTAGACTCCCTGGCCTCATGACGCGCACCCGAATCCTCCTCGTGGACGACGAGCCCGGCATCCGCCTGGGCATGCGGGGCTACCTCACCGCCCACGGGTTCGACGTGGACGAGGCGTCCAGCCTCGCCGAGGCGCAGGAGGCCTTCCGCACCACGCGCCCCGACGTGGCCGTGGTGGACTACCGCCTGACGGACGGCACCGCGCTGGAGCTGCTGCCGCGCCTCAAGGAGCTGGACGCGTCCGTGCCGCTGGTGGTGCTCACCGGCCATGGCTCGATTGAGCTGGCGGTGCAGGCCGTGAAGGAGGGCGCGGAGCAGTTCCTCACCAAGCCGGTGGAGCTGAGCGTCCTCAAGGTGGTGCTGGAGCGGCTGGTGGCGCAGCGCCGCGAGCGGCTGAAACAGCGCGCGGACCGCTCGCGCACGGCACAGACGACGGTGAATCCCTTCCTGGGCACCAGCGTCGCCATCCGCGTCCTCCAGGGCCAGGCCGAGCGCGTGCTCCAGAGCGACGCCCCGGTGCTCGTCACCGGCGAGACGGGCAGCGGCAAGAGCGTGCTCGCCCGCTGGCTGCACGAGGGCGGCCCGCGCGCGGACGCGCCCTTCGTGGACCTCAACTGCGCGGCGCTGTCCAAGGACTTGCTGGACTCGGAGCTGTTCGGCCACGAGAAGGGCGCCTTCACCGGCGCCGTCACCGCGAAGCAGGGCCTGCTGGAAGTCGCGGACCAGGGCACCCTCTTCATGGACGAGATTGGCGACATGGACGTGGCCGTCCAGCCCAAGCTGCTGAAGGTGCTGGAGGAGAAGCGCTTCCGGCGGCTGGGCGACGTGCGCGACAGGCGCGTGGACGTGCGCCTCATCGCCGCCACCCACCAGGACCTGGGCGTCGCCGCGCGCGAGAAGCGCTTCCGCAGCGACCTCTACTTCCGCATCAGCACCCTCATCCTCCACGTGCCCGCGCTGCGCGAGCGCCCGGAGGACATCCCCGTCATCGCCCGGCACTTCCTGGAGGAGCTGGGCACCTCGCGCGGCCGTGCCGGCGTGGCCCTGCAGCCCGATGCCGAGGCCGCCCTGGCGCGCTACCCGTGGCCCGGCAACATCCGCGAGCTGCGCAACGTGCTGGAGCGCGCCGTGCTGCTGTCCGGCGGAGGCCCGCTGTCCCCGAATGACCTGCGCTTCGAAGTCACGCCCGACGAGGCCGGCGCGGAGGAGGACCTCACCCTGGAGGAGCTGGAGCGCCGCCACATCGAGCGCGTCCTGCGCCGCGAGAATGGCCACGTGGAGCGCGCCGCCGCCAGGCTCGGCATCCCCCGCTCCTCCCTCTATGAGCGGCTAAAACGTTTGGGCATCAACAAATCCGGATTCCAGAAGTCGGATCCGTAATCTGGACGACCCCCGGGCGGGCGGGCCCGGCGCGCCGCGCAAGTGTCGGAAATACCTGGGGCCGGGTGCCCATGGACCCGTGGCCCCGACCTTGCTCACGGCTCCGGCCCGTGACCCAGAACCTCCTGATAGTCGATGACGAATCGTCCCTCTGCTGGGTCCTGGGCCAGTTCTTCGCCAGCGCCGGCTACCGGGTGGACTCCGCCCAGGCGCTGGACGAGGCGCTGGACCTGATGACGACGGGCCGGTACGACCTCATCATCAGTGACTTGCGTCTGAGCGGCACGCAGTCGGAGGAGGGGCTGCTGCTGGCGGACTTCGTGCGCCGCTTCTCCCCGGACACCCGGGTGGTGCTGCTCACCGCCTTCGCCACGCAGGAAATCACGGACAAGGCCCGGGGCCTGGGCGTGGACCTGGTGCTGCCCAAACCCCAACCCCTGCCTGCGCTGGCCCAACACGTCTCCCAGCTCCTCACGGCCTCCCGGTGAGCCCCATGAACGGCCAATGCAATTCGGACCCCCGTCAGCCGCCTCCCGCCCCCCCGGCCATCGTGCCGGGCGGCCCCCGGGAGGGGCAGGACCGCACTGACGACGCCAAGGCGGCGGGCGCAGACCCCGACAAGGTGCCTTTCAACTTCGAGCCCGGCTCGCGGGGCGCTGAGGGCATCGCCTCGTTCTCACAGGCCTGGCACGCGCTGCTCCGCCGGGTGGCCCACGCGCGACGGTGGGCCTCGGTGGTTGCGGGAATGGTGCTGGCGCTGGCGGTGCCCGGCGGCCTGGCGCTGGCGCAGCCCGAGGCCTCGCAGGCCATCGACGTGCAGCAGTACAAGCCGGGTCCGGGCGCCCATGACGTGCTCGGCCTGCACGGCGCGCGCGTGGGGCCGCACCTGGGCTGGAACCTGGGGCTGTCGCTCAACTACGCGGATGACCCGCTCAACGTGCTGGACCCGCGGCAGGACGCGTTCGTCTACCGAATCGTCGACAGCCAGCTCACGTTGGACTTGATGGGCGCCATCGCCCTGTTCGACAGGCTGGAGCTGGGTGTGGCGCTGCCCATCTCCACCACGACGTCCGAGCCGGCCGGCGCCATCTCCCCCACCTTCGCCAGCGGCGTGAAGGCCACGGGCGTGGGCGACCTGCGGCTGGTGCCCAAGGCGCGGCTGCTGTCCACCGAGGGCGGACTGGACGTGGCCGTGGTGGCGCCGGTGACGCTGCCCACCGCGGGCGCGGACGGCTTCCTGGGCTCGGACGGGCTGACCTTCCAGCCCCGCGTGGTGGCGGACTGGGCCGATACGCGGCTGCGCCTGCTGGCCAACGTGGGCTTCAACCTGCGGCGCGAGGCCCGGCTGCGCAACCTGCGCGTGGGCTCGGAGCTGGCCTACGGCGTGGGCGCGCAGGTGGCGCTGACGCAGGCGCTGTCCGCGGAGGCCACGCTGGCGGGCGCGCTGGGCCTGAAGGAGACGAACACGGAGGAGCGGCCGCTGGAGGTGCTCGCCGCGCTGAAGTACCAGTTCCGGGACGGGCTGGCCGCGCATGTGGGCGCCGGGCCGGGCCTCACCCGGGGCTATGGGACGCCGGGCTTCCGCGTGCTCGCGGGGCTGGCGTGGACCCAGTCCGCGTCCGCCTCCGCGCCCTCGAAGTCCACCGCCACCTGCGCGCTGGGGCCCGAGGACTTCGACGGCTTCCAGGACGAGGATGGCTGCCTGGACGCGGACGACGACGGGGACGGCATCCTCGACGGTCCGGACGTGTGCCCGGGCGAGGCGGAGACGCGCAACGACTTCCAGGACGCGGACGGCTGCCCGGATGACCCCGAGGCCTGGAAGCCCGTGGGCACGAATGGCCAGCCCGTGGCGCCCCTGGTGCTGCGGCCCGAGGCGGCGGACACGGACGGAGATGGCCTGCTGGACCTGGAAGACAGGTGCCCGAAGGCGGCCGAGGACGTGGACGGCTTCGAGGACGGGGACGGCTGCCCGGACCTGGACAATGACCGCGACGGCGTGGCGGACGCGGCGGACGCGTGCCCGCTGGAGGCCGAGGTCATCAACGGCACAAAGGACGAAGACGGGTGCCCGGACAAGGGGCAGGCGCAGGTGCGCGTGGAGAGCTCGCGCATCGTCATCCTGGGCAAGGTGCACTTCGCCACGGGCAAGGACGTCATCCTCGCGAAGTCCTTCCCGCTCTTGCAGCAGGTGGCCTCGGTGCTCAAGGCCAACCCCCAGCTCGAGCAGGTGCGCGTGGAGGGCCACACGGATGACCAGGGCTCCGATGTGAAGAACCTGGACCTGTCGCAGCGCCGCGCCAACAACGTGCGGGGCTTCCTGCTGCAAGCGGGCATCGCGCCCGAGCGACTGGAGGCGGTGGGCCACGGCGAGACGAAGCCGGTGGACACCAACACGACGGCGAAGGGCCGCGAGAACAACCGCCGCGTGGAGTTCAACATCGTGAAGGTCGCCGAGCCGTCGGCGGAAGGAGGCACGCCGTGAAGCGGACCGCTCCGTGGGTGATGGCACTGGTGCTGGGGGCCACCTCCCCTGCCCTCGCGGCGGGCGCGGGTGAGCCCTGTGGCGGGCTGCGCTTCGAGAACGGGCGCGTGGAGACAGGCCGGCCGCTGGCTCCGAAGGGGCCGGAGACGGAGGCGTGTCTGAAGCACGTGGCCGAGGCCCTCAAGGCTCGGCCCGCCATCCGCTCGATAACGGTGGCGGCGCGGCTGCCGGACGTGGAGCGGCTGGAGGGCCAGGGGCTCGCGGTGGCGAAGGCCGCGGCGGAGGTGCTGGTGGCGGCGGGCTTGCCCCGCACGCGCGTGTCGGCGGTGGCGCCGCCGGCCGTGCCGGGTGAGCCGGGGCAGCTCCAGCTCGCCTTCATCGAGCGTCCCTCCCAGCCCGCGGTGGCGCGGGTGCGGGCCGCCAGCGGCGACGTGTCCGCGGGCCCCGCGCCGGCGGAGCTGCGCCCGAGGGCCACGGGCGACGCGCTCTATGCGGGAGAGCTGTTCCACACGGGCGCGGAGGCCCGGGCGGAGCTGCTGCTGGCGGATGGCAGCACGGTTCAGGTGATGGAGGGCAGCCTGGTGCGGGTGGGCGCCGTCGAGCTGATGGCCAACCTGCGGCGCAAGGTGCAGTTGGAGCTGCTGCGCGGCACGGTGGAGACGGCCGCGGCGCCCGGTGGCGAGGGCTCGCTCTTCGAGGTGCGCACGCGCGGCGCGGTGGCCGGCGTGCGCGGCACCCACTTCCGCGTGTCCGCGCAGGACGACGGCATGAGCCGCCTGGAGACGCTGGAGGGCAAGGTGGCCCTCATCGGCAAGAAGGGTGACCTGGACGTCGTCGGCGGGTATGGCTCGCGGGCAATGCCAGACTCGGAGCCGGAGCCCGTCCGACCGCTGCTGGTGGCGCCCACGCTGGCCGACCCGCGTGGCGGCACGTTCCGCGCGGCCCCCAAGCTGTCCTGGTGGACGGTGACCGGGGCGAAGACCTACCGCGTGGAATTGGCGCGCACGGCGGACTTCGCCGCGGGCGTGCAGACCTACGTCTCTCCGGCCACGGAGCTGGAGGTGCCGGGCTCTCGCGAGGGCAAGTGGTTCTGGCGGGTGCTGGCGGTGGACGCGGACGGCTTCGTCGGCTTCCCCTCGAAGATCTTCGCCTTCGACGTCCGGCCCTGAGCCGTATGATGGCGCGGCCCTCCTTCCGGGAGGCCCCCGCCCATGACGCCCACCCCCGTCGAGCAGCCCCTCAGCGGTTCCAACCCCAGGCTCCCGCGCAGCGCCCCGTGGCGGGCGCTGGGCGCGCTGGTGGGCGTGGGGCTGGCGTGCGTGACGGCGGCGACGGGCGGCGCGCCGGGCTTCCTGGAGCGCGGCCTCTATGACACGGCCGTGAGCCGGCTGCTTCCCCGGGTGCCGCCGACGGCGGACCTGGTGCTGGTGGAGGTGGACGACCGGGCGCTCGCGGCGCTGGGCGAGCGCTGGCCGCTGTCGCGCGCGACGTGGGCCCGCGCCTTCCGCGCCATGGCGGCGCAACGCCCGGCGGCGGTGGCGGTGGACGTGGTGTTCGACCAGCCCGGGCCTCGCGAGGCGCTGGAGCTGGGTGAGGACGTGCTGCAGGCCCTCCAGGAGTCCGGCCTCGCGGCCCAGCCCGCGGGCGCGGCGCTGGTGGCGGAGCTGGAGACGCGGCTGCATGCGCAGGACGGCGACGCGCGGCTGGCCGAGGCGCTCTCCGAGGGGGATGGCGTCATCCTCGGGGCGGCGGCGCTGACGGGCGACGTGCCGGTGATGGCTCCGCTGGAAGACGGCGCGCCGGGCACTCCCCTGTCCCTGCCCGTGGAGACCCTGCGGCTCCAGGCGCCGTCGGTGGCGGGCAGCATTGCCCCGCTGCGCATGGCGGCGCGAGGCAGCGGCACGCTGAACATGCTGGTGGACGGTGACGGCGTCATCCGCCGCTACCCCTACGCGGTGAACGTCGGCGGCCGGGCGTGGCCGTCGCTGGCGCTGGCCACCGCGCTGCACCTGCTGCCCGAGCGGTCCGTATCATTAATAGGGGCCGCGACCACGGACCGGGGCGCGCCGCTGATGCCACTGCCCCGCCCGGGCTGGCTGCCCCACGTGAGCCTGGCGGACGTGCTGCACGCGGACCCGGAGTCGGTGGGGCTGGACCTGGCGCTGCGCGGGAAGACTGTCTTCGTGGGCGTCACCGCGACGGGCCTGCACGGCCAGATAACGCTGCCCGGACAGGTCGCCGTGCCCGGCGTGGAGATTCACGCCTTCGCCCTGGACAACCTCCGCTCGGGCCGGCTGCTGCGCTCGTCGGGCATCGTCGCCTGGGCGGGCGTGCTGGAGACGGCGGCTGTCCTGCTGGCCTTCTTGCTGCTCTCCCGTCGCGCTCGCTCCCCGGGCGCGGTGCTCCGGGCCGCGCTGCTGCCGGGCGTGGTGCACGTGGCCCTGGTGGGGTGGCTGGCCGCGGACCTGGGCTGGGTGATGCCGCTGGTCCCCGCGTGCGTGGGACTGGTGCTGATGCTGGTGGTGGACTCGGTGACGCGTGGCGAGGAGCTGGGCCGGCAGCGGAGCGCTTTGCGCCGGCTGTTCGTCCGCTACCCACGGCCTCCGTCCGGGCCGCCACCCGCCTCCGCCTGACACACGCGGGCCTCAGGCCGTGATTCCACTGTTGCCGGGAAACCCCTGTAACTCCCGTACAGCAGGGCCCTGCTTCCCCGCTTGGGCGCGTCGGCAACCGGGTATCCATGGCAGCATCCAAAGGACATGGCTCCCTACGCACTCATCGCCGAGCCTGACCCGACGCGCGCCGCCGGACTCCTCGCCCTCATCACCGGAGAGGGGCTGGAGGGAGTGGTGGCCCGCGACGGCGCCGAGGCGCAGGAGGTGGTGCGGCAGCGCAACGCGCCCCTGTTGCTGGTCACCGACCTGGCCCTTCCGCGGGTGGATGGGTTCGCCCTGCTGACGTGGCTGCGCGAGCGCGGCGACGCGACGGGCACGCAGGTGGTGGTGGTGACGGCCTTCGACGAGCTGCGCGTCCGCGCCTGGCAGCTCAAGGAAGCGCTGGGCATCCACTCGCTGCTGAGCCGCCGTGCCGCGCCGGAGTTGATGAAGGACACGGTGAAGCGCGTCCTCGCCGGCCAGCGCTCCACGCCCCCCTTCCTGGGAGAGCCCACCACCGAGCCCGAGGGTCCGAGGCTGGCGCGCATCGACTCGATGCGGCTGGTGGACGAGGGGCCGCCGGACGCGGAGCTGCAAGCGCTGGTCGCCGAGGTGGCGCAGGCCTTCGGCGTGCCGGTGGCGCTGCTGTCGCTGGTGCTGGGAGACCGGCAGTGGTTCAAGGCGCACGTGGGGCTGCCGCCGTCGCTGGCGAAAGACAGGGGGACGCCCCGGGACTGGGCCTTCTGTCACCACGTGGTGCAGGGCCGCGAGTCGCTGGTGGTGCCGGACGCCGCGCGCCATCCCGTGTTCCGCGACAACCCGCTGGTGCGCGAAGGCATCGTGGGCAGCTACGCGGGCGCGCCGCTGCTGACGTCCACCGGCGAGGTGCTGGGCTCGCTGTGCGTCATCGACACGCGACCGCTGATGCTCGGCGCGGAGGACCTGGCGGCCCTGCGCGAGCTGGCCCGGCGCGTGGCGGAGGACCTGGAGCAGAAGGCGCGCGCGCGACAGGGGGCGCAGCTCCAGGCCCAGCAGGCGGGACAGGCCCGGCAGCCGCCACTCCCGGAGGGAGGGGCGCTGGAGCTGCTTCGGGAGGCGGTGCGGGCGCTGGACGTGCCGGCGCTGCTGGTGGCCCCGGGACGCCGGCCCTACGCGGGCAACGGAGCACTGGCGGACCTGCTGGGCCTTCCGGCCGAGCGCATCCCCGGCATGTCCCTGGAGACCTTCTGCCAGCACGTGGCGGGGCTGACGGCGGACCCGGCGGCCACGCTGAGGCAGCTCGACCTGGCCTCCGAGTCGTCGCGGGGACTGCACCTGACGCTGGCGCTGGAGCGTCCCCAGCCGCGCCGGCTGCGGTGGGTGGCCCGTCCCTTCCCGGTGCCGGGAGGCGTAGCGCAGATGCTGACGCTGTCGGACCTCGGTGGCGCGCCTCCGCCGCGAGAGGAGCGTGAGCGGCTTCCGCGCATGGACGCGCTGACGGGGCTGGACACGCGGCGTGTGGGCGAGGAACGGCTGCTGCGGGAGATTGGCCGCTGCCGGCGGGACGGCGTGCCCTTCAGCGTGCTGTTGGTGGACCTGGTGGGGCTGGGCCGCATCAACATGGAGCGCGGCTTCGACACGGGGGACGCGGCGCTGCGCGACGTGGCCCGCCGACTGGAGGGCCTGCGCGCGCCGCCGGGCTTCGCGGTGCGGTGGGAGGGCGGAGCCCTGCTGCTCGCGCTCCCTGGCATCGACGCGGAGGCCGCGGAGGCCGTGCGCCAGCGGCTCCACGCCGTGCTCGGGACGCCCAAGGTCGTGTCCGCCTCCGTCTCAGTGGAGGGCGAGGAGGACCCGCAGAGCACCCTCGCGAGGGCACAGGCGGCGCTGACCCGGGCCAAGGCGGAGCTGCGGTCCTCGCACCCGGGGTGAGCCGTCGCGCGGGTCGGTGTATGAAGGAGGGAGCTTCCGCGCGTCCCGCGGAAGAGGAGCCCCCCATGCCGTTCACCGTGCCCGACCGACTCCGCCTGCCGTTCCACTTCGACGCGGCCCGGCTCCAGGAAGACCTCGCGCGGCTGGGGCCTGACATCTGGGTGCCGCACTTCAACAAGCGCCAATACGAGGGTGAGTGGAGCGGCGTGCCCTTGCGCTCCATTGGCGGCACCGAGGGGCGAATCTATCCCGACCCCACCGGGCTGGAGCGCTACGCGGACACGCCGCTACTGGGACGGTGCCCCGCCTTCCGGGAGGCACTGGCCGAGTTCCAGTGTTCCATCGGCTCCGCGCGGCTGCTGAAGCTCGCGGCGGGGGCGAACATCCGCGAGCACACCGACTACAACCTGGGCTTCGAGGACGGCGAGGTGCGGCTGCACATCCCCATCGTCACCCACCCGGACGTGGCCTTCTTCCTCGCGGGCCGGCGCGTGGTGCTGCTGCCGGGTGAGTGCTGGTATCTCAACTTCAACCTCCCGCACCGGGTGGAGAACGCCAGCGCCACGGACCGCGTGCACCTGGTGCTGGACTGCGTGGTGAATGACTGGCTGCGCGCCGTCTTCGCCGACGCCGTGGCACAGCAAGCGCGCGAGTCCGCCGATGCCGCCTGACGACTTCGAGCGCTTCCGCCGGCTCGTCCTGGAGGACCCGGCGCTGCAAGAGGCGCTGAGGGAGACGACGGACGTTCCGGGGTTCATCGCGCTGGCGACGCAGCTCGGCGAGGAGCGGGGCTGTCACTTCACCGCCGAGGAGCTCCGGGAGACCCTGCGCACCGCGCGCCGGGAATGGCTGGGGCGGTGGGTATGAGCGGAGGGAAGGACGACACGCGCCTGGACGGCTGGGTGCCCGGCCGCGTCCACGTGGAGGAGCGTGCGCTCCGGGTGGACTGGTGCCACCTGGGGGCACAGCGCTTCACGGACCCGTTCTTCGACCAGACGCTGGAGCGCCGGCTCCGCCATCCCTTCGCGCTGCTCTTCCGGCACCAGACGTCGATGGAGGAGCTGGTGGCGCGCAACGCCGCGCGGCCCGGGCTGCCGGTGCGGGGGCTCGTGTTCCACATGTCCCGGTGCGGCTCCACGCTGGCGGCGCAGCTGCTGGCGGCACTCCCGAGACACGTCGTCCTGTCCGAGCCCGGCCCGGTGGACACGGTGCTGCGCTCGCACCTGCGCCTGCCGGGCGTCACGGAGGCGCAGCGGGTGGAGTGGCTCCGCGCGGTGGTGGGAGCGCTCGGCCAGCGGCGCCATCCCGAGGAGGAGGCGGTCTTCCTCAAGCTGGACGCGTGGCACGTGCTGGAGCTGCCCTTGCTCCAGCGCGCGTTTCCGGACGTGCCGTGGCTGTTCCTCTACCGCGACCCGGTGGAGGTCATGGCGTCGCATCAGAACCACCGGGGCGCGCACATGGTGCCGGGCATGCTGGAGCCCGCGCTGCTCGGGCTCGAACGTGGCGCGCTGGAGGGCATGCCGCTGGAGGAGTACGGCGCCCGCGTCCTGGCCCGCATCTGCGAGGCGGGACTGCACGGCTACCGGGAGCGCCAGGGGCCGGCGCGGCTGCTGGACTATCGGCGGCTCCAGCCGGACGGCCTGGCGCTCCTGACGGACCTCTTCGGACTGGAGCTGACGCCGGAGGACGCCGAGCGCCTGCGCGAGGCAGCGGAGCGCGATGCGAAGAACCCCGTGGTTCCCTTCGCGGACGACACCGAGGACAAGGCCCGCCGGGTCAGCGGACTCTCACGGGAGATGGCGGAGCGCTGGGTGCGCCCCGTCCATGAGGCGCTAGAGGCCGAGCGACTTCGGGGCTGAACGGCCGCGCGCGGCCTCACAGCGGCGCCGACTCGGTCCACAGTCCCCGCGGCCCCAGCAGCGCGAGGCGGGACTCCACCTGGTCGCGCATGGGCAGCCCTGCGAGGGCGCCCAGGCGCATCGTCGCCAGTGCCGACGCCTCGTGCGCGAAGCGCGCCGCCTCCGCCAGGGACCTGCCCTCCGCCAGCGCGACGGCGAGCGCCGCACAGAAGGCATCCCCCGCGCCGGTGGTGTCCGCGCGCTCCAGGGACAGGTCTGGCAGCCACAGCTCGCCTTCGGAGGACAACACGAGGCTTCCATCCGGCGAGGCCACCACCGCGCCTCCCACGCCTCGCCGAAGCAGGTTCTCCGCCGCGCGCCGGGCCGAGTCCCGGTCCCGGACCTCCACGCCCGTGAGGGCCTCGGCCTCCTCCGCGTTGGGGCGGATGACGTGGACGGCCTCCAGCAAATCCTCGGGCAGGGACATGGCGGGAGCCGGATCCAACACCACGTGCGTGCCGGCCGCCCGGGCGTGGTGGACCGCGGCGCTCACCGCCCCCATCGGCACTTCCAGTTGAACCAGCAGCACCCGCGCGGCGGAGATGCGCTCCTCCGCGCTCATGATGTCCGAGGGCTTCAGACAGAGGTTCGCACCGGGTGCGGCCAGGCTCTGCCGCTGGCCCTCCTCGTCCACCATCTCCAGCGCCACTCCAGTCATCGCGGTGGGGTCTCTCGCCACCGCGCCAATGTCCACGCCCTCCCCTTCGAGCTGCTCCAGCAGCGCGAGCCCGCGCGCATCCATGCCCACGCGCCCCACCAGCGCCACGCGCGCGCCCAGCCGCGCCGCACCCACGGCCCCGTTGGCGCCCTTCCCTCCAAGGCTCTCCAGGAAGAGATGTCCCTGCACGCTGTCGCCGGGAGCAGGCAGGCGGGGGCCCTGCACGAGGAAGTCCGTGTTGATTCCACCGACCACGACGATGTCGGCCCGCTCGCGCACTGGCATGGCGCTCCTCCTCAGTTGGCCCGCGCGGCGTCCTGGGAGACGAGACCTGACCGCCCCTCCCCATGCCGGGGAGTCCGGGCACCACGAGGACATGCGACAGCCCTCAAGGTATGCATGTCGCCAGCGCGAGCCCCCAGAGGACAGGCCCGCTGCTCCGCTCCCGGCCAATGCACCCGGGGCTTCCTCGCTGGCACGCCCGAAAGAGCACGGCAGGCAGGCGCGCCCGGACCCGCACGTGGGACGTCAGTCCTGGGAGACCACGGGCGACCGAGCCCGCATGGCAGGCCCGTCGATGACCGCGAGCGTGGGCATCAACGCCGCCGCGCTGCCGCGGCCACCGCGTCCTGGAGCCGCTCCACCAACCGGGTGGTGGTGCGGGACTCGGCGCTGGAGAGCACCCGCCAGGCGCCGTCCCGCGTGCGCAGCACCACCTGGTACGAGTCCTCCGCGAGAACGAGCCGGGCGATGGAGCCGAAGACGACCAGCGCGAGCACCACCAGCGCGGCCTCGTAGAAGCCCCTCCCCGCCGTCGCGGCGACGGACAGGGCCGAGAGCATCGGCAACCCCACGCTCACGGCCAGCGCGAGCGTGGCCAGCACGGGCCCCAGGCGAGGCGAGTGGCGGACGGACTCCACGCCCAGCACGTCGGCGAGGGGCTGGCTCCGGCCCCGGGCCACGACGCGCTCGGCGGTGACGAGGACGCCGTGCTCCTGGAAGAGGGGGGCCTCGGCGGGAGGAAGCGCCACCGCCACCGGGCGCCGGGGCAACGCGTGGGGCACGAGTCGAGGGAACGTGGCCTGTGGCTTCATCATGGGTCGTCTCCTGAGGTTGGCGGCTCGGCCCCGCCGGAAGAAGTGAAGGCGGAGCCTTGTGAGCCGGGCAGGTGCGCGAGCAGTACGCGGCGCAGCTCGTCCAGCGGACGGCCCAGGGCAAAGCAGTCACGCGCGCCCAGGCGGATGGCGAGCTGCACCAGGCGCTCGTCGGCGAAGGGCACCAACACGATGATGGGCCCATCGCCCGTCACCTCCCGCGCCCGCCACAGCAGCCGCTGGATGCTGGCGCCCCGCTCCACGTGCACCAGCGCGAGGTCGGGGCGCACCGTCAGTGCGCCCCCGTCCAGCTCCACGGCGATGCCCAGCTCTCCCAGCACGTCCGCCAGGAGCGAGCTGAGCGAGGCGTCACCTCCCAGGAGGAAGGCGCGGGCTGTGCGCGGGGACTCCACCTCGTGGAATCAAGCAATGCCCATGCCCAGGCGCCGTGCCCCTGATGCCGTGGCAGGACGCCCGCGCACCGTGGCATCCCGCCAGCCCGGCATGGCGGATTGCCACGCCCCCTACCCGCGCTCCCGCTCGCGACGATGAATGGTGGACACATCGATGCCCAGCAGTTCAGCGGCGCGCGTCTTGTTGCCACCGCAGCGCGCCACCATCCAGGCGATGTACTCGGCCTCCAGGCGGCGCAGGGACCACAGCTCCTGCTGCGCCAGCGCCAGCGGCTGTGACTCCGGAGCCTCGGGGGGCAGGTGTGGGCGCAGGTCCTCCAGGCCCACCGTCTCCCCGGGTGCGAGCACCACCAGCCGCTCCACCAGGTTCTCCAGCTCGCGCACGTTGCCCGCCCACGGCATGGCGGCCAGGGCGCTCACCACGTCGGGGGCCAGGGCCTGCACCCGCGAGCGCGGGTTGCGGGCGCGGGCGCGGGTGACGAAGTGCTCCACCAGCAGGGGAATGTCCTCGCGGCGCTCGCGCAGCGCGGGCAGGCGCAGGGTGACGACGTTGAGTCGGTAGAAGAGGTCCGCGCGGAAGCGGCCCTCGCGCACGCGCGCCTCCAGGTCCTGATGCGTGGCGGCGACGATGCGCACGTCCACGGTGCGGCTGGCGTCCGCGCCCACCGCGCGCACCTCGCCGTCCTCCAGCACGCGCAGCAGGCGGGCCTGGAGCTCCATGGGCATGTCGCCAATCTCGTCCAGGAAGAGCGTGCCCCGGTCCGCCTCCACGAAGAGTCCGCGCCGGGCCGACGTGGCCCCGGTGAAGGAGCCCTTCACATGGCCGAACAGCTCGCTCTCCAGCAGGTGGTGCGGCAGCGCGGTGCAGTTGACGGCCACGAAGGGCGCGGCGGCGCGAGGCCCCTCGAAGTGGAGTGCGCGAGCCACCAATTCCTTGCCGCTGCCGCTCTCGCCGCGCAGCAGCACCGCCGCGCCGGAGTGCGCCACCCGTCCGATGAGCTCGTACAGGGCCCGCATGGGCGCGCTGCGGCCCACCAGCGCGCCCAGGCTGCTGCGCTCGGCCGCCGCCTGGCGCAGGGCCCGGTTCTCCGCGCGCAGCCGGCGCTCCGCCAGCGCGCGCCGCAGGAAGACGAGCACCTCGTCCAGCCGGAAGGGCTTGGTGAAGTAGTGGTAGGCGCCGCGCTTCATCGCCTCCACCGCGCTCTCCACGCCCCCGAAGGCCGTCATCACCAGCACCGGAACTTCGGGGTCCACCGCGTGCACGGCCTGCAGCACGTCCAGGCCGTCCACCTTCTCCATGCGCAAGTCGCTCAGCACCGCGTCATAGAGGCGCGAGCGCGCCAGGCGAATGGCCTCCTCGCCGCCCGTGGCCAGGTCCACGGTGTAGCCCTCGTCGGTGAGCGGGTCGCGCAGCATGCGCCCCATCTCCACGTGGTCATCGACGACCAGGATGCGTCCCTCAGCTGGCATGTCGCTCCTCAGCGGCGGCCGTCGTGGCGGGCCACAGCACGGTGACGCAGGTGCCCTGGCCCGGCTCGCTCTCCAGCTCGATGCGGCCACCATGATTGCGCACGACGTGGGCCACCATCGTCAGGCCCAGCCCCGTGCCCTGCCCCCGCTTCTTGGTGGTGAAGAACGGGTCGAACACCTGGTTGAGGCTCTCGCGAGGGATGCCGCAGCCGTCGTCCCGCACGGTGAGCGTCACCAGCCCCCACGTCCCCGTCTCCAAGCCATCCGGCGCGGAGGCCGACAGCCGCACCCGCCCTCCGGGGGCGCACGCGTCACACGCATTGAGCGCCAGGTTCACCAAGACCTGCTGGAGCTGGTCCGGATCCGCGGCCAGGGGCGGCACCGTGTCGGGGACGTCGAACTCCAGGTGCACGCGGCGGCGCTCCGCCTCCACACGCAGCAGTTCGTACACGTCGCGGACGATGGGCCCCAGCCCCACCGGCCGCACCGCCGTGCGCTGCAGCCGCGAGAAGTCCAGGAGCTGCCGCAGCGTGCGGCTCACCCTGTCTATCTGCTCGATGATGACCGCCAGCCCGGGCCCCTGAGGGTGCGCCTGTCCCAGCTTGCCCAGCACGTACTCCGCCCTCCCACGCACCACGCCCAGCGGGGTGCCAATCTCGTGGGCGATGCCCGCCGCGAGCACGCCCACCGTGGCCAGCTTCTCCGCGCGCAATAGCTGCGTCTCCAGGGCGCGCACGTTGCTCAGGTCCTCCACCACCAGCAGCGTGCGGACGTCCGGATCTCTCGCCTCCAGCGGCACCGCGTGGAGGTTGAACCGGCCCTCGTCTCCGAAGAGGGCCAGGGGCTCGCCCAGGAGGCTGTGGGGGCGGGACTCGCCGGTGGCGGCGTCCACCAGCGCGCGCAGCCGCGTCACCACCGGCTCGGGGGCCTGGGGGAAGGCGGCGGCCAGGGGCACCCCGACGGCCTGCTCCGGCATGCGGGCGCGCAGCACCTGATTCACGGCGCTGATGCGGCCATCCTCGGTGAGCGCGAGCACCCCGGCGGGAATGTGGTCGAGAATCTTCTGCGTCTTGTCATGCAGGTGGGCGAGCTGGTCCGCATGGCGCCGGCTCTCCCGCAGCGCGCCGGCGCGGCGCTGGGCCAGCACGACGTACACGGCGAACGTGCACAGGAACAGTGCGACGAGCAGCGCCGCGCCGGACAGCCGCCAGATGAGCCCCTGCTCGTGCGAGCGGAGTGCGGCGGTGGACACCAGCGTGGCCGCCGCCCAGCTGCTGCCGCCCCGGAGACGGATGGGGGTGAAGACGGCAACGGCCTCGGCGCGCCCGAGCCCCAGCCGCTCCGCTTCCTCTTCGCCCAGTGGGAGCGTGCCGCGCTCGCCTTCCTTCATCCGCGCGGCCATGGACGCGAAGCTGGGGACGAGCATCCACTCCGCGTCGAGCCGGCGGTACCAGTCCGCGAGCGTGGCATCACTGGCGGACATGGGCTGGCCCATGGCGCCCACCAGCAGCAGGCGCGCCTCCGGGTCCGAGGTGACGATGCGCAGGGGCGTGAAGAAGGACTCCGTGTCCACCAGCACCGCCACGGCGCCCGCGGGCCGTCCCTTCGCCACGGGCAGCGCGGTGGCCATGACGCGCAGCCAGCCCTGGGGCTCCCCGAGTGGCGGGGACGTGGTGATGTCCCCGGGAGGTCGCTGCAGGGCGCGCTTCGCCGCCTCCGTCATCTGCGGGAGCACGGTGCCTCGCGCCATCTGCTTGCCTGTGCGCCGGTCCAGCAGGCGCAGCCGCTCCCGGCCCTCCGCGTCGTAGGCGACGATGATCTTGTACTGCCCCACCGCCTCCAGCAGGGCGCGCAGCTCGCGCCGGTGCTCGGCGTCACTGCCGGGCTGGGAGAGCAGCTCGCCCGCGAAGCGCAGGTCCTCGCCCACGTCCTCCAGCGTCTCCGACACCCCGCGCGTGGCCTCGTCGAGCTGGGCCTGCCGGTCCACCGCGAACTGGCGTGCCAGCGCCGCGCGGTTGCTCTCCAGCAGAGTGAGTACGCCCAGACCCACGCTGGTGAGCGCGGCGCACAGCAGCAGGATGGGCAGGAGGGCGTACCGCATGGGCCGGAGAGTCTTACCGCGCTCCCCTCTTCCGCTGCCATCGAAGCCGCTTCAGCCCTTGAGTGGCGGCCAGGCTCCTCACCTCTGCACGTGCAGAGGTAGAGCCCCTGGGGGGCGACCTGGCCCCCTCACCTCTGCACGTGCAGAGGTAGAGCCCCTGGGGGGCGACCTGGCCCCCTCACCTCTGCACGTGCAGAGGCAGAGCCCCCTGAAGTGGCGACTGGCCCCCTCACCTCTGCACGTGCAGAGGTAGAGCCCTTGAAGTGGCGACTGGCCCCCTCACCTCTGCACGTGCAGAGGTAGAGCCCTTGAAGTGGCGACTGGCCCCCTCACCTCTGCACGTGCAGAGGTAGAGCCCTTGCGCCGCCGGAGGCAGTCCGGAGGCTGGCGGGGAGTAAGGGCACAGGTGGCGGGCAAAGCCGAGCGTCGCCCGCCTGCCCGCCGCTCCAGGCTCAGCAGCCCGCGCCGTACGCCAGCAGGAACGTGGTGCGGTCCGTGGCGTTCACGGTGCCGTTGCCGTCCGCGTCTGCGTCCAGGCTGCCCGCGTTCCAGGCGCTGAGGAACGCATCCCGGTCCGCGGTATTCACGGTGCCATTCACATCGTAGTCGGACGGGCAGAACAGCTGGAAGTCCATCGTCCACGACGCGGACGCCGTGCCGGAGAGATTGTTCTTCGCGTCCACCAGCGCCGACACGTCACCCTGCAGCGTGTACGGCCCCGCGTTCACCCAGCCCCGGCGGCGCACCGAGTCCGAGTCCGTATTGCCGATGTCGATGGAAAGGACGGGCACGCCGGTGGTCAGGCTGGCGATGTGGACCAGCGCCGCGGAGCCGCCATAGGAGTTGCCGACCGAAGCGGCATTCGCATCGCCGGCCACGGTGTAGCGAGCGAAGCGGTTGACCTGGAACGTCAGGTAGAAGTCCGCGTTGCCAGTGGCGTAGCCGCGCGCGGAGGAGGTCTGCGAGACGCCCTCGGCGGTGGCGGACACAGACGCGGTGATGCGCGAGCCGGTGATCTTCGAGGTCTCCGTGCCGGAGCCGTTGGCGTCCACGTGACTGTGCGTGTCGTCGTACTGCGGGCTCGTGCTGGCCTTCAGCTCCAGGCACTCGCTGAAGTCCTCGAAGCCGTCCGTGCGCCGCGTGTCCGAGTCGACGATGTTCGTGCCGTTGTCCGTCGCGGAGATGTTGGCGGACACCGAGCGGGTGCCTTCCACGGGGGTGATGAACTGGGCGTGCGCGGAAGCGGCCGCGAACAGGGGGATGGCACCGGCCCACAGGGGGATGTGACGCATGGGTTGCTCCAGGCTGGGTGAGGGGGTGAGGCGCGAACGATAGGCAGTCCGCCTGACACCCTCCCTGCCAATCGGGTAACGCCTTCTCTCGTCCCCACCCTGCCGTAACTCCCTGAAATTCCTTGGAGACTTCAGGCGCCCTTGGCGAATGGACCCACACACCCAGGATTGACACCCTGCGTTGCGTGATGCTACCTACCGGTCGGTAGGTCGTGGTTTGCCATGGCTGGCGACAGCCGCAAGGGAAGGGACACACGTGACGACCAGCGGGCGGAAGCCGGATGAGGGAGAGCGGTACCGGGCCATCCTCGAGACGTCTGCGCGGCTCATCTGCGAGCGGGGCTACGAGGGGACCTCGATGCAGGAGATCGCCGCCGCGTGCCGGATGACGAAGGCGGGGCTCTACCACCACATCCAGAACAAGGAGCAGCTCCTCTTCGCCATCATGAACTACGGGATGGACGTGTTCGAGGAGCAGGTGCTCTCACGCGTCCAGCACATCGAAGACCCGGTGGAGCGGCTGCGCGCGTGCATGCGCCACAACATCCTCCTGGTGACGCGAGGGTGGAGCAAGGAGGTCATCATCATCCTCCACGAGCACGCCACGCTGACCGGCGAGGCGCGCGCGTTCATCGACGCCCGGAAGAAGAAGTACGTGGACTTCCTGGAGGAGGCCTTCGCGCAGGCCGCGCAGCAGGGCCGCATCCGCCCCGTGGACCCCACCATCGGCGCCTTCTCGTTCCTGGGCATGGTGCTGTGGGTCTACAAGTGGTTCAAGCCGGACGGGCGGCTCTCGGATGAGCAGATCGCCGAGGGCATGGTGGACATGCTCTTCCCGCCCATCGTCGCGGCGGCCGTGGAGGGCCAGCCGGGCACGTCGTCCCTGCGCGTCGTCCCGCGCTCCACCCCGGCGACGGGAACGGACTCCGGCTCCGGCACGAAGGAGCCGACGTGAAGACGGCGCGCTGGTGCTCGCTGGAGGAGGCGGTGTCCTCCATCCCCGACGGCGCGTCGCTGGCCACCGGGGGCTTCATGCTCGGCCGCGCGCCCATGGCGCTGGTGATGGAGTTGATTGCCCAGGGCAAGCGGAAGCTGGGCCTCATCTCGCTGCCCAACCCGCTGCCGGCGGAGTTCCTCGTCGCGGGTGGCTGCCTTGCGCGCGTGGATATCGCCTTCGCCGCGCTCAGCCTGGAAGGCCGCGTGCGGCCCATGCCCTGCCTCAAGCGGGCCATGGAGGCGGGCACCGTCTCCTGGCGCGAGCATGACGGCTACCGCGTCGTGCAGCGGCTGCGGGCCGCGTCCATGGGCCTGCCCTTCATCCCCGCGCCGGACGCGGAGGTGTCGGAGCTGGCCGAGGCGGAGCCGCCGCGCATCGTCATGGACCCCTTCACAGGACAGCCCGTCGCGGTGGAGCCGGCCTTCTACCCGGACGTGGCGCTCATCCACGCGCGCGCCGCGGACGAGCGCGGCAACCTGTACATGGAGGACCCGACGACGGACCTGCTGGTGGCCGGCGCGGCGCGGCGGGTGATTGCCACGGTGGAGGAGCGCGTGGCGAGGCTGCCCCGCGTCACCGTGCCGGGCTTCCAGGTGGACCGCCTCGTCCTCTCCCCGGGCGGGGCACTGCCCTCTGGCTGCGTGGGCCTGTACCCGCACGACGACGCCATGCTGGCGCGCTACCTCGCGCTGGCCGAGGCGGGCCGCGAGGCCGAGTTCCTGGAACCGCTGATGGCGCGGAGGGCTGCATGAGTGCGTCCCCTGACATCACTCCGGCGGAGACGGTGGTCTCGTTGCTGGCGCGGCAGATTGACGATGGCGCCGTGGTGGCCACGGGCGTGGCCTCGCCGCTGGCCATCCTCGCGATTGCGGTGGCGCGGGCCACGCATGCGCCGGGCCTGACGTACCTGGCCTGCGTGGGCTCGTTGGATCCGGACCTCCCCACCCTGCTCCCCTCCTCAGAGGACCTGGGCTACCTGGAGGGCCGCTCGGCGGAAGTCACCATTCCGGACCTCTTCGACCATGCGCGGCGCGGCCGGGTGGACACCGTCTTCTTCGGCGCGGCCGAGGTGGATGGCGCCGGCTGCACCAACATGACGGCCAGCGGCAGCCTGGACCGGCCGAGGACGAAGTTCCCCGGAGTGGCGGGCGCGGCCACGCTGCGGCAGTGGGTGCGGCGGCCGGTGCTGCTGGTGCCCCGGCAGTCGCGCCGCAACCTGGTGCCCGTGGTGCAGGTGGCCACCACGAGAGACCCTCGCCGGTCGGTGACGCTCATCTCCGACCTGGGCGTCTTCGAGCTGGGCTCCGCCGGAGCCCGGCTGCTGGCGCGCCACCCCTGGGCGACGGAGGAGAGCATCGCCGAGCGCACCGGCTTCGCGTTCAGCGTGCCGGAGTCGCTCCCCGTCACCCCGCTACCGGACGCGCGCACGCTCGCGGCCATCCGCGCCATCGACTCTCGCGGCCAGCGAGATCAGCTCGTCGGCACCTGACACACCCCGCTGCTCACATCGGATTCTGGAATCACGGAGGCATGGAGATGAAGGCTGTCGTTCTGCGCAGCTTTGGTGAGGCAGGCAATCTCAAGATGGAGAACGTCCCCGTGCCGAAGCCAGGGCGCGGAGAGGTGCTGCTGAAGGTCCACGCGTGTGGCGTCTGCTACCACGACGTCATCAACCGCCGGGGCAACCTGCCGCGCACCAGCGTCCCCGCCATCCTCGGCCACGAGGCGGCGGGCGAGGTGGTGGACGTGGGCCCGGACACGCCGGGGTGGAAGACGGGCGACCGCGCCGCCACGCTGCAGCGCCTGTCGTGCGGCGAGTGCGCGCTCTGCAAGATTGGACGCAACAGCCTGTGCAAGAACGACAACCGCTTCTTCGGCGAGGAGCTGCCGGGCGGCTACGCGCAGTTCATGGTGGCGCCGGTGGCCGGGCTGGGCCGGGTGCCCGCGTCGCTGCCCTGGGCAGAGGCCGCCACGGTGTGCTGCACCACGGGCACGGCGGTGCACACGGTGCGCACGCGGGCGAAGGTCCGCGCGGGCGAGACGGTGCTGATTACCGGCGCCAGCGGCGGCGTGGGCCTGTCCTCGGTGCAGCTCGCGAAGCTGGACGGAGCACGCGTCATCGCCGTGACGTCGGGCGAGGCCAAGGTGCAGGCGCTGAAGGAGGCGGGCGCGGACGAGGTCATCATGTCTCGCGGACTGGACTTCGCGGCGGAGGTGCGCAAGCGCACCAAGGGCGCGGGCGTGGACGTGGCGGTTGAAATCGTCGGCAGCGCCACCTTCGACCAGACGCTGAAGTCCATGGCGCCCGGTGGCCGCGTGGTGGTGGTGGGCAACCTGGAGTCGGGGCTGGTGCAGCTCAACCCGGGGCTCGTCATCGTCAAGGAGCTGGAGATCCTCGGCGCGTACGCCACCACCCAGCAGGAGCTGGACGAGGCGCTGCGGCTGACGGCCACGGACGGCGTGCGCCAGTTCGTCACGGACAAGGTGCCGCTGGTGGAGGCGGCGCGGGCGCACTTCCGGCTGGAGAACCGTGAGGTGGCGGGCCGGCTGGTGCTGGTGCCGCCCGAGGCGTGAGTGACAGCGGCGGCCCGGTGACACGGATTCGGAGCTCGAAGCGGAATCGAGGAGTGCGATGAAAAGGCGCGTTGGAATCGAAGCGTTGGCGGTGGCGGTGCCGTCCCGGTACGTGGACATCGAGGACCTGGCGCGGGCGCGCGGGGTGGACCCGGCGAAGTTCACCGCGGGCCTGGGCGCGAAGGAGATGGCGGTCAACGACCCGGGCGAGGACACGGTGGCCCTGGCCGCCACGGCCGCGGCGCGGCTGATTCGCCAGCAGGACGTGGACCCGTCGCGCATCGGCATGCTGGTGGTGGGCACGGAGACGGGCATCGACCACTCCAAGCCCGTCGCCTCGCACGTCCAGGGGCTGCTGAAGCTGCCGCGCACCATGCGCACGTATGACACGCAGCACGCGTGCTACGGCGGCACCGCGGGGCTGATGGCGGCGGTGGAGTGGATTGCCTCGGGCGCGGGCGCGGGCAAGGTGGCCATCGTCGTGTGCTCGGACATTGCCCGGTACGGGCTGAACACCGCGGGCGAGCCCACGCAGGGCGGCGGCGCGGTGGCGCTGCTGGTCTCCGAGCAGCCCGACCTGCTGGCGCTGGACGTGGGGCTCAATGGCGTGTGCACGATGGACGTGTACGACTTCTGGAGGCCCGTGGGCCGCCGGGAGGCGCTGGTGGACGGGCACTACTCCATCAGCTGCTACCTGGAGGCGCTGTCGGGCGCGTACCGGGGCTGGCGCGAGAAGGCGCTCGCGGCCGGACTGGTGCGCTGGTCGGGGACGATGCCCGGCGAGCAGCTCGCGCGCATCGCCTACCACGTGCCCTTCTGCAAGATGGCGCGCAAGGCGCACACGCAGCTGCGGCTGTGTGACTTGGAGGACGCGGTGGGCCCGGGGCCCGGGACGCCGGAGGCGCGCGAGGAGGTGGCGAAGTCCCAGGCCAGCTACGACGCGCAGGTGGCCACGTCGCTGGGGCTCAACGCGCGCATCGGCAACGTGTACACGGCGTCGCTCTACCTGGCGCTCGCGGGCCTGCTCCAGCGAGAGGGCGCCTGGCTCGCCGGGCAGCGCATCGGCCTGCTGTCGTACGGCAGCGGCTGCATGGCCGAGTTCTACTCCGGCACCGTGGGCGAGAAGGCCGCGGAGCGGATGGCGCGCGCGGACCTGGAAACGGTGCTGGCGAGGCGCGAGCGCGTCTCCGTGGAGGAGTACGAGCGGCTGATGAAGCTGCCCCCGGACGCGCCCGAGCCCGTCGCTCCGCCCCCCGGCGCCTTCCGGCTCCAGGAGATTCGCGAGCACCGGCGGCTGTACGTCGAAGGGACGGCCTGAGTCCCTGCCCTGCGCGCACCCGGCGGCCGCGCTCGCGGGGTGCCCACTAGGTCGCCGGCAGGGCGCCGTGGAGGCCGATAGCTCCCGGCGCCCGCTTGTCGTCGGCGAGCGGCTCGATGCAGTGGACGAGCAGGACGCGCAGCACGGTGTCGAGGGCGAAGGAGACGCGCACGCCCTCCACCGTGGTGACGAAGCCGTCCTCCTCGCGCTCCAGGCGGGCCAGGAACTGCGCCAGCGGCACGGCGCTTCCCATCAGGAGCGTCAGGTTCTCCAGGTGGGTCTCGAGGTGCACGCGCACCTCACCCGCGAGCCGCTGAAGCTGGCGCTCCGCTCGCCGCGAGTAGAAGAGCCGGGACATGGGAGCACGGTAGCCATCGGACACGAAACCCGCCCGGAAGGGAGGCCCGTCGTCCGCCGAGCAGGCGGGCAGGCTGCCAGCTCCCGGGAAGGCAGCGCCTCACCGCCACCACTGGAGCCGCGCCACGGCGCCCCCGCCGTTCTCGTAGTACGCCATGACGACGCGGTGCATCCCCGAGCGCAGGTAGCGCCAGGTGACATACGTGGTGGGCGCCTGGTCCTTCCACCCATTGATGATGCGAGTCCCATCCACGTAGACCCGCACGCCGTCATCCGCCTCCGCGGCGAAGAAGTAGCCGCCCGAGGGCAGGTAGAACCACCCGGTCCACAGCACCGAGAAGCCGTCCGCCTTCACCCAGAGCGGTGAAGGGCTGCCTTGACCCCAGTCATGGGAGAGCGGTGCGGACTCGCAGCGCACCAGCGCGGGCGCGCCCGCGAGCCCCGTGTTGTTGAAGTACTCCGCCCGGTACATGCCCTGTGGGCAGTCGGGTGGAGCGTCGGGCACGAAGCGAGCCGTGTACGTGGCGCCGGTCGTCCCAACCACGATTTCCCGCTCCCCTGCCCCGCCGTCCTCCCAGCTGTGGAAGACGGCATCCCCCTGGGGTGAGGGAGCATGAAGGGTGTGAGTGGAACCGACGATGACCGTGCGGATGAAGGGGGCCGGGAGGGACCTGCCATCGAACACCAGCTCCATCCCGGGAGGCGAGGTCTCCAGCCGCACCTGGACCGTCCAGGGGTGCACGCTCACCGTCGTCGACCCCGTCAGGCCGGCCGAGTCCGTCGCGGTGAGGGTGAGCTCGAAGTAGACCTCGTCCCCGTGGTCCGCGATGGTGAACGTGCCGCTCGGGCCCGTGCTGGTGGCGTAGGGATGGGCGTGGCAGTCCACCCCGTTGCAATGCTGGAGGGTGAGCGTCCAGGACAGCTGGTCGTCCGGAATGGGGCCGTCCTCCGGGTCGCTCGCGAAGCCCGCGTAGGCCACCACCTCCCCCACGCGGAACCGGTACTCCGGTGAGGGGGCGGTGATGGAGACGACGGGGGGATGGTTGCCCGCGGCGATGGGGAGGCTGACGGAGTGACTGCCGCCCCGTCCGTCGCTCACGCTCAGCGTTGCCGTGAAGAGGCCGGCCATGTCGTAGGTGTGCTCCGGATGGGTGAGGTGCGAAGGCGGGCTGCCATCTCCGAAGTCCCACGTGTACTGGAGGGCATCTCCATCCGCGTCACTGGAGCCCTCGCTGGAGAACTGGACGTGGAGCGGCAGGCTTCCGTGGCTCGGCGTGGCGGAGGCCACTGCGGTCGGGGGCGTGTTGCCCTCCGTGTAGCGGAGCCGGCGCAGCTCTCCCGCGAGGATGTCGACGATGAAGAGGTTGGAGTCGGGCCCGACGTCGAGTCCGACCAGCCCGCCCACGTCGGTAGCGAAGGTGGCCACGCTGTCGGGGATGAGGTTGTCGTCCGCGTCGACCCGCAGGGCGCGAATCCACTGCGCGCTGTAGTCGCCGAAGAAGTAGGCACCGCGCCACTCCGCCGGATACGCCGCGCCCGTGTAGAAGGCCCCGCCAGTGGACGTGCGGCCAGCTTCACGGCCCCAGACATACAGAGGCGGCTTCACGGCGGACGGGCCCCGCCCATAGAGGGCCTGGCAGACCATCCGGGTCTCATACCCGGGCTGGCGGAAGGGGCCCTCGTAGCAGGGCCAGCCGAGGTTGGCGCCCGAGCTCGCGACGTTGATCTCCTCGTAGGTGCCCCAGCCGACATCGCCCAGGTAGGGAGTCCCCGTGTCGGGGCGCAGGTTGAACCGATACGGATTGCGCAGCCCGTAGGCCCACACCTTCGAGCGATTGGCGCCAGCGTCTCCCGTCCAGAACGGGTTCGACGGCAGCCCCTCGCCCAGAGGGGTGATACGCACCACCTTGCCCGCGAGCGAGTGGAGGTCCTGGGCCCGCAGGGCATCGTCGTCGACTCCGTCGAAGCGGGCCCCGTCTCCCAGCGTCGCGAAGAGCGTGCCATCCGGAGCGAAGCGGACGTTGCCCACGGAGTGGGACGCACTGTCGGAGGGGATGCAGTCGGTGCCGTGGGGGAAGTCATTGCAGGAATTGCCCACCACGGTGCCCAGCAGGACGCGCTCGCTGGAAGGAGCGGCGGTGTCTCCCTCGGCCGTGTACCGCGCGAGGCGCGCCGTCTTGGGGCCCGGGTCATCGTCGGCATCGTCGTCGTAGGTGTAGAGCAGGTAGACGTAGCCGTTCGTCGCGAAGGCGGGGTCTACCGCGAGGCCGAGGAGCCCGCGGTCATGGTGGGCATTCACCTGCTCACGGAGGTCGATGAATGGCGTGGGCCGCAGCTCGCCGTCCTCGAAGAGGCGGACCACGCCAGCCTTCTCCGCGATGAGGATGCGCCCGTCGGGCAGTGCCGCGAACGCGGTCGGGAACGCGAGGCCGGAGACGACGACCTCCTGCGCGAAGCCGCCGGGGAGCGCGAGGCCGGGGTCCCAGGCGAGGCCGGACCCACGCCCGGGACTCGGACGCCAGGGCTGGGCATCCGCCAGAAAGCTCCACGCAAGACAGACGAACAGACAGGTCACGCTCCCGCGTGACTTGCGGCCCGGAACGCGCATGAACACTCCGCGAAGGGGGACAGCGAGGGTGGCCGGAAGCTGGTGTCTCCACCGGGCCAGACCAGGGGCACTCCGGCCCTGGGTCTCTGTCACCACCTGCGGGCGCGCCGGGGCGACGGCGTCACCCGCGCATCACCCCTGGCTGCCCATGGAGTCCTATGCGGTGCGCCAGCGCACGGCCAGGAGCGACACCACCACCAGCGCGCTCCCCGCGCCCACCACGGCCATCACCGGCCGGCGCAGCATCGCCTCGACGGCCTCCAGCACGCCGCCCGTGAGCTCGCGGCCCACCTCTCGAACGAGCCGCTCGCGTCGCAGGCCCTTGCTCCATCGACGCCCCTGCGTTTCCAGCGCTCCACCCGCGCCCCGGACGGTGGCGGCGGCGGTGCGCTCGGCGAGCTTCTCCAGCGATGCGCCCAGCGCCTCGGTGGACGCCGCCGGGCTGCGCGTCAGTTCCTCGCGGATTCCCGTCGCCAGCCCGCGCACCAGCACCCGGCCCACTCGCTCCAGCAGGCCCGTCAGCGAGGCCGAGTCCTCGCGCAGCTTCGACTCGATGCCCTCGACGAGTCCCCGCCCCACCTTCGCGGCGACCTCCGCTCCCAGCGGGGCGAAACACCGCGCGTCCTCGGCCAGCTTCGGCACGGCGGTGTGAAGCTCCTCCGTGGCCGCCCGCACCACGCCCCGCGCCATGGCCGCGGCCCTGTCTCCCGGAGCGCGAATCTCATCGGTGCGGCTGTGGGCGAACTCCACTGCCTCGTTGAAGAGGAGGTTGAGGCGCACCATCAACCCGTGGAAGGGCAGGCCGCCGTTCTGCCACTCCTGCTCCAGCACCTCCAGCGCGCCCTGCATCGCCGAGGCCGCGAGCGTATGGGCCAGCTCTCCGGATACGCCGCGCTCTCCCTCGGCCGCCTCGTGCACCAGCCGCCCCATCAGCGTGAGCGCGTCCTGGACGAGGCTGGCCAGCTGGCCGTCGACCTCCGGAATCTCGTGGCGCAGCCCGTCCGCAGCGCCGCTCACCGCGCCGCTCACGGCCTCCTTGGCCACCAGCCGTTCGAGCGCCAGGACCAGGTTTCGAAGCGCCTCAATAGGACCCGCGCGCCGCTCGTTCCCCATCCATCACCGCGTCCTTCCAGGCAATGCACCTCACTTCAGGGTGCGGACGGGACTCCGCCAGGGCAACCAGGAGGGATGGAGGACAGCCCCACCAGCCCTCCCCTCCCTGGCTGGCCCCGAATTGCGTAGCGAACACGCCAATGCTGGAATTAGTTGACGCTCAAAGTATCTATACCCATAGGTAGACCCGTGACTGACGCCGCCCTGAACGAGCGGGTCCAGGGCTTCCTCATGGCGCACATCGACTCCCTCGAGAAGCTGGAGGTTCTCCTCCTGCTTCGGACTCGGACGGAGCGGGAGTGGACCGCGGCAGAGGTGGCCTTGGAGCTGCGCATCAATGAAGAGTCCTCGGCCGCGCGGATGGAGGACCTCACCGCTGGCGGTCTGCTCGTCAGCGACGGAGGGAAGCCCGAGCGCTACCGCTACAGCCCCGTCAGTACCCATGACGTGCGCGCCATCGCCGAGCTGGCGATGGTGTACGCGGAGCGGAAGGTGAGCGTCATCACCTTCATCTTCTCGAAGCCGCAGGCCCGCGTGCAGGGCTTCGCGGATGCCTTCCTCCTCAAGAAGCGGAGGGACTGAGGGGCCGCACGAGGGCTCCCGCGGGAGCCCCCCTCCCACGCGGACTCACTCCGGGGAACGGCCGGCGAGGAGACTGCCTTCCGGCCGGCCGGGGGGCAGCGCGGGCGCGATGCGCGACAGCACGGGCTGGTGAAGCTGCTCGAGGTTCGCCTCGGCGCGCAGCAGCGGAAGTCCGTGAGGCTGGCCCCGCAGCCAGCCGATGAGCTTCTCGCGGACCAGGCAGCGCAAGTCCCACGCCTTCCCCGAGTCCGCGGCGCTCACCAGCGCCCGCAGCTTCATCGTCCGCTCGGTGCAGTCCGTCACCTGGAGCCCCTGCACCTTGCCGTCCCACAGTCCCAGGGACTCGTGCTCCAGCACCCGCTTCAGCTCGGCGCGGGCCGCCACCACGTCGGTGCGGAAGTCCGCGTACAGCTCCACCGTGCCCATGATGTCGGGCGACACCTTGCTCCAGTTCTGGAAGGGCTTGTCCAGGAAGTGCGTCATCGGAATCACGAGCCGCCGCAAGTCCCAGACCTTCACCACCACGTAGGTGAGCGTGATTTCCTCCACCCAGCCCCACTCGTTCTCCACGATGACGGTGTCGCCGATGCGCACGGGCTGGGTGATGGAGAGCTGGATGCCGGCCAGCAGCGTGGAGATGGACTTCTGCGCCGCCAGGCCGATGACCAGGCCCGCCAGGCCCGCCGACGCGAGCAGCGAGACCCCCACGTTGCGCACCGCCTCGAACTGGAGCAGCAGCAGCGACGCGGCCACCAGGGCGACCACGACTTCCGTCACGCGCCGGAGCACCGCGAGCTGCGTGCGCAGTCCCCGCGCGCGGGCCACGTCCGCGCTGTTCGCTTCCTGGGCGACGGTCTGCTCCACGAAGCGCGAGGCCAGCTTCACGAAGCGCAGCAGGAACCACGCCACGGTGGCGATGACCACCGAGTGCCCGCCGACCTGGATGACGTGCCCCGCGGGAGGAGGAAGCCGCAGCGCCAGCGCGCCTGACAGCACCACCACCGCGAACAGCAGGTAGCGGAGGGGCCCCCGGCCCGAGGCCGCGAGCTGGTCATCCCAGCCCGACTTCGTCAGCCCCGTGGCACGGACCGCCATGCGGAGCACCCCGCCCTCCAGGGCGCGTCCCGCCAGCCAGCCCGCCGCCATCACCAGCGCCAGCCCCAGCCATTGCCACAGCTCCACCACACCGAACGGACGCGTGAAGAGGACTGAAGGCAGCGACTCACGCAGCGCCAGGCCCTGCGAGGTGGACAGCAGGTCGATGGCCGGCGGGGCGGTGGGCGCCTGGAGTCCTGCCTCGGCTCGTGCCACCTCCGGGGACGCTTCGAGCGCGAGCGCCGGCAGGGAGGACAGCAGCAACACGAGGAGGAGGGAGGCGCGGCGCATGGGTTCCGTTTCGAGTGAAGGCCCTTCTAGGCCATATAGTTTGAGTTCAAACTATACGGCATGATGGGTCCCCCGTCCAGCCTGCCCGACCCCGCGGATGTTGCGTGACACGGCGGGTCCGTGCGCGGCAAGCGCTTCGACGCGATGCAAACCGCCAGGGGCGTGCTGTGGGAGGTCAAGACCGACAACTTCGACACGTACACAGCCGCCCTCCGAAAGATTGTGATCGCAAAACAGGTGCATGAGTTGCAGCGCGAACGCGACCTGGCAAAGGCCTGCAGGTATGGATTCGTTGTCGGCGTACGAAGCGCAACGCACCGGGCGGCGCTGCGCGCATCAGACCCTTCCCTCAACATTGTCGTCATGGACTGGTGCTGAAATGGCAGAGCCGAGAGACTCCCTCCTGCTCAGGGTCTACGCACCCGCGCTCGTGGCCGACGACAACCGACTGGTGGCGGTCGTCCATGCGATGGAACGCGCCTTCCCCGGCCTCCATCTGGGGTGGACGATTTCCAATGAGGGACGGTTCCTCCCCCTGCCGCGACGCGACGCGTGGATCACCGAAGATACGCGAAAGGGGGCATTTCCACTCATCTGCAACGACGATGAGAGCAACCTCGTGACGCTCTCCTGGTCGGAACCGCCAACCAGCCAGAACCCGTGCGGCCAGCGCTTTCTTGAGGTCCATGCGGAGTGGCCACTGGACGCGACGGGCCTTTCGGTTGCAGCGGAGTTGCTGGAGCAGGTGGCAGGATGCACGCACGCGCTATGGGGGCATGCAACGCCCGGACGCGCAGCGGGAGATATCGCGGAGCAGACAAGCCCCACGTTGGAGGGGCCGCCCTACCCGCCCCGGAGCCTGCCCGCTCTCAAGCTTCCGTGGGACCTCCCATCGCCTGAGACTCCGCATCGCCTGGGGTGGCTGAACTACTGGTCGGCCGCTGCTGCGGGCGCCATCGGATTCCCGGATCACTCGCGCGACGAGGACCTGCTCTCACTGGCGCGGAGCACTGCGACAGACGGATGGGTTGTTCGTCTCACGACTGCTCCGCTCGACCTCGATAATCCCGCGCACCTCGACGCGCTCCTGCGCGGCTATGATCGTTTCCCGAAGATCGGCGGGCGCTCATCCCTTCGAAGTCCACGCGATGATCGAAGGAAGTTCCCGGCAGGGAAATTGGACGGTCCGCTTCAGTGGGAATAAGCCCACCGTGAGGCCCCCGCTGGCCACCGTCACCTCCGTCAGGCGGAGCCGTTGACGAAGCGATGGAAGGACGTCCACTGCCTTCAGGTCTCCGGCAGACACACGTCACCTGTGCTCATCAGCATCCGGAGCTCGGAGAACCGGCTCGGACTCAGCGTTCGCAGCACGTTCGCGGGCAGCACCGCGTGGGTAAGCCGTCGCGCGAGCAGGAGCTCGGCCAGCGGCTCCCCGGAGCTCTGCGATTCGTGAAGCATCTCCAGCCGGCCGCCGTTGGCCAGCGCCATCAGGATGTCGCACAGGGACGCGTCAACGGACGGGTGGAAGAACTGCAACACCCGCGTGTCCGCAGTTCCAGAGCCGCGCGTAGGTCACTGCGACGGCCGCGTCCGCGATTGCGACGCGACTGGCATGTTGCCGCGACTGCTCCTCAATCACCTGCAGCACCGACCGCCACTGTCCGTGGTCTGCCCTGCGGGTTCGCACGCGCGTGGCTTCGCGAACGGAGCGGGCCGCACCGCGAAGCCCCTGCGTGTCACCGGGACTCCGCTGCGTTCCGCCGGACCGCGAGGCCAGGGGCGCACAGCGGAGTCTCCCCGGCTTCGAGTCAGGGACGTGCTGAGTGCTACTTCGCGCCGCCCTCTTCGCCCACGGCCAGCGTGGTCATCGGAGGCGGCTTGAAGCCACCATCTTCGCCCAGCGCCTTGGTCGTGATGTCAGGCGGCTTGAAGCCGCCCTCCTCGCCCACGGCCAACGTGGTCATCGGAGGCGGCTTGGTGCCACCGCCCGGAGGCTTGATGCCGCCCTCCTCGCCCACGGCCAGCGTCGTCATCGGGGGAGGCTTGATGCCGCCCTCCTCGCCCACTGCCAGCGTCGTCGACGGAGGCGGCTTGATGCCACCCTCTTCACCCACGGCCAGCGTCGTCGACGGAGGCGGCTTGATGCCACCCTCCTCACCAAGCGCCTTGGTGGTCATCGGAGGCGGCTTGATGCCACCCTCTTCACCCACGGCCAGTGTCGTCGACGGAGGCGGCTTCGTACCGCCCTCCTCGCCCACCGCCAGCGTCGTCGTCGGAGGCGGCTTCGTACCGCCCTCCTCGCCCACGGCCAGCGTCGTCGTCGGAGGCGGCTTGATGCCACCCTCTTCACCGAGCGCCTTGGTGGTCATCGGAGGCGGCTTGATGCCACCCTCTTCCCCGAGCGCCTTGGTGGTCATCGGGGGCGGCTTGGTGCTGCCCTCCTCACCGAGCGCCTTCGTCGTCATGGGTCCACCCGGCTTCACCGGCGGACGGGGCGTCTCGTACTTGATGAACGACGGCCCCTTCGGAATCTTGGTCAAGGAACTCTCCCCCTGCTTGGTCACATGGATTGTCGGACGCCGGCCTTTGTAGTTGCCTGAGAAATTGGCGAACCCCCGGAAGCACCCGACGACAGAGGGCAGGTCCTTGAGAATCGGCATCTTCGGTGACGGCAATGACCCGCAGTGCGCGGCGGTGGCGCACGAGGCGGGAGTCCTGGGCGCGGAATCGGTCATCATCGACAGCGAGGCCCTGGAGCACGGCTGGCCGCTGTCCATGAAGGACGACGAGACGTACTACCTCGGGCAGCGCGTGGACGACCTGCGCGGCTTCTACCTGCGCTTCGTCCCCGCCCCCTTCGTCCCCGCCCTGGAGCAGAACGGCGAGCTGGTGCTCTATGAGGACTGGCACCACCACTTCATGCAGACGCGCGAGCGCGCCTCGTACTTCGTGGCGTGGCTGCTGAAGCTGGCCCACCAGGGCGCCACGCTGGTCAACGGGCCGCACGCCGCCAGCGTCATGCAGTACAAGCCCTTCCAGCTCCACGCCCTGCGCAGCCTGGGTGCACGCGTACCCCGCACGCTCATCTCCAATGACCCGGCCGCCATCCGCGCCTTCCACGCGGAGGTGAAGGACGTCATCTACAAGCCCATCATGGGCGGCGCCATCACCCGAGGCCTCGACGCCGAGGCGCTGGAGCGGCTGGAGGACGTCGCCGCCTCCCCGGTCATCTTCCAGGAGCGGGTGCGCGGCGACGACCTGCGCATCATGCTCGTGGGCGACGAGGTGGTGTCCTGCGTGGCGATTGAAACGCCCGAGCAGCACCTCGACTTCAGGGCGGACCCCATCTACAGCGGGGGTGAGGCGAGCTATCGCGAGGTGCCGCTGCCCGAGCCGGTGAAGCAGTTCTGCCGGCAGGCGGCGCGTGCGTGCGGCCTCACCTTCGCCGGCATCGACATCAAGCACCACGGGGACGACTACGTCTTCCTGGAGCTCAACAGCTCGCCCATCTACCTGGACGTGGAGGTGAAGCTGGGGCACCCCATCAGCCGCGCCATCGCCCGGGCCGTGGTGGAGGGCGCGCGCACGGCGCGGTAGCCGGGCGGACCCCACGCCGGACCTCGGCGAAGTCAGCGCCGACCTCGACGGGCGCCCGGGCCCCATTCCCGAGCGTGGGAGGCACCGTGTTACGGTGCCCACGGTCTCCACCACACCCTGATGGAAGTCGGCCCTCCGGAGACCCTCCGCCCTACATCATGAAGAACGTCGAGGACGTCTACCGGTTCACCGCCTCCCAGCGGGAGCTGCTGTCCCAGCGACAGCCCGCTCCCGAGGCCCGTGTCGAGCACCTCCATGCCCCGTTCCGTGGCGCCCTGGACGAGCCCGTCCTGGAGGAAGCCCTGCGCGAGCTCGTGCGCCGGCACGCCGCGCTGCGCACCGCCTTCTTCATGCAGGGCCTCGCCGAGCCCATGCAGGTCGTCCGCGAGAAGGTAGCCCCCGCCCTGGAGCGCGTGGACGCCACCGACGTGGCGTCCTGGCTGGAGGCGGACCGCCGGCGAGGCCTGAACCTCACCGCCGCCCCGCTGGTGCGCCTGTCGCTGCTGCGCACCGGGCCGGACACGGGCGTGCTCGTCCTGGGCTACCACGCCGCGGCGCTCGACGCGGGCGCCGCGCGGCTGTGCCTCCACGAGCTGCTGCGCCTCTACAAGTCCCTCCGTGAGAAGGCGGACGCCGGCCTGGAGAAGGCCCGCCCCTTCCGCGAGTACCTCTCCTGGGTGGACCAGCAGGGCACCCCCGAGGCCGAGGCCCGCTGGCGCGAGCTGCTGCGCGACGCGAAGCCCTCCCTGCTCCCGGAGCTGCCCGCCGCTGCCTCCGACGCCCTGCCCCGCGTCCAGCAGCAGCTCCTCTCGCCCACGGAGACGGGCAACGTGCAGGCGTTCCTGCGCAAGCACAAGCTGGAGCTGGGCACGCTCGTCCAGGCGGCGTGGGCGCTGCTGCTGCGCCACGTCACGGGGAGCCAGGACGTAGTCTTTGGCGCGCAGGTGCCGGGCCGGCCCGCGACGCTGACCCAGGGCCGCCCGCTGGTGGGCAGCTTCGCGCACGTGCTGCCAAGGCGGCTCGCGGTTCCGGCGGACGGAAACCCCGTGCGCTGGCTGCGCGGCCTCCAGGCCGAGCTGACCGAGGCCCAGCGCCACGAGTACGTCTCCACGGCCCAGGTGCGCCAGTGGCTCGCGCTTCCCGAGGACGCGCTCCTCTTCCAGAGCGTCGTCGCCGTCTGGGAGGCTCCGGACGAAGACCCGCTCCGTCCCCTCGCGCGGGAGCTGGGCTTCCAGCCCTTCACCCGCGCCGCGCCGCCGCCGTCCTTCCCGCTGCTGCTGGAGGTGGAGCCCGGCCCCCGCCTGGCGCTGCGCCTCCACCATGACGCGCGCCGCTTCGCGCCCCTGGACGTCATCCGCCTGTCGGGCCAGCTCGTGGCGCTCGTGGACGCGCTCGTCTCGCAGGCAGACAGGGACGTGTCCTCGCTGCATGAGGTGGTGGAGGCCGCCGGCCGGGCCGTGGAAGGTGGCTCGCGGGGCACCGTCACCGCGGGCTCCACGCCGGGGCCCGCGGAGCTCCAGGCCCTGCTGGCCTGTCATCCCGAGGTGCGCACGGTGTCGGTGCGCGCCGAGGGCAACGCGCTGGTGGCCCACGTGGTGCCGGCCCGCCGCCGGGCGAGGAAGCTCGACTTCGGCCTCTTCTTCTTCGCCGACGAGGACGCCGGCACCCGCGACAAGTACCACCTGCTGCTCGAGGCGGCGAAGTTCGCGGACCAGCACGGCTTCAGCTCCGTCTCCACGCCCGAGCGCCACTTCCACGAGCACGGCGGCATCTACCCCAACCCCGCCATGCTCGCCTCCGCGCTGGCCACCATCACCCGCAACGTCAGCCTGCGCGCGGGCAGCGTGGTGCTGCCGCTGCAGAGCCCCTTCCGTGTCGCCGAGGAGTGGTCCATCGTCGACAACCTCTCCGGCGGCCGCGCGGGCATCTCCATCGCCTCCGGCTGGGTGCCCAACGACTTCGCCTTCTTCCCGGAGAACTTCGCGCGCAAGCGCGACGTCATGTGGGAAAACCTGGAGACGGTGGAGCGGCTGTGGCGCGGCGAGGCCGTGGCCACGAAGGACGGCGCCGGCAAGGAGGTCCACCTCCAGGTCTTCCCCCGTCCCCTCCAGCCACGGCTGCCCACCTGGGTGACGTGCGCCACGGACCCCGCCCTCTTCGAGCGCACCGGCGCCAACGGCTACAACGTCCTCACCTCGCTGCTGGGACAGGCGCTGGAGGAGGCGCTGGAGAAGCTCGGCCTCTACCACGCCGCGGCGGAGCGGGCCGGGCACGCGCGCGGCTCTCGCACCGCCACGCTCATGATGCACACCTTCATCGGCCAGGACGCGGACGAGGTCCTCGACAAGGTGCGCGCCCCCCTCACCGCCTACCTGCGCGCGCACGTGGCGCTGATGCAGACGCTGGTGAAGAGCCTGGACCTCCAGGTGGACATCAACGAGCCGAAGTGGGCGGACTACCTCGCCTCCTACGCCTTCGAGCGCTACTACCGCACCGGGGCCCTCATCGGCACGGTGACGTCCTGCCTGCCCATGGTGGACAAGCTGCTGGCGGGCGACGTGGACGAGGTGGCGTGCCTCATCGACTTCGGCGTGGACACCCGCTCGGTGCTGGACAGCCTCACGCACCTCGCCGAGCTCAAGCGCCTCGTCCAGGATGACGCGCTGCGCATGGAGCGTGTCCTCTCCGAGTACCTCGACGAGCGCGTGGTGGGCACACGCCCCCAGCTCACCTTCCGCCTCGTGGAGGATGTGGGCGCGTGAGCACCTGACGGGTCTTCAGCGGTCGTCCGGGGGGCGGGCAAAATCCCGCCAATCTCGTTTTTTCCGCCCTGCCTGGACATCCGACAGACGGCTGTGTTACTCGGTTTGTATCAAACAAATGTGTCGCGCTGCCGGGCGCGCGGGAGACCGTGTCCCCGAATCGCGCTGACTGTGTTCGCGGTGGACCGCGAGCCAGCCAGGCAAGGGGGACACTCGCGAAGCCCTTCCGGGGTGGCGGGGCTCGGGAGGCGGGTACGGGACGTATGCGCGCGACGAATCTGCTGTTGGAGTGCTCGACGCTGGTGGAGCTGTCCCGGTGTCGCGCGGAGCAGCATGGCGATCAGCGTGCGTACACCTTCCTGGTGGACGGTGACGGCGAGGAAGCCCACCTCACGTACGCGGAGCTGGACGCTCGGGCGCGGGCCATTGGTGGCTTCCTGCAGGAGCGCGGCGCGCGGGGTGAGCGCGTGCTGCTGCTCTACGCCCCGGGCCTGGACTACGTAGCCGCCTTCGTCGGCTGCCTCTACGCGGGCGCGGTGGCGGTGCCGGCCTACCCGCCGGACCCGATGCGGGTGGCGCGCACGCTGCCCCGGCTGGAGGCGGTGATCCACGACGCGCGCGCGCGCTTCGCGCTCACCACCGGCTTCATCCAGTCCGTGGTGGAGTCGCTGGGTGAGCAGTCCGCGGCGCTGGCGGGGCTGACGTGGATTGCCACCGACACGGTGGAGGCCGGAGCGGCGGACGCGTGGAAGGAGCCGGGCGCCACGCGCGAGTCGCTGGCGTTCCTCCAGTACACCTCCGGCTCCACGGGCACGCCTCGCGGGGTGATGCTCAGCCACGGCAACCTGCTGCACAACTCGCTGGCCATCCACCGCTGCTTCGAGCACACCGAGGCCAGCCGGGGCGTCATCTGGCTGCCGCCGTACCACGACATGGGCCTCATCGGCGGGGTGCTGCAGCCGCTGTGTGGCGGCTTCCCGGTGGTGCTCATGTCGCCGCTGGACTTCCTCAAGCGACCGGCGCGGTGGCTGGAGGCCATCTCCCGCTACAAGGCGACGACGAGCGGCGGGCCCAACTTCGCGTTCGACTTGTGCGTGCGCAAGACGACGCCGGAGCAGCGGGCGGCGCTCGACTTGAGCAGCTGGGACGTGGCCTTCAACGGCGCCGAGCCGGTGCGCGCGGAGACGCTGGAGCGCTTCGCCCGGGCCTTCGAGGTGTCGGGCTTCCGCAAGCAGGCGTTCTACCCGTGCTACGGGCTGGCCGAGGCCACGTTGATTGCCGCGGGAGGGCGCAAGGCCACGCCGCCGGTGGAGCGGGCGTACGTGCGCGAGTCCCTCCAGCAGGGCCGCGCCGAGGCGTCGGAGGCCGGAGCCGACGGCGCGAGCGTGCTGGTGGGCTGTGGCCAGGGCGTGCTGGAGCAGGAACTGCTCGTCGTGGACCCGGAGTCCCGCGTGCCCGCGAAGGAGGGACGGCTGGGGGAAATCTGGGTGCGTGGCGCCAGCGTGGCCGCCAGCTACTGGGAGCGCCCCGAGGAGAGCGAGGCCACCTTCCGTGCCCGCCGCGCCGACACGGGCGAAGGGTCGTACCTGCGCACCGGCGACCTCGGCTTCGTGGCGGAGGGAGAGCTGTTCGTCGCGGGCCGCATCAAGGACCTCATCATCCTGCGCGGTCGCAACCACTACCCGCAGGACCTGGAGCTGACGGCGGAGGCCAGTCACCCGGCGATGCGTCCCGGCTGCTCGGCGGCGTTCTCCGTGGAGGCGGACGGCGAGGAGCGGCTGGTGGTGGTGATGGAGGTGGACCGCAACCGGCTGTCGGAGCCCGCGGCGGCTGTCGCTGCCCTGCGCCGCGCCATCGCGCAGGCGCACGAGGTGGCGGTCGGCACCGTGGTGCTCATCCCCCCGGGTGGCCTGCCCAAGACGTCCAGCGGCAAGGTGCAGCGGCGCGCGACTCGCGCCATGTACGTGGCCGGTGAGCTGGAGGTGCTCGCGGAGGACCGGGGTGTAGCGGACGCGTCCGATGCGCCCGCGAGCCAGGAAGAGGCGCTGCCTCCGCTCACCCGCGAGGCGCTGCTGGCCGCGTCAGAGGAGGAGTGCTCGCGGCTGCTGGGCGCGTGGCTCCAGGGCCGGCTGGCCCGGGCGCTGTCGATGCCTGCGTCGGCGCTGGATGCGACGCGCCCCCTCACCGAGCTGGGGCTGGACTCCATCCATGCCATTGAACTGAAGGGCGCGCTGGAGGAGGAGCTGGGCGTCGGGTTGCCGGTGGCGTTGCTGCTGGAGGGCGTGCACCTGGAGGCGCTCACCGCGCGGGCGCTCGCGGAGCTGCGCCACCCCACCGCGGTGCTGCCTCCCCTGGTGGCTGGCGCTCGTGGGGACTCGCCGCCGCTCTCCTACGCGCAGGAGCGGTTGCTCTTCCTGGAGCAGCTGTCGGCGGGCAGCGCGGCCTACAACATCCCGGCGGCGGTGGAGCTGGAGGGGGCGCTGGACGTGGCGGCGCTGGGCCAGGCCCTGGCCGCCATCTTCCAGCGGCACGAGGTGCTGCGCACGCGCTTCCCCCGCGCGGAGGGACGCTTCACCCAGGTCATCCTTCCGCCGGAAGAAGTCCCGGCCCAGCTCTCCGGACCCGGCGCGGTGGTGGACCTGGGCGCGCTGCCCGACGCGGAGCGGCAGCCGGAAGCCGAGCGCCTCACCGCCGAGGAGGCCCGTCGCCCCTTCGACCTGGAGCACGGCCTTCCGGTGCGAGCACGGCTGCTGCGGCTGTCGGAGCGCAAGCACCGGCTGCTGCTGACGCTGCACCACGGGGTGTCCGACGGGTGGACCATGGGCGTGCTGGTGCGCGAGTTGGGCGCGCTCTACGCGGCCTTCGCGCAGGGGCGGCCCTCTCCCCTGCCCGCGCTGCCCGTGCAGTACGCCGACCATGCCGCGTGGCTGCGCCGGTGGCTGGAGGGCGGCGAGCTGGAGGCGGAGCTGTCGTGGTGGAAGGAGCGCCTCACGGGTGCACCTCCGTTGCTGGAGCTGCCCTCCGACAGGCCCCGTCCGGAGCGACAGCACTTCGAGGGCGCGCGTCACCCGCTGGCGCTCTCCCCCGCCCTCACCTCGGGCCTGCGCCAGCTGGGCCAGGCCGAGGGCGCCACGCCCTTCATGTCGCTGCTCGCGGGCTTCCTCGTGGTGCTGCACGCGCGCACGGGCCGCACGGACCTGGTGGTGGGCACGGACGTGGCCAACCGCGAGCACGCCCGCACGCAGGGGCTGGCCGGCCTCTTCGTCAACCAGCTGGTGCTGCGCGTGGGCCTGGAGGGCAACCCGTCCTTCCGCGCGGTGCTCGGGCGCGTGCGCGAGGTGGCGCTCGGCGGCTACGCGCGCCCGCACGTCCCCTTCGACAAGCTGGTGGAGGCGCTGCGCCCGCCGCGCGACGCCCGCTACAACCCGCTCTTCCAGGTGATGTTCGTGCTGGAGAACGCGCCGCTGCCCGCGCTGAAGCTGCCAGGGCTGGAGCTCCGGCAGCTCGAGGTGGATGACGGAGGCTCGCCGTTCGACCTGTCCGTGTTGCTGTCCGAGTCCGGTGGGCACTTCCACGGCGTGCTGCGCTACGCCACGGCGTTGTTCGACGCGCCCACCATCACCCGGCTCGCGGAGGACTACGAGGCGGTGCTGACCACGGCGGTGACGCGGCCCGACGCCACGGTGGACGAGCTGAGGCAGCAACTGGCCGAGCTGGAGCGCCAGCGGCAGCAGGCCCGGGCGAAGGAGCTGCAGTCGACGCGCAAGGAGCTGTTCCGCAGCGTACGCCGCAAGAGCGGAGGTGAGTCATGACGGCAGGTGGCCCGGTGAAGCGCGCGCTGCCCCAGGTGCGGCGCCGCGAGGTGGATGGCTCCGGACAGGACTGGGTGCGCTTCGAGGAACCCCGCCCCGCAACTCACCTGCCCGTCGTGGCCCGTCCCGCGCTTCCGGGCGTGGACCTGGCCGCGTGGGCCCGTGGCCAGCGTGCCCGTGTGGATGAGCACCTGCACCGCCACGGCGCCGTGCTCTTTCGCGGCTTCGACGTGGCGACGCCCGAGGCCATGGACGCCGCCATCCAGGCGCTGGCCGACGAGGCGCTGAAGTACGAGGAGCGCTCGTCACCGCGCTCCCAGGTCAGCGGCAACATCTACACGTCCACGGACCACCCCGCGGCCGAGCGCATCTATCCGCACAACGAGCAGTCCTACAACCTGACCTTCCCACTGCGCCTCTTCTTCGCCTGCGTGACGCCCGCGCAGCAGGGAGGCGAGACGCCGCTGGTGGACTCGCGGCGGGTGTACCAGCGCCTGCCGGCGGAGCTGCGCGCCCGCTTCCTGGAGCAGGGCTATATGTACGTCCGCAACTTCGGCCACCAGCTGGGGCTGAGCTGGCAGACGGCCTTCCAGACCGAGGACCGCGCCGAGGTGGAAGCGTACTGCCGCCGCAACGGCATCAGCTTCGAGTGGCGCGAGGGCAACCGCCTGCGCACGCGCCAGGTGCGCCGCGCCGCGGGGCTCCACCCCGTCACCCGCGAGCCCGTCTGGTTCAACCACGCCACGTTCTTCCACGTCTCCACCCTGCCCCCGCAGGTGGGTGCGGTGCTGCTGGCCGACCTGGGCGAGGACGAGCTGCCCAACAACACGTACTACGGCGATGGCTCGCCCATCGAACCGGCCACGCTGGAGACGCTGCGCGCCGCGTACGACGCGGAGCTGGTGGCCTTCCCGTGGGAGCGTGGGGACCTGCTCGTCGTGGACAACATGCTCGCCGCGCATGCGCGCTCCCCGTTCTCCGGGCCCCGACGGGTGCTGGCGGGCATGGCGCGCCCCTTCTCCTGGAGTGATGTGGCCCCGCCAGGCTCCTCCTCGTCCTGAGCTTCCCAACGCGCCCGATGGCGCCGACTACCGATGAGCCATCACCGTGACCCACACCCCTGGATTCCGGCTCTCCCCCCAACAAGCGCGTCAGTGGTCGCTCCTGGCGGCAACTCCCGCCACGTCCGCGCGTGCCCGTGCCGCGCTCCTGCTCGAAGGCCCGCTGGAGGCCGCGCGGCTGGAGCGCGTCGTACGCGAGGTCGTGTCGCGGCATGAGCTGCTCCGCACCACCTACCGCCGCCTTCCGGGCACGGGGGCCGCGGTGCAGGTGCCCGGCGACGTGCCGGCCACCGTGCTGGAGGTGCTCGACTGGAGCGCTGTCTCCGCCGCGGAAGCCGAGGCGCGACTCCAGGCCGTGCTGTCCGCCGAGGCCACGCCCGAGGACGGGCCTGCTCCGTTGAAGCTGGCGAGGCTGGGCCCCGAGCGGCATGTCCTGGTGGTGGACCTGCCCGCGCCGTCCGCTGACCGGCAGAGCCTGCTCCTCCTCGCCCGCGAGCTGTGCCAGGGCCTGACGTCCGCCGCGACGACGGACGAGGAGCCACCGCCCCAGTACGCGGACGTGGCCGAAATCTTCCACCAGCTCCTCGAGTCCGAGGAGACGGGCGACGGGCGGAAGTACTGGAAGTCGCGCGACGTCTCGTCCGCCACCGGCACCGTGCTGCCCACGCGTCTTCCGGGTGCGAGCGGACCGTGGAAGCGGCCGGGGCTCCAGTCCCTTGCGCTGAAGCCGGAGACGACCTCCACCCTGGAGGCACTCGCCGGACGTCTGGGCGCGCGGGCAGCGGACGCGGTGCTGGCCGGGTGGATGTTGCTGCTGGGCCGCATGGGCGCGCGTGACGAGTCCTGCGTGGCCGTGCGCTTCGACGGGCGCACCTTCGACGGCCTGGACGTGGCGCTCGGCCTCTTCGAGCGCTGGCTTCCGCTGCGAGCCTCCGCCAGCGCACGGGCCCGCTTCGAGGACCACGTGCGTGAGGTGTCGCGGGAGCGTCGCGACGCCGAGGCCTGGCAGGACTACTTCGACGCCGTGTACGCGGCCCCCGCCCCGCTCGCGTTCTCCTTCCAGGAGGTCCTCCGGCCGGAGCCCGTGGAGGTCGGTGGGCTCAAGCTCTCCGTCCTCCAACTGGTAGCCCGTGCCGAGCGCGCCGAGCTGGCCCTGTCCCTGGTGCGTGCGGGTGACGGAAGCCTGACGCTGGAGCTGGAGCACGACGACAGCGCGTACGCCTCCACCGAGGCCGCCCGGATGCTGGCGCGGCTGGGGACCTTGCTCTCCGAAGCCGCCGCCGCGCCGGAGCGCCCGCTTGAGTCCCTGCCGTGGCTCGGCGCCCAGGAGCTGGGCGCGCTGGACGGCTTCAACCGCACGGGCCGCGACTACGACACGGCCAGCACCATTCCCGCCCGCTTCGACGCGTGGGCGCGTGAGACGCCGGACGCGCTCGCGGTGTCCTTCGAGGATGAACAGCTGACGTTCTCCGCGCTGGCCGAGCGCGCCAACCGGCTCGCCTGGCACCTGCGCTCGAAGGGCGTGGGCCCCGAGGTGCGCGTGGCGGTGTGCCTGGAGCGCTCGGTGGAGCAGCTCGTGGCGCTGCTGGGCATCCTCAAGGCCGGCGGCGTCTTCGTCCCGCTGGACCCGACGTACCCGCGCGAGCGGCTGGCCTACGTCATCCAGCAGTCGGGCGCGCCGCTGGCCCTCACCCGCTCGCACCTGCGCGGAACGGTGGTGCCCGAGGGGACGTATGACCTCCTCTGTCTGGACCAGGAAGCCGAGGCGCTCGCCGCCGCCCCCACGCACGCGCCCGAGGTGACGCTGGCACCGGAAGGCGCCGCGTACGTCATCTTCACCTCGGGCTCCACGGGTCGGCCCAAGGGCGCGGTGATTGCGCACCGCTCGGCGCTCAACCTGGCGGCCACGCTGCGGGACACCGTGTATCAGGGCCGAGGCCCCGGCCTGCGGGTCAGCGTCAACGCGCCGCTCGTCTTCGACGCGTCGGTGAAGCAGTGGCTGCAGCTCCTCAACGGCCACTCGCTGCACCTCGTCCCGGAGGAGGTGCGTCCGGACGCCGCGCGCATGCGCGCCTGGGTGGGCCGTCACGCGGTGGACGTGCTGGACTGCACGCCCTCGCTGCTGGTGCCCATGCTGGCGCAGGGCCTGGGGCGCGAGCCGGACTTCTCGCCCACGCTCGTCCTGGTGGGCGGCGAGGCCATCGACGCGCGCACGTGGGCGGAGCTGGCCTCGCGCCCGAGCACGCGCTTCGTCAACATGTACGGCCCCACCGAGTGCACGGTGAACGCCACCACGTGCCCGGTGGTGGACTCGAAGGAGCCGAGCATCGGCGGGCCGCTGGGCAACGTGCGCGTGCACGTGCTGGACGCGCGACTTCACCCGGTGCCGCTGGGCGTGCCGGGCGAGCTCTTCATCGGCGGCGCGGGCGTGGCCCGGGGCTACGAAGGCCGCCCGGACCTGACGGCCGAGCGCTTCGTGCCGGACCCCTTCAGCCCCGTCCCCGGCGCGCGCATGTATCGCACCGGCGACGTGGGCCGGTACCGCGAGGACGGCCGCATCGACTTCCACGGTCGCGCGGACTTCCAGGTGAAGGTGCGCGGCTACCGCATCGAGCTGGGGGAAATCGAGGCGCTGATGCGCACCCACCCCGAAGTGGGCGACACGGTGGTGACGGTGCGCGAGCCGCGTCCCGGAGAGGCGCGACTGGTGGCGTACTTCGTGCCCCGGCGCGGCACGGGAGGCGGCGACGCGGAGCTGGCGCTGCAACTGCGCGGCTTCCTGCGCGAGATGCTGCCCGAGTACATGCTGCCGTCCGTGCTGATGCCGCTGGCGCGCCTGCCGCTCAACCGCAACGGCAAGCTGGACCGGAGCGCGCTACCGGAGCCCGTCGAGGGCCACGCGGAGTCGGCTCCCTACGAGGCGCCCACCACGGACCTGGAGCAGCGCATCGCCGCCATCTGGCAGGAGGCGCTCAAGGTGGAGCGGGTGGGCCTCCACGGAAACTTCTTCGACCTGGGGGGCCACTCGCTCCTCATGGTGCAGGTCCACGAGAAGCTCTCGGCCGCGTTCGGCCGGCGCTTCTCCATGGTCGAGCTCTTCCAGCACCCGACGGTGGCCTCGCTGGCGAAGTACGTCGCCCAGCAGTCCACGCCGGACGCGGCTGGCGACAGCGCGAAGCAGCAGGCGCGAGACGAGCGGGCCCGGAAGCAACTTCAGGCAATGCAGCAACAAGCACTCAAGGCGAAGGCCGGCAGGGGGAAGCGATGAGCGGCGAGCAGGAGACCTCTCAGCTCGAGGGAATTGCAATCATCGGCATGGCATGCCGCTTCCCCGGGGCCGGCACGCCCGAGGCGTTCTGGAAGAACCTCCGCGAAGGGGTGGAGTCCATCACCTTCTTCAAGGACGAGGAGCTGGACCGGGCCGCCATCGCTCCCGAGGAGCTGAAGGACCCGAAGTACGTCAAGGCTCGCGCCACGCTGGACGGCATCGACCAGTTCGACGCGCGCTTCTTCGACTTCTCCCCGCGCGAGGCGGAAATCACCGACCCGCAGCAGCGCGTCTTCCTGGAGTGTGTCTGGGAGGCGCTGGAGTCGGCAGGGCATGACCCGGGCCGCGCGGCGGGCCCCATCGGCGTGTACGCGGGCGCGGGCGCCAACGGGTACCTGCTCTACAACCTCTCCTCGGCCGGGCACCTGGTGGGCACCATCAACGCCTTCCAGGCCGTCATCCACAACAAGAACGACCACCTGGCCACGCGCGTCGCCTACAAGCTGGACCTCAAGGGCCCGGCGGTGACGGTGCAGACGGCGTGCTCCACGTCTCTCGTGGCCGTCTACCACGCGTGCCAGAGCCTGCTGAGCCACCAGTGCGACCTGGCGCTGGCTGGCGGCGTCACCATCACCGTGCCGCAGAAGACGGGCTACCTCTACACCGAGCGCGGCATCGGCTCGCAGGACGGGCACTGCCGCCCCTTCGACGCCAACGCCCAGGGCACGGTGGGCGGCAGCGGCGCGGGCCTGGTGGTCCTCAAGCGGCTGGCGGACGCCGTGGCCGACGGGGACGTCATCCACGCCGTCATCCGTGGCGGCGCCCTCAACAACGACGGCACCGACAAGGTGGGCTACACCGCGCCCAGCGTCAGCGGGCAGGCGGACGTCATCGGCATGGCGCACGCGCTGGCTGGCGTGGAGCCGGAGTCGATTACATACGTGGAGGCCCACGGCACGGGCACGCCAATGGGAGACCCGATTGAGGTGAAGGCCCTCACCCAGGCCTTCCGCGCCGGAGGTGCGGAGCGCAACGGGTTCTGCGGCCTGGGCTCGGTGAAGAGCAACGTGGGCCACCTGGACACCGCCGCGGGCATGGCGGGCCTCATCAAGACGGCGCTCGCGCTGAAGCACCGGGAGCTGCCGCCCAGCCTGGGCTTCGAGAAGCCCAACCCCGAAATCGACTTCGCGGGCAGCCCCTTCTACGTCAACGCGAAGCTGAAGCCCTGGGAGGCGTCGGGGCCCCGGCGCGCGGGCGTCAGCTCGTTCGGCCTGGGCGGCACCAACGCGCACGTCATCCTGGAAGAGGCGCCAGCGCGAGCGCCGTCCGGGCCCTCGCGGGAGAACCAGCTGCTGGTGCTGTCCGCCCGCTCCGCCGCCGCGCTGGAGTCGGCGACGAGCCGGCTGGCGGACCACCTGAAATCCCACCCGGAGCTGAGCCTCGCGGACGTGGCCTACACGCTCCAGACGGGCCGCAAGGGCTTCGAGCACCGCCGCTACGTGGTGTGCCGCACGGTGGACGAGGCCGCCCAGGCGCTGGGCACGCTGTCTCCGGACCGCGTCATCACCCGCGTGCAGGAGCCGGTGCGCCGGCCCGTGGTGTTCATGTTCCCCGGCCAGGGCTCGCAGCACCCGGGCATGGCCGCGGCCCTCTACCGCACCGAGGCCGCCTTCCGGCAGGAGGCGGACAAGTGTCTGGAGCTGCTGCGCCGCAAGCATGACGTGGACCTGAAGCCGCTGCTGTTCGGCACGGACACGCAGGACGCGCAGGCCGCCGCGAAGCTGGAGCAGACGGCCCTCACCCAGCCGGCCCTCTTCGTCGTGGAGTACGCGCTGGCGAAGCTGCTCATGTCGTGGGGCCTGCAGCCCACGTCGATGATTGGCCACAGCGTGGGCGAGTACGTGGCCGCGTGCCTGGCTGGCGTCTTCACGCTGGAGGACGCGCTGGACCTGGTGGCCACGCGCGGCCGGCTGATGCAGTCCTGCCCGCCGGGCGCCATGCTCTCCGTGCAGCTTCCGGAGGCGGACGTGCGCCCCCTGCTGACGCCGGAGCTGGAGATTGCCGCCACCAACGCGCCCGCCTCGTGCGTGGTGGCGGGCCCGCTTGCCGCGGTGGAAGCACTGGAGAAGGTGCTCACCGCGAAGGACGTGCTGGCGCGCAGGCTGCGGACGTCGCACGCCTTCCACTCCGCGATGATGGACCCCATCGTCTCCGCCTTCCGCGACGCGGTGGCGAAGGCCCGGCCGTCCGCGCCGAAGCTGCGCTTCATCTCCAACGTGACGGGCACGTGGATGACGCCCGAGCAGGCCACCTCGCCGGACTACTGGGCGAAGCACCTGCGCCAGCCGGTGCGCTTCGCCAGCGGCCTGGACGAGCTGCTGAAGGAGCCGGAGGCCGTGCTGCTGGAGGTGGGCCCGGGCAAGGCGCTCCAGTCGCTCGCCCGCTGGCACCCGCGCAAGAAGCAGGGCCAGTTCATGCTCACCACGCTGCCGCCGCCGGGAGAGGCCACTCCGGAGCCGGAGTTCCTCCTGCGCACCCTCGGCCAGCTCTGGCTGCTGGGCCTGGAGGCGCCGCACCTCTTCGACGGCCAGACGCGCCGCCGGGAGTCGCTGCCCACCTACCCGTTCGACAGGCAGCGCTACTGGGTGGACTTGAGGCCCGCGTCCGGCACGCAGGGCTCCCGGCGCGGCACGCTGGACAAGCGCCCCGACGTGGCGAGCTGGTTCTGGCTCCCGGTGTGGAAGGAGTCCGCGCCGAAGGTCGCCGGAGCAGCCGTGGTGGACGCGAAGGCCGCGCCCTGGCTGCTGCTGCTGGACCGCGCCGGCCTGGGCGCGAAGCTGGCCCCGCGCCTGCGCAAGCAGGGCACGGCGCTGGTGGAGGTGTCGCTGGCGCGTGAGTTCCGCCGCACGGGCGCGGACAGCTACGAGCTGAACCCCGCCCGCCGCGAGGACTGGGCCACGCTGCTATCGGAGCTGGCGGCGGACGGAAGGCTGCCGGAGCGCATCGTCCACCTGGGCGGCGTCACCGCCGAGGGCTCGGGCGCGACGGCGGAGGACGTCATCGACCGCTCCTTCTTCAGCGTGCTGCACCTGGCGCAGGCGCTGGCCGGGCACGCGTCGGGCAAGCCGGTGCACCTGACGGTGGTGTCCAACGGCATGCAGGAGGTGACGGGCGGAGACCTCGTCTCGCCGGAGCAGGCGACGGCGCTGGGCCCCTGCCAGGTCATCCCGCGCGAGATGCCCCACGTGCGCTGCCGCAGCGTGGACGTCACCCTCCCCCCCTCGGGCAGCTTCCAGTCCACGCGGCTGGTGGAGCTATTGGCAGCGGAGCTGACGTCGGGCGCGGAGGAGCCGGTGGTGGCGCTCCGGAGCGGCCGCCGCTGGGTGCAGGACTTCGAGGAGGTGCGCCTGGACGAGGGCCCCACCTCGGCGGTGTCCCTGCGCGAGGGCGGCGTGTACCTCATCACGGGTGGCCTGGGCGGCATGGGCCTGTCCTTCGCCGAGGCGCTGGCGGAGAAGTGCCGCGCGAAGCTGGTGCTCACCGGCCGCGCGGCGGTGCCTCCGCGTGAGGAGTGGGCGAAGGCGCTGGAGTCCGGAGACGAGGCCACGCGCCGCCGCATCCAGGCCGTGCAGCGGCTGGAGGCGAAGGGCGCGCAGGTGCTGGCGCTGAGCGCGGATGTGACGGACTTGGAGAAGATGCGGGCGGCGGTGGAAGCGGCCCGCGCTCGCTTCGGTGCCCTCCACGGCGTCATCCACGCGGCGGGCGTCCCGGGCGGTGGCCTGCTCCAGCTCAAGACGCGCGAGGCGGCGTCGGCGGTGCTCGCACCCAAGGTGACGGGCTCGCGGGTGCTGGCGGCGGTGCTGGAGGGCGAGCGGCTGGACTTCTTCGTGGCCTGCTCGTCGCTGGTCTCCGTGGTGGGCCGCTTCGGACAGGTGGACTACACGGCGGCCAACAGCTTCCTGGACGCCTTCACCCGCGCGTACCAGGCGCGCACCGGCACGTACGCCGTCACCATCAACTGGGGCGCCTGGGACGAGGTGGGCATGGCGGCCCGGCCCGCCGCCCAGGCCGGCGAGGGGCGCGCGATGGCGCACCCCTTCGTCCACCGCTGCCTGGTGGACACGCCGCAGCGCAAGGTGTTTGGCGGCACCTTCGGCGAGCCGCGCTCGCAGTGGGTGACGGACGAGCACCGCATCCTCGGCAACCCCACCGTGCCCGGCGTGGCGTACTTCGAGATGGTGCGCGCCGCCATGGCGGACGAGGCCAACGGCCGCACGGTGGAGCTGCTGGACAACTACTTCCTCGCGCCGCTGCGCGTGCCGGAGAACGAGACGCGCGAGGTGCGCCTCATCCTGGAGAAGGACGGGGACGGCTGGCGCTGGGTGGTGCGCAGCCTGCCGCCCGGCGGCGTGGGCAAGGGCACGGACCACTCGGCGGGCCGGGTGCGCTTCGGCGGGCCGAGGGTGCCGCGCTTCGAGGACCTGGACGCCCTGCGCAAGCGCTGCGACAAGCCGCGCCCGCAGTCGATGGAGGCCGAGTACGAGCAGGAGCTGGGGCCGCGCTGGCGCAGCGTGCAGTCCATCCTCCCGGGCCAGCACGAGCTGCTGATGGTGCTGGAGCTGATGCCGGAGTTCTCCGGCGACTTCGAGCAGCTCCTCTTCCACCCGTCGCTCATCGACCGCACGTCAGGCATCGCCAAGAGCTTCCTGGCGGAGCACGGCTACTACCTGCCCTTCGGCTACAAGGTGCTGCGCCTGCACGGCGACCTGCCGCGCCGCGTGTACAGCCACGCGCGCTTCCGGGCGAACGAGTCGACGGACGGCGGTGAGACGCTCGCCTTCGACCTGACGATGATGGACGAGCAGGGCCGCGTGCTGGTGGAGGTGGAGCGGCTGACGCAGAAGCGCGTCAACGACCCGGCCGCCGAGCTGCGCGCCCTGGCCGCCGCCGCCCGCGAGTCCGCGCTGGCGAAGGTGCTGCCCACCGACGAGCGGAAGGAAATCGCTCCGAGCGAGGGCGTGCTGGCGCTGGAGCGCATCCTCTCCTCGGGTATCGCCCCGCAGGTGGTGGTGTCCGTGCGGGACTTGCACGCCACCATCGCCCACACGGACGAGGTGGTGCGCGAGCGCATGCTCCAGGCGGTGGGCGAGACGCGTGCCTCGGGCGAGCAGCAGGCCCGGCCGGAGCTGAAGACCCCGTACGTGGCGCCACGCAACGAAGTCGAGCAGCGCATCTCCGAGGCCTGGCAGTCCGTGCTCGGCATCGACAAGGTGGGCGTGCACGACAACTTCTTCGAGCTGGGTGGCGACTCCGTGCAGGCCATCCAGATCATCGCTCGCGGCAGCCAGTCGGGCCTGCAGCTCAGCCCGCAGCAGTTCTTCCAGTACTCCACCATCGCCGAGCTGGCGGAGATGATCTCCGGCGTGCTGGCGAAGCAGGCCGAGCAGGGCCCGGTGGTGGGCCCCACCCCGCTCACCCCGGAGCAGCGCCGTCTGCTGGAGACGCCCGCTGCGGCGACCTCCCGCGTGGCGAGGCTGGTGATGCGCGGGCCGGCGGAGGCCGCATCGCTGTCGCAGGCCGTGGGCACGGTGCTGGCGCATCACGACGCGCTCCGCCTGCGCTTCACGCGGGGCGTTTCGGGCTGGCAGCAGGCGGGCACGCCGCCGGGCACCGAGGTGCCCTTCGCGGAGGTGGACCTGCGCGCGCTGCCCGCCTCCGAGCACGAGGCGGCCCTCCATGGCGAGGAGGAGAAGCTCCGCGCGAAGCTCGACGCGAGCGCGGGCCCGCTGGTGGCCACGGCGCTGGTGCGGCTGGAGGGCGGCACGGGCAGCCACCTGCTGGTGGCGGCGCACGGGCTGGCCGTGGACGGAGCGTCCTGGCGGCTGCTGGTGGAGGACCTGTCCGCGGCGCTGCGGCACGCGCAGGGCGGCCCGGGCCTCCGCCTGAAGACGACCTCCTTCAAGCGCTGGGCGGAGCGGCTGGCCGAAGAGTCCACCTCCGAGTCGCTGCGCAAGGAGGAGCCGGTGTGGCAGGCCCCCTGGGACGGCGCGGTGAAGCTGCCGGTGGAGCGCGCGGGCGAGGCCTCGGGCGCGGCACGGGTGGTGGAAGTCTCCCTGACGGAGGACGAGACGCGGCAGCTCACGGAGCGGCTCGCGGGCACGTGGCGCGCGGACGTGGCGGAGAGCGCGGTGGCATCGCTCGGCCGGGCGCTGGCGAGCTGGACGGGTGGCAACCGGCTGCGGGTGGACGTGGTGTCCGACGGGCGCGAGGCGTTTGACGGCATGGACTGCTCGCGCACGGTGGGCTGCTTCGACGTCACCTGGCCGCTGCTGCTGGAGGTGACGGGCGGGCAGGACGCGGCGGAGGTGCTCAAGGCGGTGAAGGAGCGCATGCGCCGCGTGCCGCGCCGGGGCACTGGCTTCGGACTGCTCCGCGACGGACCGCACGGCGAGCTGTCCGAGCGGCTGCGGCGCCTGCCTCGCGCGGAGGTGGTGTTCCGTCACCTGGGCGCGGTGGAGGACTCGGCGCCGGGGGCCTGGCGTGGGACGGGCGGCTATGCCCTGGCGGTGGAGACGTTCCTGTCCGGCGGGCGCCTGCACGTGCGCTGCGCCTATGACGACGGAGCGTACACGCAGGCCACTGCGTCACGGCTGGCTGGAGACCTCCTGGGTGGGCTGCGCGCGCTGTGCGGCGAAGGCCAGGACACCCGGGCGGCACTCTCCTCCGTGGACTTCCCGCTGGCCGGACTGGACGACTCGCAGCTGGGGGCGCTCGCGGCCCTCATCAACGAAGCGGATGGCTCCGAAAGCTGAAGCCTGAAGCTGTTCCTCACCCTGGGCGCCCCGGAAGCGGGCGCCTGGGGTGAGCAGGTCTGCTGGACGTGCCCCCGCTCCCGCGGGCGTGGCAGCGACCAGACCTTCTCGAACAGGTGTATCAAAACCCTTGATTCATGCTGGACGCGCCCGGTGGCCGTGCGCAACGCGCCACTGGGTTGCGCAGTGTGTCATTGGCTCGGATGTTCCGCCCTGCAAAACACAACCAATAAAAGCCTGTCTGCATTTCGCTCTGCGAAACACAGTCAAGACATTTTTTGCTGATGTCTTTCCATGCCCTTTCGACTGTGGCAAAGGTTCCGCCACCAACTCAACGGGGAGGATGCGATGCGACGGCTCGTACTCGGGCTCATGGCGGCGGCTCTCGGTTTGACGGCCTGCAAGAAGGAAGATTCCGCGGCACCGAAGTCCCAGGCCTCGCAATCACAGTCCCAACCCGTATCGGACATCAAGGCAGACAAAGGCGTCGACGTGGAGAAGAAGGTCGTCTACGTCGGCGCGCTCAACGACGAGAGCGGGCCGGGGGCGGCCATTGGCAAGCCATTCGCCGCCGGCAAGCGGCTGCTGGTCCGTCAGGTGAACGCCGGCAACAGCGGCCTGCTCCCCGACGGCTGGAAGCTGGAGCTCGTCGAGCGGGATCACGCCTACAACCCGCAGAACGCGGTGCAGGCGTACAGCGACATCCACGACCAGGTGCTCTTCCTGGGCACCAGCTTCGGCACGCCCAACACCCTGCCCCTGCGCGACAAGCTGGCGGCGGACGGCATGGTGGCCTTCCCCGCCTCGCAGTCCTCGGAGATGGCGCGCAACCAGCACACGCCGCCCATTGGCGCCTCCTACAAGATGGAGGCCATGCGGGCCATGGACTGGGCCGTCGAGCACGCGGGGGGCGCGGACAAGGTGAAGGCAGCCATCGTCTACCAGGGCGATGACTACGGGAAGGACGGCATCGAGGGCTGGACGGAGGCCGCCAAGCACCACGGCGTCACCGTCGTCTCGCAACAGACTGTCGCCCCGGGCCAGAAGGACTTCGCCGCCGTGGTGACGGCGCTCCGTCAGTCGGGCGCCAACTACGTGCTGCTCACGGTGCTCCCCAGCGCGTCGGGGCCCATCCTCGGCACGGCCGCGCAGCTCAAGTACATGCCCAACTGGGTGGGTCAGACGCCGGCCTGGGTGGACCGCTTCTTCGACCCGAAGGTCATCCCCGCCGCCGTCTTCACCCACTTCTACTGGGCCACGGGGCTCACCTACTGGGGCGACAGCGTCCCCGGCATGAAGGACTTCGTCGCGCTCCAGGCCCTGCACTCCGACGTGCCGAAGGACTTCTACACGCTGGCGTCCTACGTCCAGGGCCGCGTCCAGATCGAGGCGCTCAAGAAGGCCATCGAGGCGAAGGACGTCACCCGCGCGGGCTACCTGCAGGCGCTCAAGGGCATCACCGGCACCACCGCGGGCGGCATGACGGCGGAGCCGGTGGACCTGTCCCGGTTCCCGTATGAGACGGCGGTCAGCGTCCGCGTGCTCAAGCCCGTCCTGGACCAGGCCGGCTGGAGCGTCGTCGCCGAGTACGCGAAGCCGAAGGCCCTGGGCGCGTCTCCCGCCAAGGCGACCGATGACAGCAAGTAGTCCGCCCCTCCTCCAGGTGCAGAATCTGCAGGTCGTCTACCACTCCGTGGTGCGGGCCCTCCGGGGAATCTCCCTGGAGGTGCCCCAGCAGGGAGTGGTGGCGCTCCTCGGTCCCAACGGCGCCGGCAAGTCCACCGCACTGCGCGCCATCAGCGGGCTGTTGGACCTGCACGACGGCACCATCACCAAGGGGAAGATTGAGCTCTCCGGCCAGAGCCTCCTCCGCCTTCCGGCGGATGGGCGGGTGCGCGCGGGCGTCGTCCAGATTCTCGAAGGTCGCCGCATCCTCAACGAGCTGTCCGTGGAGGAGAACCTCATCGCGGGGGGCTTCGGCATGGGCGCCCAGTCGCGCGCGGAGCTCGTCGAGTCCGCCTTCACGCGCTTCCCGGTGCTGCGCGAGCGGCGCCGCCAGAAGGCCGGCTACCTGTCCGGCGGCGAGCAGCAATTGCTGGCCATCTGCCGCGGGCTGATGCGGCGTCCCAAGGTGCTGCTGCTCGACGAGCCCTTCCTGGGGCTGTCCCCGAAGGCCGTGGGCGAAGTCTCGGAGCTCATCCAACGCGTCAGCAGCGAGGGCGTCTCGGTGCTCCTCGTGGAGCAGAACGCCATGGTGGCGCTGAAGCTGGCCCGGTACGGCTACGTGCTGGAGACGGGCAAGGTCGTGCTGGACGGCCCCGCGGACAAGCTCCGGGAGGACCCCGACGTCCAGGAGTTCTACCTGGGCTTCGGGCGCGAGGGGCAGCGGGGCTACCACGAGCTGAAGCGCTACCGCCGCAAGCGGCGCTGGCTGTCTTGAAGGGTGAGGCATGGCACTGCTCGAGCTCGACAACGTAGGCCTCTCCTTCTCCGGAGTGCGCGCGCTGGATGGTGTCTCCTTCACCATCGAAGCGGGCGCGCTGCATGCCGTGATTGGCCCCAACGGGGCCGGGAAGAGCAGCCTCTTCAACTGCATCAGCGGCATCCACCGGCACATGGAGGGCCGGGTGCGGCTGGAGGGCAAGGACCTGGCGGGCGTCGAGCCCACGGAGATTGCCCGCCTCGGCGTGTCGCGCATGTTCCAGAACCTGGCGCTGTTCGAGCACCTCACCGTGCTGGAGAACCTCCTCCTGGGCCGCCACCAGCGCTACCAGGCGGGGCTGCTGGCCAACCTGTTCTGGACCCGCAAGGCGCGCGCCGAGGAGATCCGCCACCGCGAGAAGGCCGAGGAGGTCATCGACTTCCTCAACCTGGAGCACTTCCGGTGGATGCCCGTCGCGGTGCTGCCCTACGGCATCCGCAAGCGGGTGGAATTGGGCCGCGCGCTCTGCATGGAGCCCAAGCTGCTGCTGCTGGACGAGCCCACCGCCGGCCTCAACCAGGAGGAGACCGAGGACATGGCCAACGCCCTGCTCGACCTCCGGCACGAACTCGGGGTGACGCAGGTCCTCATCGGCCACGAGCTCCGGTTCGTGATGGACCTCGCCACGCAGGTGACGGTGCTGGACCGCGGCCGCGTCATCGCGAACGGCCCGCCGTCGACGCTCCGCCATGACACCCGAGTGCTGAGCGCCTACGTCGGCGGGACGGTGGCGGCATGAGCGCCGCCCTCCCCATGAGCCTGCCGGGCCAGCTCTGGAAGCACGCGGAGGAGCGCCCCAACGCCGTCGCCATCCGCGAGAAGCGGCTGGGCATCTGGCGGGAGCTGTCCTTCCGCGAGTACCTGGAGCGCGTCAGCCACGTCGCGAGGATGCTGTGGGAGCTGGGCGTCCGCGCCGGAGACTCGGTCGCCATCCTCAGCGACAACCGGCCGGAGTGGCTGTTCGCGGACCTGGGCACGCAGGTGCTGGGCGCGCGCACGGTCGGCATCTACCAGACGAACCCGCCCGGGGACGTCGCGTACATCCTGAACGACGCCCGCTGCAAGGTCGTCCTCTGCGAGGACCAGGAGCAGTACGACAAGGTCGCGACGGTGGCCTCCGAGACGCCCTCCGTCGAGCACGTCCTCGTCATCGAGCCGCGCGGCCTGCGCGGCGTCCAGGACTCGCGGCTCCGCACGTGGGAGCAGTTCATGGAGAAGGGGCGCGCGCTGGCCGAGCGCGAGCCGTCCTGGCTCCGGGAGCAGCTCGCGCAGCGCAACCCGGATGACGCGGCGATGGTCATCTACACCTCGGGCACCACCGGCTCGCCCAAGGGCGCGCTGGTGTCCAGCCGCAACATGCTCCAGGGCTCGGCCACCTTCGTGGAGCAGCTCGGCCTGGGCCCCGAGGACAGCGTCGTCTCGTACCTGCCCCTGTGCCACGTGGCGGAGAAGCTGTTCAGCCTGCTGCTGCCGCTCGTCGTGGGCGGGAAGGTCCACTTCGGCGAGGCCTTGGAGACGGTGCAGACGGACGTCGCCGAGGTCTCCCCCACCGTGTTCCTCGGGGTGCCGCGCATCTGGGAGAAGATGCACGCGAGCGTGACGGTGAAGATGCGCGACGCCTCGTGGCTCAAGCGCACCCTCTTCAACACCTTCACCAGGCTCGGCGGGCAGATTCGCGAGCGCGAGCGCAACGGCCAGCGCCGCTGGTGGGACGGGCTGGTGTGGTTCGTCGGGGACCTGCTCATCTACCGGCCGCTCCAGGAGCGACTGGGGCTGCGCCGCTGCCGCTTCCCCATCTCCGGCGCGGCGCCCATCTCCCCGGAGCTGCTCGCCTGGTTCGACAGCGTGGGCGTCCGCATCTTCGAGGGCTACGGCCAGACGGAGAGCGCCGGCACCAGCCACCTCAACGTCCCTGGCGCCACCCGCCTGGGCACCGTCGGGCGCACGGTGCCGGGCGTGGAGTGCCAGCTCGCGGAGGACGGCGAGGTGCTGGTGCGCGGCTCCAACGTCTTCCTCGGCTACCTGAACCGGCCGGACGCCACGGCCGAGGTGCGCCGCGAGGACGGCTGGCTGCACACCGGCGACATCGGTGAAATCGACGCCGACGGGTACCTGCGAATCACCGGGCGCAAGCGCGAAATCCTCATCACCTCCGGCGGGAAGAACCTGTCGCCCGAGCGCATCCAGAACGCGCTGAAGAACAGCCCCTACATCAAGGAAGCGGTGGCCATCGGCGACCGGCGCGCGTTCGTCACGGCGCTCATCCAGATAGACCCGGACACGGTGGCGGACTGGGCCCTGCGCCGCAAGATTGCCTTCACCTCGTACACGGACCTCACCACGCAGCGCGAGGTCGTGAAGCTCATCGAGGAAGAAGTCGCCCGCGCCAACGACGGGCTCGCCCGCGTGGAGCAGGTGCGCACCTTCCGGCTCCTGGCGCGGGAGATGACGCAGGACGCGGGCGAGGTGACGGCGTCCCTGAAGGTCCGGCGCAAGGCGGTACTCGAGCTGCACTCCCAACTGGTCGAAGAGATGTACGCGAGGACACGCGAATGACGCAGCTGCTCCAGCTGAGCATCTCCGGACTGGCGCTGGGGGCGAGCTACGCGCTCATCGCCCTGGGCTTCTCGGTGGTGTACCGGGCCTCGCGGCTCTTCAACTTCGCGCATGGCGAGCTGCTGAGCCTCGGCGCATTCCTCATGACGGCGCTGGTGGACGTGCTGCCCTGGTGGCTCGCGCTCCTCGCCGCCGCCTGTCTCACCGGGGGGCTGGCCGCGCTCCTGGAGCGGACGGTGCTGCGGCGCATGGTGGGCCGCCCCGTCTTCACCACCATCATCCTGACGCTGTTCCTCGGGCTGCTCTTGCGCGCGGCCATCGTCATCGCCTTCGGCACGGACACGCGCGGCATGCCCACGCCCTGGGACGCCATGGCGGAGGTGCAGCTGGGCGGCGCCTCGGTGCTCATGTCCTCGCTGGTGTCGCTGGGCGCGACGACGGCCGTGCTCGTCCTGCTGCACGCGCTGGTGCAGCGCACGCCGCTGGGCATGGCGATGCGCGCGGCGAGCGAGAGCCAGGAAGTCTCGCTGGCGCTGGGCATCCCGGTGGGCCGGGTGCTGGCCTTCACCTGGTTCCTGGCCGGAGCCACCGCCGCGGTGGCCGGCATCTTCCTGGGGATGTTCCCCCGCTCGGTGGACTCGAACCTGGGCTACGTGGCGCTGCGCGCCTTCCCGGCCATCATCGTCGGCGGGCTCGAGTCGGTGGTGGGCGCGGTGGTGGCCGCGTTCATGCTGGGGCTGCTGGAGGTGCTGTCCCAGGCCTACGTCAACCCGCACCTGGGCGCCTTCGGGCACAACTTCCACGCCGTCTTCCCCTACGCGGCGATGATCCTCTTCCTCGTGTTGAGGCCGCGCGGCCTCTGGGGCGAGCACGAGGTGCGTCGGGTCTGAACCCCCGCGAGACGACATCATGCCAACCCGCCCATTGGTGATTCGGTACGAGGACGACCTGAAGGTGCTGCCCGGCCTGTGGCACAAGGCCGGCGCGGTGCTGGCGCTGGCCATCGCCCTGAGCTACCCCTGGCTCGCCAGCACGCGCTGGCTCAGTGTCGGCAACCTGGGACTGGTGGCCATCGTCGGCGCCGCCGCGCTGATGGTGCTCACGGGCTTCGCGGGCCAGGTGAGCCTGGGGCACGCGGCCTTCCTCGCGCTGGGCGCGTACACCGTCGCCGTGCTGGGCACGAAGCTGGGGTGGCCCTTCTGGCTCGCGCTTCCCCTGGCGGGCGGGGTCTCCGCCTTCGTGGGGGTGGTCATCGGCGCCTTCGCGCTCCGGCTCAAGGGCCTGTACCTGGCCATCGTCACGCTGGGGCTGGTGTTCCTGACGCAGCACGTGCTGCTCGCGTACCCGGACGTGACGAACGGGCTGAGCGGCACGTCCGTCCCCATGTACTGGTGGTTCCGCGGTGAGGCGGGCCCGGCGGCGGCGGTGGGCGACACGTGGATGCTGGGGCCCGTGGTCCTCGGCTTCGAGCGGAAGCTGTACTTCATCTTCCTGCTGCTGGCGGCCGGCACGGTGTGGCTGACCAAGAACGTGCAGCGCTCCAACAGCGGCCGGGCGATGATGGCGGTGCGAGATCAGGACCTCGCGGCGGAGGTGCTCGGCGTCGCCACGACGCAGGCCAAGCTCCAGGCCTTCGGGGTGTCCTCGTTCCTGGCCGGCATCGCCGGGGCGATGTTCGCGTTCCAGCAGCAATACATCACCGTCGAGCCGCCCTTCGACCTGAACCTGTCCATCCAGTTCATCGCCATGATTGTCCTGGGCGGGGTGGGCACCGTCTTTGGCGCCGTCAGCGGCGCGCTTGCCTTCACCTTCCTGAGTCCCCTCGCCGATTCGGTGGGGCACTCCGTTCCGCTCATCAACCAGCTCACCTCCGCGCAGCAGTCGACGGTGCTCCTGTCCGTCATCGTGGTGCTCGTGCTCGTGCTCGAGCCGATGGGGCTGTTCGGCGTGTGGCTTCGAGTCAGGCGGTACTTCCAGGCGTGGCCCTTCCGCTACTGAGGCCACGCAACAGACGACGTTTACCCCGCAGAGGAGAGTCACCATGAATCGCGCGTTGCTCGCAGTCTTGTTCGTGTCGCTCGTGTCGGCTTCCAATGCCCGGGCCCAGCAGGCCGACGCCCGGGACTACGAGGCGGGCTTCTTCGTTCCGCACCGGGGAATCATCGCGAACACCTACCTGCGTCACGTCTCAGCTTCGGGCGAGCGGGACTTCGCCCAGCTTCAAGCGGCCTTCCGCGCCACGTACGTCCTGAAGTTCGGCGACCTGGTCGTCGTGCCCTTCGACGTGAGCCTGCCGGTGGTGGACGTCACGGTGTTCCAGGCCAACCCGGCGTCCCCGGCCGCGCCCAAGACGGCGCTCCGGGCCTCGGGCGTGGGCGACATCACCTACATCCCGACGATTGGCTACGGGCTGGTCCAGAACGCGGAGACCCACACGCACACGTGGTTCGCCTTCACGCCGTACGTCACCCTGCCGACGGGCAAGTACGACAGCGACCGCTTCCTGAACATCGGCAGCAACCGCGTGACGGTGCGTCCGCAGCTCGTCGTCGGCCAGCGCTTCATGAAGGCCTTCACGCTGGAGGCGATGGCGAACGTGGCCATCCACGGGGACAACGATGAGTTCCTGGTGCCCGTGGGGACGGAGCTCGCGAAGCTGCCGCTGAGCCAGGCGCCCTCCTTCGGCGGCATCCTCACCGGCGCCATGGACCTGTCCGCCACCTTCTTCACGAGCGTGGGCTACTACATCGACGCGGCCGGCAAGCGCACCCTCGCGTCGCCCGCGGGCGAGCTGGAAATCTCCCCCCGGCAGACGGTGCAGGCGCTGCGCCTGTCGATGGGCATCCGCCTCGAGAAGGCCTCGACGATCATGCTCCAGTTCCAGCCCGACATCGACGTGTCGGAGGGCATGACGAAGAGCCAGTTCGTCGGCGCCCGCTTCACGCACGTGTTCTTCTAGGCCGCGCCGGGACGTCTCCTCCCGAGCACAGGTGAAGGGCCGGCTGCCTCACGGTGGCCGGCCTTCTTCTTTCCGCGGGCTGGTGCGGCGCTCGAACACGTCCAGGGCCGGGGGCGCCATGCCGCCGCATCCTCCCGAGGAGCGGTAGCGGACGACACGGCCATCCGCGAGCACGAAGCAGAACATCCTCGTTGCCTTGTCCCAGTGCCCCATCATGTGATCGCCCCCCAGCGTCCAGGTCACGAGGCCGCGTGCATCGGGTGCGTAGTGACACGTCACCTCCCGCTCAGGATGGTATTGGCCGATCATGGCGTACATCTCCGCCTGGGGGCTTGGGGACGGAGGCTGCGCTGAGACGATGAACTCCTTGTCTCCATTCACGTAGGTGCCCGCGAGCTTCGAAGGATCGGCGCGAACGGGAAGCAGCCCCACGGGCCCGAGGTCCACCGTCCACGGCGTCACCACGACCTCGCCCCGGCGCTCGTAGGAGGTCCCTGCACTCTCGGACAGGATGCGGAGCACCAGCTCCGCCGGCTTCATCCCGGAGCCGGCGCCGCCATTCCGTGAACGAACCTGCGCGCCGTCCCAGACCAGGGGCGCAGCGGAGGCTGGCTCCAATCCGAAGAGGGACTGCGTGCCCAGCGCATGGCCAACAACCCGTTGATGATCCACGAGCATCCTGGCGGGATCATCCCCTCCCCCACGTTGAGCCGGGCTGCGGAAGACGGGGACGAACAAGCGGCCCCCAAGCTTCGGGTGTTCGAGGCGCGCCACCCCGTTCAGCACCACCTGGCGAGCACCAGAGGTGAAGCGCCACTCCCCTTCGCGCAGGTCCCAGTCGATGCGGAAGGCCTCCGGTTGGGTTGGCACCATCCGCTCGTGGCCCAGGAGCTTCGAGGGGAGCGCGGCCGAGGTCCAACGGTGCCGCGCGTCACCCACCTGCCGCAACACGCCCAGGAGCAGGCGGCCGTCCACCACCGCGTAGGTTGTTTCGAGTGTCGTTGCTGTCCCGCCACCGACAGGCTTCAGTCTCAAGAGGCCATCGCGCGCTTCAAAGGTGCCGCGCAGCGACAGCTCCGTGCCCTGGAGCAGCTCGAAGAGTCCCTGCTCCAGCAGCAGCAGCTTCGGCGCGGAATTCGTATCGAAGACGCCACGGTCCGCGAAATACAGGCCATCCAGCCGCTCGGGAACCGTGCCCCGTTGCTGGCAGGCACCGAGGAGCACGACAAGGAACAAGGCCATTCGATAGGGGCGCGGCATTCCGGCGGAGCTTGCCACGCCCACGGTCCAGATGCCCCTGCCCCGCCGCGCCGCTCGCCTACCAGGTGTCGATGAACCTGCGCCGTCCCTCACGGGCAGTCTTGGGCACGGACCGCAAGCCCCGGAGAATCCAGGAGCGCGTCTCCGCGGGGTCGATGACCGCGTCCAGTTCCAGCAGCGACGCCATGTTGATGGCGGTGCCGCGCTGGTGCGCCTCGGCAATCATCGCCTGGGCCAGCTCCTCCCGGGCCACCGGGTCTTCGACGGCCTCGAGCTGCTTGCGCATCCCGATGCGGACGGCCCCCTCCAGGTTCATCCCTCCGAACTCGCCCGTGGGCCACGACACGTTGAACACGGGCGCGTGGAAGTGCCCGCCGGCCATGGCCTGCGCGCCGAGCCCGTAGCCCCGCCGCAGGACGACAGTGAAGTACGGGACGGACAGGCTCGCGGCCCCCACGAACATGCGCGACACGTGGCGCACCAGGGCCGTCTGCTCGGCCGGCGGCCCCACCATGAACCCGGGCGTGTCGCACAGCGAGACGAGCGGGAGCCCGAACGCGTCGCAGAGCTGGAAGAAGCGCGCGGCCTTGTCCGCGGCGTTCGAGTCGATGGCGCCGCCCAGGTGGAAGGTGTCGTTCGCGATGAGCCCGAACGGCTGTCCCTCGATTCGCACCAGCGCCGTGACCAGGCTGCGCCCGAAGTCCTTGCGCAGCTCCAGCACGGACCCGGTGTCCGCCAGCGTCTCGATGATGGGCCGGACCTTGTAGGCGCGGCGGCGATTCGTGGGCAGGGCGTCGCGCAGCGGCTCCTGCGCGACACACGCCCCTGGCGCGACGGGGCCCTGGAAGTAGGAGAGGTACTTCTTCGCGACGGCCACGGCCTCCACTTCGTCGCGCACGCGCACGTCGATGACACCGTTGCGCGTCTGCACGTCCGCGGGGCCAATCTCCTCCGGGGCGAAGGTGCCGAGCCCGCCGCCTTGAATCATCGCCGGTCCGCCCATGCCGATGTTGCTGTCGTCCGTCGCGATGATGACGTCGCAGCTCCCCAGCAGCGCCGCATTGCCGGCGAAGCACCGCCCGGAGACGATGCCGACGCGCGGCACCAGCCCCGACAGCGCGGCGAAGGAGAGGAAGCTGGGCGTGTCCAGCCCCGAGACGGTGTGCGTGTCCGTGTCGTTCGGGCGTCCGCCGCCCCCCTCCGCGAAGAAGACGACGGGCACGCGCCACTGCGCCGCGAGCCCGAGCATGCGGTCGAGCTTCCGGTGTCCTACGAGCCCCTGGGTGCCGGCGAAGACCGTGTAGTCGTAGGCCAGGACCATGGTGCGAGCGCGCTCGTCGTCGAAGAGCGCGCGGTTGACGGTGCCCAGCCCGCAGACGATGCCATCGGCGGGGCTGGCGCGGACGAGGTCCTCGAGGGAGCGCGTCGAGCGCTGCGCCGCGAGCGCGAGCCCCCCGTACTCCGCGAAGCTCCCCGGGTCGACGAGGTCCGCGATGTTCTCCCGCGTGGTGCGCTGGCCCGTCTTGCGCCGCCGGGCCACCGCGTCCGGACGGCCCGCGTCCGTCGTGGCCTCGAGGCGCTGTCGGAGCTCCGCGAGCTCGGGGCGGACCTCACCCGGAGGGGACCTCCGGCCGTCGTCATTGCTGTCGCTCATGTCCCTGAGTTCTTACGTCAAGTCGACGAGGGACGGCGACCCAAGACCTCTCGACTTGAGTCACTGTTTCCGAGCTGGCAGCACCTGGGCCAGGTACATGCCGGCGAGCATCGCGGACGCGAACACGAGCACCTGCGGCGCGCCGCTGGAGAGCGCGGTGAGCGCGGGACCGGGGCAGTACCCGCCAAGCCCCCAGCCCACGCCGAAGAGGGCCGCGCCCGCGAGGAGCTTCGAGTCCACCTGGCTGGCTGCGAAGGATGGGAACTTCGCGGCGAACAGGGGCCGCTCGCGCCTGTGGATGAGAGGTCGCAGTGCCGCGTGCACGGCGATGGCGCCGACCATCACGAACAGGAGGCGGAAGTCCCAGTCGCCCGCGACGTCGAGGAAGCCGAGGACGTTGGCGGGGTCCGTCATGCCGCTGATGCCCAGACCGAGGGCGAAGATGAGACCGCTGAGGAACGCGCTGATGAGGGAACGCACGGGAACTCTCCCTAGAAGATGTGGCGGACCAGGAAGACGGTGAGGACGCCGGTGGCCACGAAGGTAAGCGTGGCCACGATGGAGCGCGTGGAGCCTCGGCTGATGCCGCAGATGCCATGCCCGCTGGTGCAGCCGCTGCCCAGCCGAGAGCCGAATCCCACCAGCAGTCCGGCCGCCACCAGTAGCGCGACTCCGCCCCCACTCAGTGACGCAGGAGCCGCGAAGGAACCTGGGAGCAGCCATGCCAGCAGCAGACCGCCCGCGAGCAGCCCGCCAAGGAAGATGACACGCCAGGCGATGTCACCGCGCACCGGAGCCAGCAGCGAGCCCACGACGCCGCTGATGCCGGCCACCCGGCCATTGGCCAGCAGCAGGAGGGAAGCGCTCAGTCCGATGAGCGCTCCACCCAGAAGGGAAAATAGGATGGGGGAAGTCATGTCCAGTTAGAGCCAGGCTCCGCGAAAAAGGATTCACGGTAGCCGCGAGTGAGGCAGATTGCTTCCCGGAAGAAGAACAGGTCCCCTGCTCCCCTGGCTGCCCTACCCGCCCTGAATCCTTCTTTCCGCTCCCCCGCTCTCACGGTCAGGAGGCCTCAACATGATCTTCCGCCAGCTCTTCGATGCCGAGTCCTCGACCTACACCTATCTCCTCGGTGATGAAGCCACGCGTCAGGCCGTGCTCATCGACCCCGTGCTGGAGCAGGCCGACCGCGACCTTCAACTGGTGAGCGAGCTGGACCTCACCCTCACCCATGTCCTCGACACCCACGTACACGCCGACCACGTCACCGCGTCGGGCCTGTTGCGTGAGCGCACCGGGTGCAAGGTGGTGGGAGGAGTCGACGGTGCCGCCTGCGCCAACGTCCACGTGCGCCACGGGGACGAGCTGCGCGTCGGGCAGCTCGTCTTCCAGGTGCTCGCCACCCCGGGACACACGGACGACAGCGTCAGCTACCTGCTCGGCGACCGCGTCTTCACCGGGGATGCCCTGCTCGTGCGAGGCAACGGCCGCACCGACTTCCAGAACGGGAACGCGGGCCAGCTCCACGACTCCATCACCCGCGTCCTCTTCAGCCTGCCGGACGAGACGCTTGTCTACCCCACCCACGACTACCAGGGCCGCACGGTGACGAGCATCTCCGAGGAGAAGCGACACAACCCGCGCGTGGCGGGCAAGAGCCGGGAGGAGTTCATCCACATCATGGAGAGCCTCCACCTTCCGAAGCCCCAGAAGATGGATATCGCCGTCCCGGCCAACCGCGCTTGCGGGCACACGGCGCCCTCACCGCAAAGAGGCTGAGCACCGGCCTCATGGCGCGGCGCTGGCGTACCGAAAGCCAGGGGCTCTCGGAGGAGCCCTCCCTCGCCGTGGTGGTGCAGGAGATGGTGGACTCGGCGCGCTCGGGGGTGATTCCGCACGAAGTGGGAGCTGGAGGCATGCCTGGAGGCGATGGACCGGAGCCCGCTGGGGCGCCAGCGGGGCTGGAGCGCTGGGTGATGGCGGAGGTGCCATCATCCACATCATCCGCGCCAGCCGTGAGGCCGGCATCACCTCGTCCTTCTGCGGCCAGGCGCCGTCCAACCACCCCGAGTTCGCCGAGCACCTCGTGCGCGCGGGCATCACCTCCATCTCGGTGGACCCGGGGGCCGCGGGGGCGACCCGGAGGGTCATCGCGGCGGCGGAGCGACGGCTGCTGCTGGAGGCCGCGCGGGTATAGTGTTGGAACCATGGACTTGAACCTCCTCGGACTCTTCGTGACCGTCGCGGAGACCGGCAGCTTCTCGGAGGCGGCGCGCAGGCTCGGCATGCCCAAGTCGTCCGTGAGCAGGGGCGTGGCCAGCCTCGAGGCCTCGTTGAGGGCCCAGCTGCTCCACCGCACGACGCGCCACGTGGCCCTGAGCACCGCCGGCGCGGCGCTATACGAGCGGGCGGCGCCACTGCTCGCCTCGCTGAAGGAAGCCGTGGACACGCTGCCCGAGCAGGAGGAGGCGCCTTCGGGAGAGCTCCGCCTCACCGCGCCGCATGACATGGGGGCCACGTTCCTGCCCGAGGTCATCGCGCGCTTCACCCTGCGCTATCCCTCGGTGCGCGTCGACTGCCGCCTCACGAACCGCAACGTGGACCTGGTGGCGGAGGGGTTCGACCTCGCGCTCCGCGCATCGAGAAAGCTGCTGGCGGATTCGTCGCTGAGGGTCCGGAAGCTCGGTCCACTGGAGGTGCAGCTCTTCGCGTCGCCGACGTACCTCGCACGCCGGGGGACGCCTCGCGCGCCCGAGGACCTGGCCTCCCATGACCTCGTCGCGTTCCGGGGGCTCGAGTACCTCAAGGAGCTGGGCCTCGCGGAGAAGAACGCGCGCGTGCTCGCCGACGACATGTTGTTTCTTCGCGAGGCCGTGAAGGCTGGCGCGGGAATCGCCATCCTCCCCATGTTCCTGGCCCAGGCGGAGGTGACGTCCGGGCAGCTCGTCCGCGTGCTGCCCCGCTTCGCGCACGCGTCGACGTCACTCGTGATGCTGTACCCGAGGACCCAGCACGTCCCGAGAAAGGTGTCGGCCTTCCGCGACTTCCTGCTGGAGTTCATCAAGGGCCGGCCGCTCTCGGCCGCCCCCGCCGGAGGCTGAGCGGGGACGGTGCCATTTCCGGCCGGGAGCTCAGCCGAGGAGCACGGAGCGCATCGACAGCGAGCCGAGGTCGAAGCCGCTCACCGGGAAGCGCACCGCATCGCGGTCATTGGCGGCGCCCGCGACGTACAGCAGCGGCAGGAAGTGGTCGAGGCTCGGGTGCGACAGCCGACCGGCGTCGGTCTCGATGACGCGCGCCAGGAAGGCGCCGTCGTGCTGTTCGAAGGCCCTGGCCACGTCCTGGTCGAAGCTCTCGGCCCACGGCGGGGTGGTGACATCACCGGAGCGCATGCTCGTGAAGGCGTGCCGCAGGTTGTGCGTCACGTTGCCGCTGCCCATGACCAGCACGCCCTCGTCCCGCAGCCCCGCGAGCGCGCGCCCCAGCGCCAGGTGCTCGGAGGGTGCGAGGCGCGCGTCGATGCTGAGCTGCACGACGGGCACATCCGCCTTGGGACGCAGGTGGTGGAGCACGGTCCACGTGCCGTGGTCCAGGCCCCAGTCGTTCTGGACCGACGCGCGAGAGGCCCCGAGGAGCTTCACCACCCGCTGCGCGAGCTCCACGCTGCCGGGGGCCGGGTACTGCATCTCGTAGAGCGGGCGAGGAAAGCCGCCGAAGTCGTGGATGGTGGGCGGCCGCTCATTCCCGGTGAGGAAGGTGCCGGGAAGGAACCAGTGGGCGGAGATGGAGAGGATGGCCCTGGGCTTGGGAAGCTGGCTGGCGAGCGCATGGAAGCCCTGGGTCCAGGTGTTGTCCTCGATGGCGTTCATCGGGGAGCCGTGCCCGATGAAGAGCGCCGGCAGGCGGGGTTCGGAAGTCTGGGACATGGGGGACGTTCCCTCCTGGGACGGACGCTCGGCACGAGCCGCGTCGCGGCAGCCCGGCAATGGCAAGGCCGTAGCGACGCCGAGTGCGGCGGCCTTGAGCACGCTGCGTCGATCAGGTCGATACGAGGACATGGACAAAGCATGCGCGGCGGGCCGTCGTTCCACTAGAGCCCCTCCGAGCAAATCACTGTTCCCCCCATGGAACAGCGGGCCGTAACGGTTGCCACGCCACGCCATGTGCTGCACACTCAACACCTATTGCCGTCGCCGTTCATTCGGCACGACATGACATGGCCGAGGCTCCGACAGTTCCCGTAAGACCGGGAGCGACGAGGGCCTCTCTCCCTCCCTCTCTCCTGAGTGCTCTTCCGAACGATGCCGCTACTTGCCTTGCTGGTCATTCCCCTGGTCGCCGGTGCCATCGCGGCGCTGCTGCCCACGAGTGCCCGGAACCGCGCGGCGGCGCTCGGGGGCCTCGCGGCCGTGGCGGGGCTCGTGGGGGTGGCGCTCCACTTCCCGGAGGTCCGGGAGGGAGGTCTGCTCGTCGAACGCGTCGCGTGGGTGCCCTCCCTGGGGCTCGACCTCGTGCTGCGGCTCGACGGCCTCTCGTGGACCTTCTGCGTGCTCGTGCTCGGCATCGGCGCGCTGGTGATGCTGTACGCGCGGTACTACCTCTCGGCGTCGGACTCCGCGCCGAGGTTCTTCGCCTTCCTCCTGGCCTTCATGGGCTCGATGCTGGGCGTGGTCCTCTCGGGGAACCTGCTGCAGCTGGCCTTCTTCTGGGAGCTGACCTCCCTCTTCTCGTTCCTGCTCATCGGCTATTGGAACCAGCGCAAGGACGCCCAGCGCGGGGCCCGGATGGCCCTCACCGTCACCGGGATGGGCGGCCTGTGTCTCATCGCGGGGCTGCTCGTGCTCGGCCAGATGGCGGGCAGCTACGAGCTGGACGTCGTCCTCGGGCGCGCGCGGGAGCTCAAGGAGCACTCCCTCTACCCGGTGGCGTTGGTGCTCATCCTCATGGGCGCGTTCACCAAGAGCGCCCAGTTCCCCTTCCACTTCTGGCTCCCGAACGCGATGGCGGCGCCGACGCCGGTGTCGGCGTATCTGCACTCGGCGACCATGGTGAAGCTGGGCGTGTTCCTGCTGGCGCGGCTGTGGCCGGCGCTGTCGGGAACGGAGACCTGGTTCTGGCTCGTCGGGTCCGCGGGGCTCGTCACGCTGCTGTTCGGCGCGTGGGCGGCGCTGTTCCAGCGCGACCTGAAGGGGCTGCTCGCCTACTCCACCATCTCGCACCTGGGGTTGGTGGTGCTGCTGCTCGGGCTCAACAGCCCGCTCGCCGCGGTGGCGGCGGTGTTCCACCTCATGAACCATGCGACGTTCAAGGCGTCGCTGTTCATGGCGGTGGGCATCATCGACCATGAGACGGGGACGCGAGACATCCAGAGGCTGTCCGGGCTCTTCCGCCTGATGCCCATCACCGGGACGCTCGCGGTCGTCGCCACGGCGGCCATGGCGGGAGTCCCGCTGCTCAATGGCTTCTTGTCGAAGGAGATGTTCTTCGCGGAGACCGTCTTCATCGACGCCATTCCCCTCGTCCAGTGGGGCCTGCCAATCGCGGCGACCCTGGCGGGCGTGGGGAGCGTCGCCTACTCGCTCCGATTCTCTGCGAAGGTGTTCTTCGGGCCCGCGAGCGCCCGGGACACTCCGCGCGTCCCGGAGGAGCCGCCCAAGTGGATGCGCGTCCCCGTCGAGGTGCTGGTCCTCATCTGCCTCGTGGTGGGCATCGCACCCGCCGTGTCCATCGGCCCCGTCCTCGAGGCCGCCTCCCTGCAGGTCGTGGGCGGACCGCTTCCGTCGTACAGCCTCAAGCTTTGGCATGGGTTCACGCCTCCGCTCCTCATGAGCGCGCTGGCGCTCTGCGGCGGCGGCCTGCTGTACCTGGGGCTTCGGCGGCGGGAGGCAGGACGGGTGCGCCGCGGCGAACGCCGGGTGAAGAGGTTCGGAGGGGCGAGGATCTTCACGGTCCTGCTGGCGCGGCTCACCGCGGCGAGCGGGTGGACCCGCCACTGGCTGCTCACCGCGGGACTCCAGCAGCAGCTGCTGGCGATGGTGGTGGTCACCCTGCTCGTGGGCGGACTGACGCTGTGGGGCAACATCGGCACCGGGGAGCGTCCGCAGGTGCCCCTCTCGCCGACGTTCGTCGCGCTGTGGGCGGTCGGCGGCGTCGCGGCGGTGGGAGCTGCCTGGCAGGCCAAGTTCCACCGGCTCGCCGCGCTGATGCTCTCGGGGACCGCGGGCGCGGTGAGCTGTGTCACGTTCATCTGGTTCTCCGCGCCGGACCTCGCGCTCACCCAGCTCACCGTTGAAGTGGTGACGACGTTGCTCATCCTGCTCGGGCTCCGGTGGCTGCCGCCGAGAGAGCCGGCCCGAGGCGTCTACGACAAGCACACCTTGAGGACAGCCAGGGTCCGGCGCGTCCGCGACTTCGCCGTGGCGGTGGGCGCCGGTGGAGGCATGGCGATTCTGGCCTACGCGGTGATGACGCGAGACTTCCCCGAGCGCACCTCCTTCTTCCTCCAACACGCGCTGAGCGGCGGAGGCGGGCGGAACGTGGTGAACGTGATGCTGGTGGACTTCCGCGGGTTCGACACCTTCGGGGAAGGCGTGGTGCTGGCGCTCGTCGCGCTCACCGTCTATGCGCTCCTGCGCCGCTTCCGGCCAGCGACCGAGGTGATGACGCTTCCACCGCAGCAGCAGGTGCTCCCGGCGGACCTTCAGACGGACCTGGTGAACCCGCGCCAGGCGCGAGACACCGCCGTGGGGTACCTGATGGTCCCCGCGGTGCTGATCCGGCTGCTCCTGCCCGTGTCGGGAGTCGTGGCGGCGTTCTTCTTCGTGCGTGGGCACAACGCGCCAGGCGGCGGCTTCGTCGCGGGGCTGGTGATGTCGGTGGGCTTCCTGCTGCAGTACCTCGTGTCCGGAACCGAGTGGGTCGAGGAGCGACTGCGGCTCGCGCCGCGCACGCTGATCGCCGTCGGCCTCCTGTTGGTGCTCGGCACGGCCGTGGGGTCCTTCGTGGTGGGCTACCCGCTGCTCACCTCGCACACCTTCCATGTGAAGGCGCCGGTGCTGGGCGAAGTCCACCTCGGAAGCGCGACGTTCTTCGACCTGGGAGTGTTCTGCCTCGTGCTCGGCTCCACGCTGTTCATCCTCGTGGCGCTCGCGCACCAGTCGATTCGCGCCCACCGGGCCACGGGAGGTGAGTGATGGAGACGGTGCTCGCTATCGCCATCGGCATCCTGACGGGCTCCGGCGTCTGGCTCCTGCTGCGGCCCCGCACGTTCCAGCTGGTCATCGGCCTGTCGCTCCTGGCCTACGCGGTCAACCTCTTCATCTTCAGCATTGGCGGCCTGGCCATCGACAAGGAGCCCATCCTCGTCGACGGCGTCCCGCCGAACCTCGAGCACTACACCGACCCGGTGCCGCAGGCGCTCGTGCTGACGGCCATCGTCATCAGCTTCGCGATGACGGCGCTCCTCCTGGTCATCATCCTCGCCTCGCGGGGGATGACGGGGACGGACCACGTGGACGGTACCGAGCCATGAGCGCGCTCATCCAAGGCCTGATGCCCCACCTGCTGGTGGCGCCCATCCTCCTGCCCATGCTGACCGCGGCGGCGCAGCTCCTCCTGGGCGAGGGGCGGCGCCCCGCCAAGCTGCTGATGGGAATGGTCTCCGCGCTCCTGGGACTCGCCGTCTCGGTCATTTTGCTCGTGTGGGTGGAGGAAAACGGCGTCGTTGCCTACCTGCCCGGCAACTGGCGCGCGCCCTTCGGGATTGCCCTCGCGGTGGACCGCCTCTCGGCCGCGATGCTGGTGCTGACGTGGACGCTGGGGACGTGTGCCCTCTCCTTCGCCTCGGCGCGCTGGCACCGCGCGGGCGTTCACTTCCACCCCATGTTCCAGCTGCAGCTCATGGGGCTGTCCGGCGCGTTCCTCACGGCGGACGTCTTCAACCTCTTCGTCTTCTTCGAAATCCTGCTCGCCGCCTCGTATGGCCTGCTGTTGCATGGCTCCGGAAAGCCACGGGTCCGCGCGGGAGTGCACTACGTGGCCGTCAACCTCGCCGCCTCGTCGCTCTTCCTCATCGGCGTGTCGATGATTTATGGCGTCACGGGGACGCTCAACATGGCGGAGCTCTCCGCGCGCCTGTCCGGGGAGGCCGTGCCCAATCGGCACCTCATCGACGCGGGAGCGGCCATCCTCGCGGTGGCGTTCATGGCCAAGGCGGCGGCCTGGCCGCTCAACTTCTGGCTCGTCCCCGCCTACGCGTCGGCGACGCCCCCCGTTGCCGCGGTGTTCGCCATCCTCACGAAGGTCGGCATCTACGCGATGGTGCGGCTCTGGACGCTGATGTTCGCCGGGGGGCCGCTGGCGGGCTTCGGTGCGAACGCGCTGCTCGCGTTTGGAAGCATCACCACGCTGCTCGCGGCCCTGGGAATGCTCGCCACGCATCGGCTGGCGGACCAGGCCGCGGCGGGGGTGGTGGTCTCCGCCGGGACACTCCTGGCGGCGCTGGGCCTGGGTGAGCAGACCGTCCTCGGTGGCGCGGTGTTCTACCTGGCGGGCTCCACGCTCGCGGCCAGCGCGTTCTTCCTCCTCGTGGACCTCGTCGAGCGCTGGCGCGCGGGGGCCACTGTCGTGGACGAAGCCCCGTTCCTGAGCGCGACGCTCGAAGCCCAGGACGTCAACCTGGACGACGAGGAGGCGCCGCTCGTCGCGGTGCCGTTCCCCGCCTCCACCGCCCTGTTGGGCCTGGCGTTCGTCGCGTGCGCGCTGCTCGTCTCCGGCCTGCCGCCGCTGCCGACCTTCATCGGCAAGCTCGGCATGTTGTCGGCGGCGCTCGCGGTGCGTGAAGGCAGCGGGGCGGTGCCCACACGCGCGTGGCTGTTCGTCGGGGTGCTGTTGGGCTCCGGCCTGCTCACCCTCATCGCGCTCACGCGGACGGGCATCCGGACCTTCTGGTCTGGCATGCAGCGCGAGGCGCCTCGGGTCCGGGCGGCGGAAGGGCTGCCCGTGGTAGCGCTCCTCGCCGCGTGCGGAGCGCTGACGCTCGCGGCCGGGCCGGTGATGGAGTACGCGCTCGCGACGGCGCAGTCCCTGTATGACCGCCATGGGTACATCGACGCGGTCCTCGGCGCGCCGGTGCGGCTGCCGGCCACGGCGACGGAGGTGAGGCGATGAGGCGGCTCCTGCCCTCCCCCGTGCTGTCGGTGGCGCTGCTGCTGCTCTGGATATTGCTCATGCAGTCGGTGAGTGCGGGGACGCTGGTGCTCGGCGCCGTGCTGGCGGTGTTCTGGCCCGCGGTGACCGCCAGACTCCGGCCCGCGCAGGTGCGGTTGCGCAAGCCCCTCGTCATGGTGCGCCTGCTCGGCCGGGTCATCCTCGAGATGTTGCGGTCGAACGGCCAGGTGGCGCGGGCCATTCTCACGCAGCGCTCGAGCAACATCCGCTCCGGCTTCGTCCTCGTGCCGCTCGAGCTGAAGGACCCGAACGGCCTGGCCGTGCTGGCGATGATTGTCACCTTCACTCCGGGCACGGCCTGGGCGCAGCTGTCGGCGGACAATCGCGTCCTGTTGTTGCACGTGCTCGCCATCCAGAGCGAGGCGGACCTGGTGGCGCTCATCCAGCAGCGCTTCGAGCGTCCGCTCAAGGAGATCTTCGAATGAGCCCCCTGCTCTCCTGGGCGCTGGCCTTCGCGCTGGGCTGTCTCGCCCTGGCCATGGCGCTGTCGCTGGCACGGATGATTCTCGGTCCCAGGGCGGAGGACCGCGTCGTGGCGTTCGACTGCCTGTACATGAACACGATGCTGGTCGTCCTGACGCTGGGGCTCATCTACCGCAGCAGCTCCTACTTCGAGGCGGCGCTCCTGATTGCCCTCTTCGGCTTCGTGGGCTCGACGGCGATGGCCAAGTTCCTGCTGCGCGGGGAGGTCATCGAATGAGCGGGACGACGCCTCCATGGGTGGATGCACTGACCGCGCTGCTCGTGGTCCTCGGCGCGCTGGCGGCACTCATCGGCTCCTTCGGAGTGCTGCGCCTGCGCACCTTCTTCCAGCGCGTCCACGCGCCCACCCTGGTGACCACGCTGGGCGTCTGGAGCCTCACGCTCGCGACGGTGGCGCAGCTCTCCTTCGAGCACGGACAGCTCTACGTCCACTCGCTGCTCATCGGGGTGTTCATCGCGCTCACCGCGCCGGTCACCACCATCTTCCTGATGCGCGCCGCGGTGTTCAGGGCGCGCATGCGAGGCGTGGAGATTCCGATGCCCGGGGACCCCCCGTCGGTAGATGACGCCACGCGGGGGCCCGCCGGAGTCGACCCGGGACACTGAAGCCGCGTCGTCTCGCCTGCCTCCCTCGCAGCCGGGGGATCAGGCGGGCAGCGGACGGTGGGACACTCGTAGATGCTCGCCGTGCCCCGGTGTCTGGCCCTCGCCGTCAGCGCTCCGCAGCCCGAGACTGGGGCACAAGCCGCACCTCCCGGGCGCTACGCCGTCAAGCTCAAGGTCGAGGAGGCGGAGGGGACCCAGGTCCTGCCGGCGGGAGCGCGCGGACACGCCGCCATCTACACCCAGTCGCTCCACCCGGTGTGCTACCGCGTCGGGCAATTCGATCTGCGCATGTTGCTCCAGCCGAACCTGCTCGCGGATTCCGTGCGCGTCCTGCTCTTGCGCATGCGGAGCGAGCAGCTGAGTCAGCGGATCAACCTCCACCTCGCGCTGGCTGAGGCTCCTCGATAGGTGATGGCCTTCGTGGAGCACCTGCGCGAACCATGGCCCGCCGAGTCGTAGGTCCAGGGCCGTCCCATGGGTAGAACGATGCTTCTCATTGTCACCGGCCAATAGACAAAGGGGGTCGGCCACATCATGAGCATCGACACGGGCGAGCCACTCCCAACACGCTCTGCCGAAAGGACTCGCCATGATGAACATTCGACCCTCCGAAGCACGCGGCCATGCGAACCACGGCTGGCTGGCCCCCACCACACGTTCTCGTTCGCGATCTACCCCGCCCCCGAAAACAGGGGGCCGAGCCCTGCGCGTCAGCAACGAGGACCGCGTGGTGCCCGGCAAGGGCTTCGACACTCACTCGCACCGCGACATGGAAATCATCACCTACCCGCTGAGCGGCGCGATTGCCCACCGCGACAGCGCGGGCGGACGCAAGGTGCTGCGCGGGCGAGGTGCAACGAATGAACGGCGTGGCGTTGAAGACAGGGGACGGAGTGGCCATCTCAGACGAGTCGCTGCTGATACTCTCCGCCTCCGTGCCGACCGAGGCCCTGCTGTTCGACCTCGCCTGACCCAAGCCCACTCCCGTGTGCTACCCGTAGGTTACGGGACGATCCGTTGGCAGTGCGCCGTACCGCTCCGCCCAATGACCAAGCAGGCAACATGGTGGGCGGGCTGATTCTCGCCTTCCTGCGGCAATCCGTACGGACTGGCGCTCGTGACGGCCACCTGGCACGTGTCTCGCGCCACGGTGTACCGGCACCGGACCCGCCGGCGGACTGCAGCCCCTGCTTCAGCCCGGCGAGGCCCCAAGATGGCGCTGACGGACGAGGCACTGCTGCAGGCCATCCGCGGCGTGCTGGCCGCCTGTCCTTGAGCCGCAGGACCTCATCGTCCGCTGGCTCCGACTCGCGGCTCTTGGGGTCGGCCTCGGAGCCCGACGTCTTCGACGACGGCCCGGTGTGCACCCGGGGCTTCTGGGGCCTGTACACGGTACATCCCCTGCCCGGACTCACTCTCAGCCGAAGAGCACGGAGTGCATCGACAGCGAGCCGCGGTCGATGCCACTCACCTCAACGCAGATCGCGTCTCGGTCATTGGCCCAGCGCGAGTTGCTCGGAGGGTGCGAGCCGCGCGTCGATGCTGAGCCGCACGACGGGCACAGTCGAAAATGGAGGTCAGAAAGCGGGTGTCGCCGAGTTTGGGCAGCGCGTCGTGGAAGCAAGCGGCTACCGCATCGGTGTTGCCGACGCGGCCATTGAATCACCCGCAGTGAACCGATATAAAGCCCTGCAAAACCGGTATAGGGCCGACAGGCTCATGGGTGCGGAATACCGGTGAGGCGGTCTTGTTAGGACTTCTAAGCAATTTTTCAACAGGGAGAATTGAGATGGACAAGCTGACACGAGACGCGGCGACCGCCCGCGTGCGCGAATTTTACGATGGCCCGGCGGACACCATCTACAAGACGACCTGGGGTGAGAACCTGCACCTGGGGTTGCCACGCGCGGCAGGTGACTCGCAGCAACGCGCCATGATCCATACTACCGAACGAATGGCGGCAGCTGTTCGCCTGGACGCGAGTACCTCGGTGTTGGACTTGGGCAGCGGCTACGGCGGACCCGCTCGTCAGCTTGCGGAGCACTCCGGCTGCCGCGTCGTTGGAGTGAACCTGAGCCGAGTGGAAATTGCCGAGGCCGAGCGCCAGACACAGACGTCCAAGGCACGGGACCGCATCAGCTACGTGCATGGCGACTTTCATGAACTCCCGTTCGATGCGGAAGCTTTCGACATTGTCTGGAGCCAGGACTCACTGATGTATGGAGCAGATAAGCCACGCATCCTGCGCGAAGCGTACCGTGTGCTCAAGCCCGGAGGAGTCTTTGACTTCACCGACATACTTGCGAACCATGGGCTGTCGGCAGATCAGCGCGAGCGGCTCTACGCACGCGTTCGGACTCCCGAAATGTGGGACGTAAACCGCTACGCCCAGGAGCTGATCGCCGCAGGTTTCACGCTACACCGCATCGAAGACTGGTCAGAGCACGTGGCGGCAAGTTATGCAGCCGCGCGAGCCCAGACGATCGCAAATCAGAATGAACTCACCGAGCAGGTGGGAGATGAGCTCGTCAAGCGGACCCTCGACGGCCTCGCATTCTGGGTCGACATGGCGCAGCGCGGAAACGTCGGCTGGGCGCTGTTCGTTGCCAAGAAGCCCTCAGGAAAGCACCAAGGCGAATAGCTCGACCAGAACGCCTGCCGGGGAGCGGACATAGCCGATGTTCAGTCTGCGCCCCGCAATCCGCACCTCACTGATGCTCGTTCGGAACGTGGCCTCGGGGAAGCGTTTGTATGCAGACGCGCACGAGCTGCACAGAAGGGCAATCTCAGAAATGCCCGCCATGTCGGTGAAGTGAGGAACGGCATAGGGGACGGCGTAGAGAAGAATGTATCGCGGTCCGGCGGGGGGCACGCATGGGTCGTGACGCAGCACGACCAGAGCTTCATCAGCATGGACGCTCTTGAAGCCAAGACGCCCCCAGAAAGCGTGCTCTGCGGCAATGTCCTCCACGGGGACGACCACGGCGTTCAGCGCCCGGTAGCCATTCGTCAGTGAAACCAGTTCGCCAAATGAGAATCCTTGACGCGCTTTCGGAGAAAGCTCCCGAAGGGTCGCTTTGACTGCCTCAATGCTGTGCTCGGGAGCAAACTCCCAGGGAATCAAGGCTCCGCGCTTCGGCGTAACGACCGGGTACTCGATGAGTTCGATGTCCAGGCTCTCTTTCCTGGCGTGCAAAGAGATGGCGAAGGTGGGCTGACGAATGATCGAGACTTCATCCAGGCAGGCCAATGTTGGGATGTCGCGCTGGACGTGTGTCTCTTGATAGGTGAGGTTCAACTGCCCATGCGCCGTCGCGAGCGATTCGACCGTGATGCCGATATGGTGGAGTCTAAAGATCATCGTGCGTTGTAGTGAGATTACAACGCGGCGGGCAACCTCGAAACCCATCACATGAGTCTCGGCCCCACCGCAAGCGTGCGCCACCTGAGGGGCAGAATGGCATAGGTCAGAACGGAACCCCGTGCCCGGCTCCGAACGGGCTGCACCAGCGGCTATTGACACGTCTGATAGGTTACTTTAGAAAGACGCGACTTTCTGAGAGCGCAGATTTCACGGACTCAAGCACCCTGCGCTCAATCGCAAACGGCACCCGACTGCTTTTGACGCACCGTGCTGCGCCGTCTGTAGATTCTGCACATTTCCAGCATCACTGCTCCACGACACTGGGCTTCTCTAAAGAGAGAATGAGAAGAAGATGAGTGAGGAGGTACGGAAGCTGAAGGTTGCCTTCGCGACTGGCGACACCGGATCTTTCGACCCGGTAAGCCACTCGCTCATCGCAGAGAGCCCAGGGGGCATTGCCCGCCACCGCATGGCTTTCGGTGGTATATGATCTGGGTCAGGTCGGCCTGCCCGGTCGGAATTCGTATCGCCGCGCGGCTCGTCAATTTGACAGACGTGTACCTCTCCGCCCCGCGCGCACGGGTCGCCGAAGCGCGGGCGGCGCTCATCTCCCTGCTTGGCCACGACCCGGGTGAGCGTCTTCAGGTCCAACACGAGGGCCTCGCGCCCCTGCGCGCCGGTCCGGGTGGGTCTTCGCTCGATGAAATCTGGCACGTGACGTATCTGGGCATGAACGACAGGGACGACCTTGTCGAGCACGCCCGCGGTGCCGGAGTCACCTACAGGCACTTCGAGCTGGAGCCCGTGGCGGCAGGGCCCGACGCGCTCGCACCGAATGCGTTCTCCATTCTTCTCCAGGCCCTGGACGAAACGCTCCAGGAGGTACGTTCCCGGGAGCCGGGTTACTTCGGACAGCGTGCGCTTCAGAGCACGCTTCCAGCAACCGTGCGCTTTCTGAGCGCATCGAGCGCGGCAAACGCGATTCTCGCGCTGCGCTCCGCCCCCCCCGGCCGATACCGCATCACGGCTTCCGCGAACAGCGGCCCCCCCAGCCTGGGCGAGCTGATTGGCGGCGCCTACGGTGTTGACCTGCGTCTCGGGGCCGCGCCGTCCGCCCTCTCGGCTGTAGATGGCCTCTTCGAGCTCAGGACGGAAGCGGCCCGGAACGCCCTTGTCGCGGCGCAATCCGGAGCCGGCGCGGCAGCCGCGGGGCACGTCCAGGTCGCGGACGTCGCCACCTCCGCTGAGCTCGCGGACCTCGTCTCCGCCTGGCATCGCCACCACTCCGGCGCGCACGACGCCGAGCGGGCACGCCTCACCGGCCTCCCAGGGGTGCCGCATCTTGGCGTGTCGCGCGGAGGGAGCACGACCTTTCAAGTCTTCGGCGAGACGGGCCCGTACGTCGTCATCGTCAACGCCATTGCGCAAGACCGAGGCTACTGGCTGCGCTTCATCGACCAGCTGGCTCGGGACCATCGCGTGGTCATCTGGCAGCTGAGGTCCCTCCGCGAAGATGGCCAGACCGCGATGCTCGACGACCATGTCCAGGAGCTCGCGGCCATCATCGACGAGGCGACGGACGGGCCGGTGCACCTCATCGGGTGGTGCACCGGGCCAAAGCTGTGTGCGCGGTACTACCTCGAACATCCGCACAGCGTCGCGTCGATGGTCTTCCTCGCGGGGAACTACCGTCCCTTCGGTGATTCAAGCCTCGACACTACCTACGAGCGCGCGCTGGAGAAGGTCTTCCAGCTGCTGAGCCGGTCGCCAAGCATGGCCCCGCTTGTGCGAACCACGATCCTCGACTCCTTGAACGCCGGGCGCACCCAGTCGGATCAGCGGTCGGACTTCGGAGCGGAAGTCCTCGGGCGCATTGATCCAAGCCTCATGCCATACATCATGGCGCCGTACACCACCAACGAGTCGACCCTCCAGTACGCGAAGCAGATCCGTGAGTTCTGGAAGTGCTCCATCGAGACGGATGTACGCGAGATCCGGGCCCCAGTCCTCGTGATCGGCGCGGAGCTCGACCGGATAGTCTCGTCCAGGCACGGGCTGAGGGTCGCGAACACCCTCCCCAACGCGCGCTTCCTCGAGCTTCCAGGCGCTACCCACTACTGCATGCACGACCGGCCGGGAGAGCTCGCCTCCATCATCGGCCGCTTCATCGGTGAGCAGACCTCGGACCGGCCCGCGCCCGCTGCCCCAAAGACTGCCTCCTGTGGAGCCCGGCCGTGAGCGCCCCCGAACAGCGTGAGGGGCACCTGAGACCGCGGGACGTGACGGGCGGCGCGCCACCTGCTCGATGGCGCGCCCCTGACCCATGGCGGCCGGAGCCTGCGCGCTGACCTCGCCAGGCTTCGACGCGAGCAGCCACGAATTCGTCACGGTGGAGCGAAGAGCTCGAACTATCGCGGGTGACGCCCGCCCGGGAGCGTCTGCATGCATAAGCTTGGTTTGCGCGGTCGGAAGTTCTTTCTCACGCCGGTGTGCCTGGTGCCGAACGGCCGTGCACACCTGGGCCATGTCGCGGGTCCGCTGCTGAAGATGGACGTCCTGCGCCGGCACCTGCAACGCGCGGGCGCCGACGTCAAGATGATCTCCCTCTCGGACGTGCACGAGGCCCACGTCCTCATCAAGGCCTATGTGGAGAGCTCGACTCCGGCCACGGTCGCCAACCGCTTCCATGAGCAGATCACGCAAGACCTGGCGGCGCTCGGCATCGAATACGACGACCTGATCAACCCGCTGGACCGTGAGTGGGCCGGTGTCTACGAGACGGTCAACCGCGACTTCCTGAACGGCATCATCCGGGCCGGCAACGCGGCGGTCCGCTCCGAGCCACTGCCCATCCTCGCGGAGACGGGCGGCGCGCCGGCATCGGAGGGGGCGTGGCGGCCGGGGGTCGGTGACCCGATCGTGAGCGGCTGGCTCAAGGGCCGCTGTCTCTACTGTGAGCAGCCGCTCGTCGGCTTCTTCTGCGAGTCGTGCGGCGGCCACTTCTCGCCGTCGCAGATGCGGAGCCCGGGCACGGCCTACTTCCCCGGCACCCTGCGCTTCGAGGACCGCTCCTCGCTCTTCCTGGACCTGCGGAAGGGCTCGCCGGCCATCCTCGAGCACCTGGAGCAGGCGCATGTCCGCCGTGACTTCATCGAAATCGCCAGGCGGTATCTCGACGCGAACGGCCCCTCCATCCGCTTGACGGTCCCCAGCCCCTGGGGAATCCCGTTCGAGCATCCCGAGGTCTCGAAGGGCCAGGCCATCTTCTCGTATTCGGCGCTGCTGATTGGCTGTCACTTCGTCGCGGGAGAGCGGTACCGGCAGCTCACGGGCTCGGACCGCAACCCGCTGGCCCGGGACTCGGACGTGACGTGCGTCCTCTCGTTCGGAATCGACAACACCGTGCCGTTCCTGGTCGGCGCCGTTGGCTGCGCTCTCGGCCAGGAGATGTACAAGCCGATGGACCACTTCCTGGTCAACTACTTCTATGACCTCGACGGGAGCAAGTTCTCCACCAGCCGGGGCCATGTCATCTGGGCGGGTGACATCGTCACCCTCGGCGGCGCCGAGGTGGACCTCGTGCGAGCCTACCTCTGCCTGCGCAACCCCGAGTTCGGACGCCTCACGTTCCGGGCCGACGAGTTCCTCCAGTTCCACAACGAGCTCGGCGCCCGCATGGCTGCGGTCACGAACGAGGCCCTCCGCATGGCTGTCGGCGCGACAGCCTGGGACGCAGGTGTCATGCGCTACCTGGAGACCGAGCTCGGCATCCAGTCCTCCTTCCTGACCCCCGCGACCTTCGACCTCGCCGGTGCGTTCTCGTGCGTCGAGCGCTGGCTGCAACGGACCCCGGCACTCCACATCACCGCGGATGCGGCCTCCGCCTGGCTGTACGGCTTCGCCCTCCTCGCCTACCCCATCCTGCCCAAGGCGGCGCAGCGGGTGTGGCACGCACTGGGCCTGCCAGGCACCCCCTCGCTGGAGCAGTCCGAGCGGGGCGTCGTGAAGCCCGAGACCGCGAGCACCGGGACCTACCGGACCCTGACCCGTGCCGAGCTGAATGCGTGTCTTCCCGCATCGCTGAGGAGATAGGTGTGAAACATCCCGATGCTGGCGGACCCATGTTCTCGGATCCCACGGAAGTGTTCGGTGAAGTCGAGGCGGAAGCCCGAGGCCTCCGCTACGGAGCGATGGTCTTCACCGTGAAGCCGGGCGGCGCCACCTCGCCGCACCAGCACGCGAGCGAGGAGACCTGGCTGGTCCAGGAGGGCCTCGGGAGGGCGATGGTCAGCGGCCAGGACATCGGGCTGATCCCCGGGACCCGGCTCACCGTGCCGGCGGGTGCGCTGCACTCGATTACGAACACCTCGACCGGGGACCTCACGGTCATCTCGTTCTGGTGGCGGGAGGTGGTCCATGGTGGATGACCTCAACCCAGATGTCCTCGTGGTTGGCGGCGGCCTCATCGGCCTGGCCACGGCCGCGACCCTGCTGGAGCGCGCCCCGGGCACGTCCGTCACGGTCCTCGAGCGGGACGTGATCGGACGGGGCGCTTCCAGGCACTCTGGAGCGATCGACATCCCCTACTTCCGGACCGCCCTCCACCGTCAGCTGGTCGAGACCAGCTGGGCCTGGCACGAGGCCCGCGGCGCGCAGGCGACCGCGTACCGCCGCCAGGTTCCAATGACCTGGTATGTCGACCCCGGAGCCGACCTGCAGTCCCACGTCGCGACACCCCTGGCGCGCGGCGCCCCCGGAGCCCCGCCCGGCTGGCGTTCACCGGACGGGGTACGCGAGCTCGTCGGCGACGCCTTCGTCATCGACCCCGAAGCGTGGTGCCATGTGCTCGCGCAAGAAGTGACGCGCTCGGGCCGGGGGCAGGTGGTGGAGCACACGACGGCTGTCGCGCTCGACGAGCGCCCTCGGGGGGCTACGGTGACGTGCGCGGACGGCCGGAGCTATTCCGCCGGACATGTCGTGCTGACCCTGGGCCCGTGGTTCCCGGGTTGGAGCGAGCGGACCCGGGAATGGTCCGCCGCCCGGGGCCTGCGGACCAAGCGGGTCTTCGGCTTGAACATCGAAGTCGACGCGAGCCTGCGCGCCAATGCCGCGGTGGGCTGGCCGGGCGCGGACATCTACTTCCACCCGGCGCATGCCGGCGGCGGGTACCGCTTGAGCCTCCGTCACGACGAGTGGGACGTGGCCCCGGACGCGCCTCATGCGATGGCCGACATCGTGCTCGAGCGCGCCAGCGGCTTCCTTGACCCGCTGCTCGGCAAGGGGCACTGGTCCGTCTCGGGGCACCGGGTCTTCGTGGATACCTATACGCCCGAGTTCGAGCCCGTCATCGCGCCCTGCATGGCGCTTGGGGGCCGCGTCACCCTGGCGACGGGAACGCATGGCTCGGGAATCCGGTTGGCTCCGGGCATCGCGGAGCTCACGGCACGCACGGTGCTCTCCAGCCTGGAACAGACACGGGGTGTCGCATGAGGCGGCCAGAACCATTCGAAGCAGAGGCGGCTCACGACACCAACTTCTACGGCGCCGAGGACGGCTCGGCCATGGTGATGCGTGTCGCGAACTTCCCCAACGAGGTGTTCTCGCTCCTGCAGCTCGAGGCCCTGGTCGCGTTCAACGCAATCCAGCGCTATCGCCGCGATGCCCTCGTGGAGCTTGGGTGCTTTGACGGGCGCACCCTCGAGGTCTCGCGCTCGGCCAGTGTCCGGTACCTCGGCGTGGATCTGGACCCCGAGGCGATCTCCAATCTCCAGGCGAGGATCGTCGCCGAGGGACTCGAGGGACGGGCCAACGCGGTGGCCGCCAACGCACTCGACCTCCAGCAGTGGCGGCATCAAGTCCCCGGGGAGCGCCTGCTCATCCACCTCCCCTTCAACTTCCTGGGGGGGTTCCGCGACCCGGCCGAGCTGCTCCGGCAGCTCGGCAGCGTGCCCAACGCGCTGCTGCTCGTCTCCGTCTTCAATACCAGCGAATACTCGACCTACATCCGGCAGCGCTACTACGCCGCCTGCGGTGTCGAGCCCTTGACGATCACCCATGGAGCGCGAGGGGGAGTGACCTTCACCGGCCGGAGGCACTTCTTCTCGCAGGGCTTCACCGCCGACATGCTCAGCGACCTCTTCGAGGAGTGCGGCATGGAATTGCTCTGGCAGATGACCAATCGGCTTGGCACGTGCGTCGTGGCCATGCCCCACCGGCCGAAGGAGGAACCCCGATGAGCGTATCGACCGATGTGCGCCTTGCGCGCGATGAGGCGGAGGTCCGCAAGTGCTTCAAGGCGTTCAAGGAGCTGAGGCCGCACCTCAAGTCGGAAGAGGACTTCGTCGAGCGCTGGCGCGCCCAGACCGGTGAAGGCTACCGGCTCGTGTACATCCAGGACGGAGACGCCGTTCCGGCGGCGGCTGGCTATCGCTTCCTGCGCACGATGGCCTGGGGCCACATCCTCTACATCGACGATCTCGTGGCCGTGGCCTCGCGCCACCGTACGGGGCTTGGCTCCGCCATCCTGCGGCACCTCCAGGAGGAGGCGCGGCGGCTGGGGTGCGACGCCGTCCACCTCGACACCGGCTATCAGCGGCACCTCGCCCACCGGGCCTACCTGCGCAATGGCTTCCGGCTCGACTGCCACCACCTGGCCTGGGACGTCACCCGGTGACAGCGCCGAGCCAGTCCAGCACGGACCTTGTGGTGGTCGGCGCCGGCCCGAAGGCCGTCGCCATCGCCGCGAAGGTGCACGTACTCAATGAGCTCGGGTACGGGCCTTTGAGGGTGACGCTCGTCGAGCGGCGGGAGGTCGCGGCATCCTGGACTGGGCGGCACGGGTTCACGAGCGGACACGAGATACTCGGCACGCGGCCGGAGAAGGACGTCGGGTTCCCCTATCAGAGCACCAGCCGCCTGGGGGCCGGAGGCCAGGAGATCGACGCGGCAATGACGCGGTTCTCCTGGCAGAGCTATCTGGTGCACATCGGCGAGTATCGGCGGTGGATCGACACGGGCGCCTCCTTCCCCACGCACCGTGAGTTCTCGAAGTATATGGCCTGGGCCCTCTCACGGGCGGTCAACGGGGTGGAGCTGCGGCTGGCCACCGTCACGGACGTCCGGCTGGACATCCGCGGGTGGCTGCTGCGGTGCGAGACGGCGGCGGGAGCGCGGGACACCCTGCTCGCCGAGCGGGGCCTCGTCTTGACGGGACCGGGCCTGCCGAGGTCGCTGCCCTACACGAAGGACGTCGCCCACCGCGTCATCACCCCGACCATGACGCAGGCCGAGCTTGCTGCCATCTACCTGGCGCCTGGCAGCAGGGTGTGCATCGTCGGGTGCGGCGAGAGCGCGGTGTCCCTCGCGCTGTCGCTGATCCACAAGTACGGAGAGGACCTGGAGCTGACGTTCGTGGCTCCGTCTCTTCCGTACTCGCGGGCGGAGTCGTTCCTGGAGAACTCGATCTATTCCGACCCGCAGCTCGTCGCCTGGGGACAACTCGCCGAGTCCCAGCGACACGAGTTCATGCGCCGGACCGACCGCGGCGTCATGTCGCCGGGAGCGCTGACCCAGCTGGCGCGGCACCGGAAGCTCTCCTTCATCGTCGGCCGGGTGCGCGAGCTCCAGCTCAGCCGTAACGGCCTGGCGAATGTCGTCGTGGAGCAACCGGACGAGGTGGTGCGCCAGGAGTTCGATGCCGTGGCGATATGCACGGGAGCGTGCCCGCTCAGCGCGCTCGTGCGGCTGCTCGGCGACTGCCGCCACCTCGTGGAGGCCCGCGTGGGGTGCTCGCTGACGGATGAGGCATCCGTCATGCGCCAGCTGGACTCCACGCTCGCGCTGCGCGGCCTGGTTCCGCGCCTCCAGTTGCCGGCGCTCGCTGGACTGGCCCATGGGCCTGGGCTGGCCAACCTCAGCTGCCTGGGGAACCTCAGCGATCACATCCTGGCGGCCTACCTGCCCTGTCCGCTGGCCCAAGATGGCCGGACCGCGACGGGACGTTCCCTCCCCCAACCTCCTCGACAAGGAGCGCAGGCCATCCGATGACGAACCTCTTCGACATCTACGCGAAGCTGGCGGAGCAGCAGCCCGAGCGGCCAGCGTTGATCTTCCAGCGAGAGCCTCACGTCGGTGCATCCTGGACGTGGTCCCAGCTCGTGGAGCGCAGCGAGCAGCTGAGCAGACGGCTCTCGGCGGCGGGCTTGTCTGAAGGAAGGCTCTGGGCCGTGGTGCTGGCGGACCACCCGGACATGCTCCCCCTCCTGCTGGCGGTATGGCGCCTCAAGGCCGCCGCCCTCCTGGTGGACAGCGCATGGGGTGAGCGCCTGCGTGACTCCGTCCTCGGGCACAGTGAGCCGGAGGCGATTGTCTCGCTGCAGCCGGAGCTGTCCGTTTCGCGGCTGAACGGGGCCAGGACGCACGAGCCACGCCAGGGCATGCCCGAAGACGCGGCGTTGCTGTCCTACACCTCGGGCAGCACGGGCGATCCCAAGGCAATCGTCATGACCCATACCCGGCTGTCGACCACGATGTACGCGGCGGCGGCGGCCGTGGTCCGGCACCGCGGCGAGGCGCCCGCCCGCGTCGCGTGCAGCATGCGTCTGTCTGGCTCCGGGGTCCTCAACCTCCACTACACCTGGGCCGTCTGCGCCGACGCGGCGGTGGTCGTCCTCCCGGAGCTGGAGCTCAAGACGGCGCGTGACTACTGGCGCAGGGTCGAAGAGAACGAGATCGACCAGACGTTCCTGGTGCCACACCTCATCGAGCTGCTCAACCATGCCGCGGCACCGAGGCCGGGCACGCGGGCGCCGCCGATCTGCATCACCGGGAGCTCGCCGCTCTCGCAGCGTACCCAGGACCGGTTCCAGCGGCGCTTCAACGTCGGGCTGCTCAACGCCTTCGGGCTCACCGAGACGATGTGCGCCGCCTTCTTCGGCGAGTACGACGAGCTCGGGATGGGTCGGAACTCCATCGGGCAGCCCGCCTTGCTGAAGGCCCGGCTGCGCGACGCCTCGGGAAGGGTCGTCGAGGGTCCCGGCGAAGGCGAGCTCGAGCTGTCCGGCCCCACCCTCTTCGACGGCTACTTCCGCAATCCTGGCGCCACTGCGGCGGCGTTCGTGGGCTCGTGGTTCCGAACCGGCGACACCATGAGGCGGGATGAGCGGGGCAGGTATTGGGTCATGGGGCGGCTGAAGGACGTCGTGATGAAGGGCGGCTTCTCCGTCTACCTCATCGAGATCGAGGAAGCGGCGCTTGACGTGCCTGGAGTCCAGGAGGCCGCGGCCGTGCCCATCCAACTTCCCGATGGTAGCGAAGACCTTGGCCTGCTCGTGCGGCTGCTGCCCGGGACCGCGAGCGACCCGGCCGCGCTGAGCAGCGGCCTGCGGACCCGGCTCGGAGCGGTGCGGACTCCGCGCCGCATCATCGAAATCACCCATCCACTGCCTCGCACCGGGCAGGAGAAGCTGGACCGCCGGCGCGTGCTCGAGATGTGGCGGGCCTTCGCGGACCAGGCCCCCAGCGACCCAGCGAGGGTCGCATGACCGACATGACCTCCAACCACGGCGCCGCTTCCGAGCCCCTCACCGAAGGTGAGTTCATCGCGCGCGCGCAACGTTTCCTGACGGGGCTGGGTGTGGACCCGACGGCGCTGGACCCGGACACCAACCTCGTCGACACCAGGGTCCTCGACTCCCTTCTCCTCCTCGCGTTCCTCGCCTTCGTCGAGGAGCAGCGGGGCTACGAGGCCGAGCCGAAGCCCGAGGACCTGGTCGCCATTCGCACGCTCCGCACGGCCTACTCGCTCGTGCACTCGCGGGGGCCGCACGACAGCCTGGAGCGGACTGACCGTGAGCCCTGAGATCACACGGGCCATGGCGCTGCTGCCGACGCTCGACTATGGCGATCCCCGAGCGGTTCGCAGCAAGATGAACCGCTGGATCAAGCTCTCGGCCTCCGCGGGCCTCTGGAGGCCGGAGGAGCCCGGGGTCGCGGTGAGAGACCGCGTGGCGAGTGCCGGTGTCCCGGTCCGTACCTATGTCCCGCGGGAGCGGCGCGAGCCTTCGCCCGCAATCGTCTACTTCCACGGGGGCGCGTTCGCCATCGGGGACCTCGACTTCGAGCACCCGCGCTGTCTGGAGATGGCGAAGTCGACGGGCGCTGTCGTCATCTCCGTGGACTACCGCCTGGCCCCCGAGAATCCGTTTCCCGCCGGCCTGGACGACTGTTACGCGGCATTCACGTGGACGACCGAGGTCGCCGCTGAGCTGGGAATCGATGTGGCGCGTGTGGCCGTCGCCGGGGCGAGCGCAGGGGGTGCCCTCGCCGCGGCCGTCACCCTGCTGGCGAGAGATCGGGGAGGGCCGAGGCCTGCATTCCAGCTGCTGCTCTACCCGGTGACCGACGACCGCATGGTGACTCCATCGATGTCGACGTTCATCGACACGCCTGGCTGGAACCGCAGGAATTCGGAGCACATGTGGTCTCACTACCTGGGCAGCCAGCGGGGGCGCGACGTGCCGTCGCCGTATGCGGCGCCGATGCGGGCGACCGACCTCCGAGGCCTGCCGCCAGCGTACGTCATGACGGCGGAGATCGATGCACTCCGGGACGAAGGCATCCAGTACGCGCAGCGGCTGGTCGAGGCCGGTATTCCCACCGAGCTCCACCACTACCCCGGCACGTTCCACGGCTTCGACACCCTGGCCAATGCCGCGGTATCGCACCGCTCGCGCGCTGAGCACTACGCAGTCCTGCGCGGGGCGCTCGGGCTGCCGTAGCGGTCCCTCCGGAATGGGGCCAGCGGGAATCGCCCCGCCGCCTCGGGCCTGCCGCCAGGTCAGGCTTCCAGCGTCACCGCGTGCCCGTCTCGCCGCGCCGGGCTGCTCCCGCCAACACACAGTCCTCTTGACTTCATACCGTCTGGAAACCATCCGATGAGCGCCTCTTCCAGAATCGCCCCGGCTTCGCTCGTGGACCTCCTGCTGCACCGTGCCGATTCGGAGGGGTCCCGGCGGCTCTTCACGTTCCTCGGTGATGAAGAAGGCGAAGAGCAGACGCTGAGCTACGCGGAGTTGGACCAGCGCGCGCGGCGCATCGCGATGGCACTGCGGGCGCGGGTGCCCGCCGGGGAGCGGGTGCTGCTGCTCTACCCGCCGGGGCTGGAGTACGTCGCGGGCTTCTTCGGGTGCCTCTACGCCGGAGTGGTGGCCGTGCCCGCCTACCCGCCCGACCCGGCGCGACTGGACCGCACCCTGCCGCGGCTTCGCGCCATCATCCAGGATGCGCAAGCGTCGGTGGTGCTCACCACGTCCGGCATCCTGGCGATGGCGGAGTTCATCTTCGAGCAGGCGCCGGACTTCCGCGAGCTCCACTGGATGGCGACGGACGAGCTGCCCGGGGGCCTGGAGGACGGCTGGGCCCGGCCCGAGGGGCTCGCTGGAGACCGGCTGGCCTTCCTCCAGTACACCTCCGGCTCCACGGGTACGCCCAAGGGGGTCATGCTCACGCATGGCAACCTGCTGCACAACCTGGGGCTCATCTCGCACGCCTTCCAGGTGCGCCCGCGTGAGAGCGTGGGCGTCATCTGGCTGCCGCCGTACCACGACATGGGCCTCATCGGCGGCATCCTGGAGCCGCTATACGCGGGCTTCCCCTGCACGCTGATGTCGCCGCTGTCCTTCCTTCGCCGCCCCCTGCGCTGGCTGGAGGCCGTCTCTCGCTTCCGGGGCACCATCAGCGGAGGTCCCAACTTCGCCTTCGACCTGTGCGTGCGCAAGAGCACCCCCGAGCAGCGCCAGCACCTGGACCTGAGCACCTGGGAAGTGGCCTTCTGTGGCGCCGAGCCCATCCGCGCGGAGACGATGGAGCGCTTCACACAGGCCTTCGCGCCCCACGGCTTCCGCCGCGAGGCGCTCTATCCGTGCTACGGCCTGGCGGAGGGCACCCTCATCGTCACCGGCGGCGTAGCGCGGTGTGCGCCTGTGCTCCACACGCTGGATGCCGGGGCGCTGGCCCGCAACCAGGCGGTGCCGGCCAGGCCGGACGCTCCGGAGGCGCGCACCTACGTCGGGTGCGGACGGACGCTGCCGGACCAGGAAGTCCTCGTCATCGACCCCGAGACGCTGGAGCCATGCGCGGCGGGCCGGGTGGGTGAGCTCTGGGTCCGCGGGCCGAGCGTGGCGCTCGGCTACTGGGGCAAGCCGGCCGAGACGGCGCATACCTTCCATGCGCGCCCCGCTCTCGGGGGCACCGCGTCACGCTACCTGCGCACCGGAGACCTGGGCACGTTGGCCGGGGACGGAGAGGTGCTCATCACCGGGCGCCTCAAGGACCTCATCATCCTGCGTGGACGCAACCACTACCCCCAGGACCTCGAGCTGACGGTGGAGCAGAGCCATCCCGCGCTGAGGCCAGGGTGCGGCGCTGCCTTCTCGGCCGAGGTGGACGGCGAGGAGCGGCTGATCCTGGTCCAGGAGCTGGATTCGCGCCTGCAAGCCGACCCCGGAGAGGTCGTGGGCGCCATCCGCCAGCGCCTGTCGGAGGTGCACGAGGTCCAGTTGGATGCGCTGGCGCTGCTCGAGCCCGGGAGCATCGCGAAGACCTCGAGCGGAAAGATTCAGCGGCATGCCTGCCGGGCGGCGTTCCTCGCCGGGGAGCTCCGGGCCGTGCACGCGTGGAAGCGTTCGGATGCGCCGGCGAAGGCCCCGGCGCTCCCCGCGCCCCCGCCGAGGCAGGAGCCCATGCGGGACGCGCTGCGGACACCGGGCACGGCCGCGGGCATCGAGGCCTGGCTGGTGGACCGGCTCGCCGAGCGGCTGAAGGTGGGGCGGGAGCATGTCAATCCTCACGTCCCCCTCACCCGCCATGGCCTGGACTCACTGGCCGCGGTGGAGCTGTCCCACGACATCGAGCAGGGCCTGGGCGTGCCCCTGCAGATGGAGCTGCTCCTCCAGGGCCCGAGCCTTTCGCAGCTGGCGTGGCAGCTGTTCACCCTGAAGTCGATGACGAAGCCGGTGGCGCCGGCGCCCGCCGCCCCGCCGCGCGCCGCGCCGGTGCGGCGGGAGCTGCCGTTGACCTCCGCGCAGCAGCGGCTGTGGTTCTTCGAGCAGCGTGAGCCGGGCAGCCCTCTCTACAACATCCCGGGCGCGCTGCGGCTGGAGGGCCACCTCGATGTGCGGGCGCTGGAGCACAGCTTCGAGGAGCTGGTCCGGCGGCACGAGGTCCTGCGCACCACGTTCGAGTCCCGGGACGGCCAGCCGGTGCAGGTCGTCTCCCCGGCGGCGCGGCTCCCCCTCGAGGTGGTGGAGCTCGAGCCGGAGCCCGGCGCGTCCAGGCCGCAGGAGGCCCTGCGGCTGGCGTCCGAGGAGGCACGCCGGCCTTTCGACCTGAGCCGAGGCCCGCTGCTGCGCGCCAGGCTGCTCCGGCTGGGCGGGCAGGAGCACCTGCTGGTGGCGACGATGCACCACATCATCTCGGATGGCGGGTCCATGGGCGTCCTCCTCCGGGAGCTGGGAGTGCTCTACGGCGCCTTCAGCGCGGGCCGACCCTCGCCGCTGCCGGAGCTGCCCCTCCAGTATGGGGACTACGCCCTCTGGCAGCGCGACTGGCTCCAGGGCGAGGTGCTCGACCAGCAGGTGTCGTGGTGGCGCCAGCAGCTCGCGGGCGCGCCTCCGGCCCTGGAGCTGCCCACGGACCGCCCGCGCCCGGCCGTGCAGACGTACCGTGGAGCCACCCGGCCCGTGCGGTTGTCCGGGGAGCTGTCCAGGGCGCTCAAGGACCTCTGCCAGCGCGAGGGTGTCACGCCCTTCATGCTGCTGCTGGCGGGCTTCCAGACGCTGCTGCATCGCCACTCGGGACAGGAGGACATCAGCGTGGGCACGGCCATCGCCGGCCGCACCCGCGCCGAGCTCCGCGAGCTCATCGGCCTGTTCTTCAACCTCGTCGTCCTGCGCACGCGGCTCTCGGGGGCCCTCACCTTCCGGGAGCTGCTGGGCCAGGTGCGCGAGCTGGCGCTGGGGGCGTACGCCCACCAGGAGACACCGTTCGAGAAGCTGGTGGAGGTGCTGCGGCCGGAGCGCAGCCAGCGCCACCCGCCGTTGTTCCAGGTGCTGTTCGTCCTCCAGGGAGACACCCGCGCGCCGCGGCTTCCCGGGCTGGGCTCGCAGCTCGTGGAGGTGCATACCGGCGTGGCCGCGTACGAGCTGAGCCTGTCGCTCAACGACACCGCGGAGGGCTTCACCGGCTCGCTGGAGTACAATAGCAGCCTGTTCGAGGCCACCACCGTGGACCGGCTGGTGGACCACCTGCGCACGCTGCTGGAGGGCATCGTCGCCGCACCGGACCGGCGCCTCTCGGAGCTGCCGCTGCTGACGGCCGGCGAGCGGCAGCAGGTGCTGAGGGACTGGAACCAGACCCGGGCCGCCTTCCTCCGCGAGGTCAGCGTGCCGATGCTGATCCAGGAACAGGCGAGGCGCGCTCCGGACACGGTGGCGGTCTGTTACCAGGACGCCTCGCTCACGTACGGCGAGCTGGAGCTGCGCGGCAACCAGCTCGCGGCACGGCTCAGGGCGCTGGGGGTGGGGCCCGAGGTGCGGGTGGGCCTGTGCGTGGAGCGCTCGCTGGACATGATGGTGGGCCTGCTGGGCGTGCTGAAGGCGGGCGGCGCCTACGTGCCGCTGGACCCGTCGTACCCGCGCGAGCGGCTGGCCCTCATGCTGGAGGACTCGGGCGCGCCGGTGCTGGTGACACAGCGGCGGCTGGCCGGCGGCCTCCCGCACGAGGGCGCGGTGCTGTGCGTGGATGCGCTGGAAGAGCCCGCCGGGCAGGCGCGGGTGGCCGTCCAGGGCGGTGCCCGGCCCGACAACGCCGCGTATGTCATCTACACCTCGGGCTCCACCGGCCGGCCCAAGGGCGTGGTGGTGCAGCACCGCAACGTCCTCAACTTCTTCGCGGCGATGGACGCCCGACTGGACGCGCCAGCCGCGGGCGTCTGGCTGGCGGTGACGAGCATCTCCTTCGACATCTCCGTGCTGGAGCTGCTCTGGACGCTGAGCCGGGGCTTCCAGGTGGTGGTGGCCGGCACGGGCGAGGTGGACGGGCTGGCCGAGCAGATAGTGCGGCACCAGGTGACACACCTGCAGTGCACGCCGTCGCTGGCACGCGCCCTGATGCTGGAGCCCCCGGCGCGGCAGGCGCTCTCCACGCTGAGGCAATTGCTGGTGGGCGGTGAGGCGCTGCCACCCGCGCTGGCGGCGGAGCTGGCGCAAGTCGTGCCGTCGGTGCTGAACATGTACGGCCCGACGGAGACCACGGTGTGGTCCACCACGCACGGGGTGGATGCGGCGGGGGGACCGGTCCCCATTGGCAGGCCCATCGCGAACACCACGCTCTACATCCTCAATGCGTCGCTGGAGCCCGTACCCGTGGGGGTGGCCGGGGAGCTGTACATCGGTGGTGAGGGCGTGGTGCGCGGCTATCTGGGACGGCCGGAACTGACCGCCGAGCGCTTCATCCCGGATGCGCTGGGCGGCGAGGCGGGGGCGCGGCTGTACCGGACCGGAGACGTGGCGTGTTGGCGCGCGGACGGCACGGTGGAGTACCTGGGCCGGGCCGACTTCCAGGTGAAGGTGCGGGGCTTCCGCATCGAGCTGGGAGAAGTCGAGGCGGTGCTGGGCCAGCACCCGGCCCTGGCGCAGGTGGTGGTCGTCGCGAGGGAGGAGGCCGGTGGCGACAAACGGCTGGTGGCGTACACCGTCCCCAGGCCGCGGCAGACGCTGGATGTGGGCGCCCTGCGAGCCTTCGCGCAGCAGCGGCTGCCCGGGTACATGGTGCCGTCCGTCTTCGTCCCGCTGGAGGCGTTGCCGCTGACGCCCAACGGAAAGGTGGACCGCAAGGCGCTGCCGCCCCCCGGCGACAGTCGGATGGAGGAAGGCAGGCCCTTCGTCGCGCCGCGGACGCCCACCGAGGAGCGCATCGCCGCGTCATGGGGCGAGCTGCTCGGGGTGGAGCGGGTGGGCATCCACGATGACTTCTTCGAGCTGGGTGGGCACTCCCTGCTCGCCACCCAGGTCGTCTCTCGCATTCGCAGCGCGTTCCAGGTGGAGCTGCCCCTGGGCCTCCTCTTCGAGGACTTCACGGTGGCCGGGCTCGCGCGGAAGGTCGCCGCCGCCCTCCTTCTGGAGCAAGGGCCAGGGACGCCAGCGCTCCGCCCCGCTCCGCGTCCGGAGCGCCTCCCCCTGTCCTTCGCCCAGGAGCGGCTCTGGCTCTTCGAGCAGCTCCATCCGGGCTCTCCGGCCTACAACATGCCCTGTGCGGTCCGCCTGGACGGGCTGTTGGACGTGGGTGCCCTCGCGCGCAGCCTGGAGGAACTCGAGCGGCGCCACGAGGCCCTGCGGACGGTATTCGTGGAGGCCGGCGGGCAGCCGGTCCAGCAGATCCTTCCGCCCCTGTCCCGCCCGCTGCCGGTGGTGGACCTCGGCGCACTGGCGGAGCACGAGCGCGAGGAGCAGGGCCGGCGGCTGGCCCGACAGGACGCGGCGCAGCCCTTCGACCTGCGCCAGGGTCCCCTCATGCGCGCGCGGCTGCTGCGGCTCGGCGCCGGCGACCACATCCTCTGCATCACCCTGCACCACATCGTCGCGGACGGCTGGTCCATCGGCGTGTTCGTGCGCGAGCTGGCGGCGCTTTATGAGGCGTTCTCCCGCGGCCAGCCGTCCCCGCTGCGCGAGCTGCCCCTCCAGTACGCCGACTACAGCTTGTGGCAGCAGCGCTGGCTGGAGGGCCGCGTCCTGGAGGCGCAGCTGTCCTACTGGACGCGGCAGCTCGACGGGCTGCCGCGGCTCCAGCTTCGCGCCGACGCTCCGCGTGCCCCGAGCAGTGAACGGCGGGGAGAGACGCAGCGCTGCGTGCTTCCGCTGGACCTGGTCCGAGAGCTCGAAGCCCTGAGCCGGCGCGAGGGGGGCACGCTGTTCATGACCCTGCTCGCGACCTTCAATGTCGTGCTGCACCGCTACACCGGCCAGAGCGACCTGGCGGTGGGCACGGACATCGCGAACCGCACCCGGGAAGAGGTGGAAGCGCTCATCGGGCTCATCACCAATCAGCTGGTGATGCGGACCGACGTCTCGGGCTCGCCCACCTTCCGCGAGCTGCTCGGGCGGGTACGCCGGGTGGCCATGGAAGCCTACGAGCACCAGGACCTGCCCTTCGAGAAGCTGGTGCGCGCGCTCAAGGCCGAGCGCGACAGCGCGGGCCAGCCCCTCTTCCAGGTGAAGTTCGTGCTGGAGAACGCGCCGCTGCCAGCCCAGCAGCTCGCGGGGCTGCGCCTGACGCCCCTGGAGAGCGAAGGGCACGGGACCGCCCGGTGGGACCTGCTGCTCATCCTGGTGCCCAGCGAGGAGGGGCTGACCGCCACGCTCGAGTACAGCACGGACCTCTTCGACACGGCCGGCGCCTCGCGCCTGTGGGCGCACTTCGTCAACCTCGCGCGGGCCGTGGTCCATCAGCCGGGCCGGAGGATCTCCGAGCTACCCCTGCTGACGGAGGAGGAACAGCGGCTGCTGCTGGCTTGGAATGCGACGCCAGCCTCTCCCTCCCCGGAGACGAGCGTCCAGGCACTCTTCGAGGCCTGGGCGGCGAGGACACCGGACTCGGTGGCGGTGACATTCGAGGGCCGGCAGCTGACCTACGCGGAGCTGAACCGCCAGGCCAACCAGCTCGCGCACCACCTGCGGCGGCTGGGGCTCTCCCCGGGTGGGCGGGTCGGCATCTGCGTGGAGCGCTCCGCCGAGATGGTGGTCGGACTGCTGAGCATCCTCAAGGCGGGTGGGTCCTACATCCCGCTCGACCCGACCTACCCCGCGGAGCGGCTGGCGTACCTCATCGAGGATGCCCGGCTCCCGCTCATCCTCACCCAGTCACACCTGGAGAATGCCCTGCCGGCGCAGTGGGCGCAGGTGGTGTGCCTGGACCTCGAGGAGCGCGCCCTCGCGCGCAACCCCACCGAGAACCTGGGAGTCGGCGCTGGCGGTGACGCGGAGCTCTACGTCCTCTACACCTCGGGCTCCACCGGCAGGCCCAAGGGCGTTTCGGCCACCCATCGCGGTGTCGTGCGGCTCGTCGTCGAGCCGAACTACGTCAGCCTGAGCGCGGCGGACACGCTCCTCCAGCTGGCGCCGCTGGCCTTCGACGCGTCCACGTTCGAGATATGGGGCGCGCTCCTCAATGGCGGCCGGCTGGCCGTCTTCCCGCCCCGCGCGCCGTCCCTGGAGGAGCTCACGCAGCTCATCGAGCGAGAGCGGGTGAGCACCCTGTGGCTCACCGCCGGCCTGTTCCATCAGCTCGTTGACGAGGGCCTCGAGGGGCTCGGCTCGGTGCGGCAGCTGCTCGCCGGAGGCGATGTCCTGTCTGCGCCGCAGGTGCTCAAGCTGATGGAGCGGTATCCGGGGTGCACCGTCATCAACGGGTACGGCCCCACCGAGAACACGACCTTCACCTGCTGCTACCCGGTGCGGGAGCGGAGCGCGCTGCGCACCTCCGTGCCCATCGGGCACCCCATCTCGGCCACCCAGGTCTACCTGCTGAACGAGGCGCTGGAGCCCGTCCCGCTCGGGGCTCCCGGGGAGCTGTTCACCGGGGGGGATGGAGTTGCCCTCGGCTACCTGAACCAGCCGGACCTCACGGCGGAGCGCTTCATCCCCAATCCGTTCAGCCCGCAGCCCGGCGCGCGGATGTACCGGACGGGAGACCTGTGCCGGTACCGGCGCGATGGCAGCATCGAGTTCCTCGGCCGGATGGACCAGCAGGTGAAGCTGCGCGGCTTCCGCATCGAGCCGGGAGAGGTGGAGTCCGCGCTGCGCCGGCACCCGTCGGTCAGCGAGGTGGCCGTCGTCGTGCGGGAGCTCGCCGGCGAGAAGGCCCTGGTGGCCTACGTGGTGCCCTCCGAGGGCGCGTCGCTGAACATGGACGAGGTGCGCCTGTTCCTGCGCGAGAAGCTGCCCGCCTTCATGGTGCCCTCGGCCCTGGTCCTCCTGGAGGCCCTGCCGCTCACCCCGAATGGAAAGGTAGACCGGCGCGCGCTGCCCGAGGTGAGCGCGGAGCGCCCCCAGCTCTCGGTGGCTTTCGAGCAGCCACGCACGCCCCGCGAGGAAATCCTGGCCGCGGTGTGGGCGGACGTGCTGGGGCTGGAGTCGGTCGGCAGCGACGACAACTTCTTCGCCCTGGGGGGTGATTCGCTGCGCAGCATCCAGATCGTCGCCAGGTGCCGGGCACGGGGAATCGAGCTGTCCGTCGGCGAGCTCCTCGCACATCAGACCATCCGGGAGCTGGCCCAGCGCCTCGGAGGCAGCCAGGCGGACGTGCTGGAGCCGGACAGCGAGCTTCCCTTCTCGATCATCTCCCCGAGCGAGCGGGAGCGGCTGCCCGAAGACGTCGAGAACGCCTACCCGGCGTCCATGCTCCAGGCGGGCATGCTCTTCCGCAGTGAGTACAGCCCCGAAGCGGCGCTGTATCACGATGCGTTCAGCTTCCACCTGAGGCTCGACCTGGACGTGGAGTCCTTCCGGGAAGCGGTGCGCCAGCTGCTGGCGCGCCACCCGGTATTGAGGACGTCGTTCAACCTGGTCGACCATGCCGAGCCGCTCCAGCGGGTCCACCGGACGGTGGAAGTCCCACTGCAGGTAGAGGACGTCCGGCACCTGAGCGCCGACGCGCAGGGAACGTACCTGTCGGCGTGGCTGGAGCAGCAACGGTGCCGGCCCTTCGATTGGGGCCGTGCCCCCCTGCTGAAGCTGGCCCTGCATCGGCGCACCGACGAGACAGTCCAGTTCTCGGCCATCTTCCATCACGCCATCCTTGATGGCTGGAGCGTGGCCTCGCTGTTCACCGAGCTGTTCGAGCGGTATCTGGCGCCAGCGGAAGCGGCGGCCCCGGCGCTCGCCTCCTCCTTCCAGGCCTTCATCGCGCTCGAACGCCAGACGCTGCGGTCGGAACAGAGCGCGCGCTACTTCGAGCAGCTGCTGGAGGCGGTGCCCCGCTCGCGGCCCTCGTGGCTGGAGTCCAGGCGCGCCGGGGGTGAGGCGGCACCCGCCTTCCATGAGCAGTGGCTCGCCCTGCCCGAGCATATCCACCAGGGGCTGAAGCGGCTGGCCCGGACCACGGCGGTGCCCCTCAAGAGCGTGCTGCTGGCCGCGCACGTGCGGGTGATGGGCTGGATGGAGGGAAGCCCGGATGTCGTCACGGGGCTGGTCTCGAACGGACGTCCCGAGGTCCGCGACGGAGAGCGGGTCCTTGGCCTGTTCCTGAACACGGTTCCCTTCCGTCTGCCGCTTTCCGGTGGGACCTGGAGCGAGCTGGTCCAGGCCACGTTCTCCCGGGAGCAGGAGCTGGTGCCGCACCGGCGATACCCGCTGGCCAGGCTGCAGCAGCAGCACGGGGGGACGCCGCTGTTCACGACGCTGTTCAACTACGTCCACTTCCACGTCTACGGTGCGCTGTCCCAGCTCGAGGGGCTGGCGCTGGTGGAGCAGCCCCAGGTCATCGAGCGGCTGGAGCTACCGCTCTCGGCGACCTTCAGCGTCGATCCGCGGAGCTCGGAGCTGCACCTGGTGTTGCGCGCCTCGGGCGTGGACCCGGCGCGGGTGGAGGAGCTTGGCCGGTACTACACCCGGGCCCTGGAGCTCATGGCCCTCCAGCCTGAAGCGCGCTACGAGCGGAGCCCCCTGCTGGGCGAGGCGGAGCGGCACCGGCTGCTGGTCGAGTGGAACGACACCCGCGCGGACGTCCGCCATGACGCGTGCGTCCATCAGCTGTTCGAGGCCCAGGCCGGGCGCGCCCCGGACGCGGTCGCCGTGGACTTCGAGGGAGCACGGCTGACGTACCGCCAGCTCGATCTCCGGTCCAACCAGCTTGCCCGTCACCTGCGCGCGCTCGGCGTCGGGCCCGAGGTGCGGGTGGCCCTGTGCCTCGAGCGCTCCCTGGAGATGGTGGTGGGCCTGCTCGCCATCCTCAAGGCAGGCGGCGCCTATGTCCCGCTGGATCCGGGCTACCCGCCCGAGCGCCTGGCCTACATGTTCCAGGACGCCGCACCCGCGGTGCTCCTCACCCTGCAGCGGCTGCTGCCCGCCCTTCCCGCCCACGGCGCCCGGATGCTCTGCCTGGACTCGGGTTGGGAGCCCATCTCCCGGGAGCCGGACGCGCCGCTCCACACCCCTGTCTCGACGGACAACCTCGCCTACGTCATCTACACCTCGGGCTCCACCGGTGGACCCAAGGGCGTGCAGATCTCCCACCGCGCCCTGAGCAACCACATGGCGTGGTTCAGCTCCGCCTTCGGGCTGACCGCCGAAGACCGCGTGGTGCAGAAGACGCCGCTCAGCTTCGATGCCTCGGTCTGGGAGTGCTGGGCCCCGCTGATGACCGGCGGGCGACTGGCGGTGGCGGAGCCCCAGGCCCACCGGGACCCCTCGGCGCTGGTGGACACGGTGGTGCGGCACCAGGCGACGGTGCTTCAGCTCGTCCCGTCGCAGCTGCGGGTGATGCTGGAAGGCGGAGCGCTGGCCCGCGCGACGAGCCTGCGCTGGTTGTTCTGCGGCGGTGAAGCCCTGGCTCCCGAGCTGGGCCTGCGCCTGCGCTCGCTGCTGCCGTCGGTGGTCCTGGTCAACCTCTACGGGCCCACGGAGGTCACCATCGACGCCACCTCCAGGCAGTACCGCCCGGAGGATGCGGGGGCCACCGTCCCGATTGGCCGGCCCATCGGCAACACGCAGGCGTACGTGCTGGATGGGTGGCTGGAGCCCGTACCCGTGGGCGTGCCGGGCGAGCTCTACCTCGGTGGAGCGAGCGTGGCGCGCGGCTACCTGGGCCGGCCGGCGCTGACCGCGGAGCGCTTCCTGCCCAACCCCTTCGGCCTGGAGCCGGGGGCCCGGCTGTACCGCACGGGAGACCTGGCGCGGTACCTTCCGGACGGCACCCTCGAGTACCTGGGCCGGGTGGACCACCAGGTGAAGGTGCGCGGCTTCCGCATCGAGCTGGGGGAGGTGGAGTCGGCGCTGCGCGCCCACCCCGAGGTGCGGGACGCGGTAGTGGTGGCTCGCGATGATGGCAACGGCCCCCGGCTGGTGGGCTACTTCGTGGCGGCTCCGGAATTGAAGGGAGCCGGCCTGCGCGCCTTCCTCGAGCAGAAGCTGCCCGAGCACATGGTGCCCTCCGCCTTCGTCCGGCTGCAGCAGCTGCCGCTGACGCCCAGCGGCAAGGTGGACCGCAGGGCCCTGCCCGCGCCCGACGTGAGCGGGCTGGAGCTGGAGAGGGCCTATGTCCCGCCGAGCACCGCCACCGAGCAGGCGCTCGCGGGCCTCTGGTCCGGGCTGCTGCTCCTGGAGCGGGTGGGCCTGGATGACAACTTCTTCGAGGCCGGTGGTCACTCCCTGCTGGCCACCCAGGCTGCCTCCCGGATCCGCTCGATGTTCAAGGTGGAGCTGTCCGTGCGGGACCTCTTCGAGGCGCCCACCCTGAAGGAACTGGCCCGGCGAATCGATGCCCTGCGTGAGGCTCACAGCAGGCTTTTCGTTCCCTCCATCCAACGCACCGCCCGCACGGGCCCGCTGCCCGTCTCCTTCGCGCAGCAGCGGCTGTGGTTCCTCGACCAGCTCACCCCGGACGATGCCACCTACGCCATCCCCGCGGCCATCCGGCTCTCGGGGCTCCTCGACGTGGCGGCGTTGGAGCGCAGCTTCGGCGAGCTGGTCCGCCGGCATGAAGCCTTGCGGACCACCTTCGTCGAAGTGGAGGGGACACCACTCCAGGTCATTGCCGAGGAGCCCGTGGTGCCACTGTCCCGGGTGGATCTGACCGCCCTGCCAGCGGAGTCCCGCGAGGCTGAGACCCGCCGCCGGGTCCTCGAAGAGCAGGAACGGCCCTTCTCGCTGAGCACCGGCCCGCTGCTGCGCACCCAGCTGCTGAAGCTGGGCGACAGCGAGCATGTGCTGCTGGTGTGCATGCACCACGTCGTCTCGGACGGCTGGTCCATGGGCGTGCTGGTGCGCGAGGTGGCGGCCCTCTACGAGGCCTTCACCCAGGGCCGGCCCTCTCCCCTGCCCGAGCTGCCGGTGCAGTACGCCGACTACGCCCTCTGGCAGCGCCAGTGGCTGCAAGGCCCCGTCCTCCAGGCCCAGCTGGACTACTGGCGCCAGCAGCTCCACGGCGCCCCCACCCTCGAGCTGCCCACCGACAAGCCCCGCCCCGCCGTGCGCGGCGGCGCGGGCGCTTCTCTCGGCTTCACCTTCCCGCGCCCGCTCCTCGACGGCCTCAAGACGCTGGCCCACCAGGAAGGCGCTTCGCTCTTCATGGTGCTGCTGGCCGGCTGGCAGGCGCTGCTCGCGCGCTACTCCGGCCAGAACGACGTCAGCGTCGGCTCGCCCATTGCCGGCCGCACCCACTCGGAGACCGAGCCGCTCATCGGCTTCTTCGTCAACACCCTCGTCTTGCGCTCCCACGTCCACGCCGACGAGGGCTTCCGGGCCTTGCTGCGGCAGGTGCGCGACACCGTGCTGCAGGCGTATGAGTACCAGGCGGTCCCCTTCGAGAAGCTGGTGGAGACGCTGCAGCTCGGGCGCAGCCTCAGCCACACCCCCCTCTTCCAATCCCTCCTGGCCCTGCAGAACGTCCCCATGGGCCCGCTGCGGCTTCCCCACCTGACGCTCTCCCCCCTTGAATTCGAAGGCCAGACGGCCAAGTTCGACCTGAGCGTCATCTTCACCGAGACGCCCCAGGGACTGAGCGGCACGCTGGAGTACAGCACCGAGCTGTTCGAAGCGCACACCCCGGCCCGGCTGCTGGGCCACTTCC
>NZ_JAAIXZ010000021.1 GCF_010894435.1 Pyxidicoccus trucidator | reverse complement strand
CCGCTGGCACTCGCCGCGTCGACTTCGCGCCAACTTACGCGCCGCCTCCCGCGCCACGCCGCCCCAGGGGCGCGCGGCGTAGACCGCAGCGCTCGCCCCCTCGCTCCAAAAGAGCGAAAGTCGAGTCAGAGACTCAACCCCAGCATGGCGCCCGCGAAGGGCCCGCTGAGCGAGACGGAGAACTGATTGAGGGTGGAGTTCCCCTCGAAGCCCTCCGCCTTCTTGAAGTACTGCGTGTAGCCGCCCTGGACACGCATGTAGACCCAGCGCCCGAAGGAGTAGTGGAAGGACGCCAGTCCGCCCGCGCCGAAGATCCACCGCTGCGTCCGGGCCTCGTAGTAGTTGTCGCCCAGCATGGGGCCGTTGTTCGGATCATCCGGCTGGTTCTGGGAGATGCGTCCCGTGGGGAGGGAGACCTCGGCCCCGCTCCCGAACGCGGCCACCCCGAGCGTCAGCTCTCGCGTGAGCGGGAACCGCTTCTCCAGCCCCGGGCGGAACGCGAGCACCTGGACGTCGTCGGCGAAGTACCAGTCGACGCCGTTGATCCACCACAGGTCATTCCGGTTCGAGCCCCGGAGGATGTTGAAGTGCAACCCACCCGACAGCCGCACCGCGGTGTTCCGCGGCTCCACCGTCCGGACCAGCGCCCGCGTCGTGGGGACGAGCGCCGTCGGGTGCTCCATCCGGGTGATGAAGCCACCCAGCTCCACCGCGAACTGCGGTGGCCTGCGTGGCGCCTCCTCCTCCGGGGGCGCATCCGCCGCCGAGGCGGCCAGCGGCAGCCCGAGCGACACCAGCAGTCCAAGGGAGCACAGCGTGGGGGCGATTCGCATGGGGGTTCCTCCACCCAAGGGGATAGTCACGGGCCCTACCACGGTGGAAGGGCCCCTCCCAAACAGCTGTTGCCCGGTGGAAGGACCGGCCGGGACAGCGTCAGAGTCCGGCCACCTTGGACGCGCTGGTGACGGTGTAGGCCAACGAGAGCTCCTGCTGGGAGCGGGGAGGCGCCGCCAGCTCGAAGCGGACGATACCGTCATCGCTGACCCGGACCGGACCTGGCTTGGTGAGCTCCCTCAGCAACATCACCTCCACGGACTCCACCTCGGACACGGGCATCCGCTCCTCCAGGGCCACGGACTCGGGCCGGGCGCCCATGTTGGAGAGGAACAGCTTCACCCGCTGCGTGCGCACCCGGCGGCCGGTGAGGCGGCTTGTCTCCACTTCCTCGTCCACCTTGCGCGCGACGCGCAGCGAGTCCTCGCTGCCGAAGCCCAGCTTCACGCGCTCGCCCCGGCCCGTGAAGCGCAGCTGCGCGCGGCCCACGTAGCCGCTGGAGCGCACCAGGTCCACCGGCCCCGCCAGCAGCACCGAGGGGCCCGTGTTGTCGAAGCGCGCCACCCGGTGCACCAGCGGTGACAGCTCCGGGCACGCCAGGAACTCGGAAGCAGCGTTCGCGGTGAAGCGAAACAGCGGCACGCGGTGCGGCTCTCCGTCCGACGGCACGGTGGCCCGGTGCTGCGCCGCCAGGGTCAGCGGCTCGCCGCCGTCGTCCATGCCGGGCAGGCCCTCCTCGCGCTTCGCCGCGCCGCCCTCGCCCGTGGTCTGGATGACCTCCTCGCGGATGGCCACCTCCACCACCTGCTTCTCGCGCTCCGTCTTGTCGCGCAGCCACAGCCAGTCCTCCATCAGCCGCGGCGGCGTGGCGCCCAGCGTGGGGCGCGCCGTGGAGAAGGCCAGCTCCGCGTCCTTCCATTCCTCCTCGGTGCGCTGCCACACCACGGCCTCGCACTCCAGCGTCACCGCCTCACCCTTGTCACCGCGCTCCAGCGTGGCGCGGTAGGCCGGGCGCCAGGCCGCGCAGGGCACCAGGTACGTGACGGACAGGATGGCGGAGCCCCCGGCGGGGTGGCCCACCTCCAGCTCGGCATGGACGTCGAGCTTCGACTCCGGCCCCTCGGTGCGCGCCAGGGCGGTCCGCGCCTCCTGGAGCCGCTCCTTGAGCTGGAGGACCTCGCGGTTCGACTCGCGGAGCGCCGCGTCCGCGGCGTCCATGGACTGGCGGACGGTGTCCAGCAGCGACCGCCAGACCTCGGGGCGGTCCTTGCCCCGGCCCGCGTCCTCGGCGATGGAGCGATAGACGTCCTCGTGGGCGCCCTGGAGCAGGCCGTACCGGCGGCCCCGCCGCTGCTCCTCCGCCTCGGCGCGCCGCAGCTCCTGCTCCAGCTCCGCCACGCGGCGGCCCAGCTCGGTGCGGTGCTCTCGCAGGGCCTCGGGGCGGTGGGGCTTCACGGCGCGGCGGATGCGCGCCTGGGACACGGTGCCACCGGCCACCTTCGCCTGGAGGGAGCGGTCCACCGCCAGCGGCGAGAGTCCCTCGATGACCAGGCGCTGGGCACCGGCGACGAGGGGCACCTCGCCGCGCCGCTCGACGAGCGCCCGGTCCTCGAGGATGGTCACCTTGACCACGGGAAGGGAAAGGGGAGCGCCCATCATGTCCTCCGGTTTCCGCCCCCGAGCATCTTGCTCGCGGGGATTCTCACGGTCCACGTCGCCTTCAGCGTCTGCGCCTCGCCGGGCTGGAGCACCACGCGCCACGCGCGCTCGCCCTCCACCTGCGTCTCACCCGGTAGCGGCGTGCGCTTCTGCCAGAGCGGCGCCACCTCCGTCTCCTCCACCTTGATGTCCTTCTCCGAGCCGACGGGCACCGCCGGCACGCGCTCGCACACCTCCACGAGGACGCGGTTGGCCAGCCGGTTGGCCAGCTCCACCGACACGTGGTGCGTCAGCATCGTCGCGCCGCCGAAGATGCCGCCGGTCGCCTCGTCGAAGCGCGTGTTGCGCGCCACCTTGATGGACTCCTCCACGCCCAGGCCCAGTCGCTGCGTCGCGCCGGGCGCCATGGTGGGCAGCGGGGACGTCATCAGGAACTCGTCGCCCAGCGTGACGTCCACCGGTCCGGCCAGCAGCGGGTAGGGCGTCCGGTTCTCCACGCGCACCGTGCGGAAGGCGCGCGTCTCCACCGACGGCACGCAGACGTACTCGGCGGACAGCCCGACGGGGACGGACAGCACCGGCACCGTGTGCCACGCCCCGTCCGAGGGGACGTCCGCGCGGGCCTCCACGTCGAAGCGCGCATCGAAGTGCGGCGAGGACTGGCGCGGGGGGACGGACCACGCGGGCGGAGACGCCTGCCAGACGGTGGAGACCTCCTGCTCGCTCACGGCCACCAGCGTGGTGATGTCGATGTGGACGTGGACCGCCGCCAGCGCCAACAGCTCCCGGGTGACATGGGCGGGGCGGGGACGCAGGCGGCCCCGCGCACCGGCATCCTCCGCGGGCGCCAGCTCCAGGCGGTCGTAGTCCAGCAGCGCGTCCGACGGCTCCAGCCGCGAGGCCTGCCGCTCCTCCGCCGCGCCACCGTTTCCACCCAGTGCACCGCCGGGAGCAACGCCGCCCCCCTCGCCCAGCAGGTCCGAGGGCGCATCCATCTCGGCCTCTTCGTCGTACGCTTCCATCGGGGGAGGGGGGCCTCCGCCGCGTTTCTTCGGCTTGGGCGCCATGGAGCGCGAGGGCATCGCCGCCCGTGGGCGCGACCCCACGGACCCCGAGGACTTGGGGGCTTCCGCCATGGGCGCCGCGGGAACGGCCGGGTAGGAGCCCGTGGACGAGAAGAGCTCTTCCTTGGAGACGGGGCGACGGCGCTCCAGCATCGGCGCCTCGTCAGCCAGCTCCGACAGGTCCAGGCCTCCCTTGTTCCGGGCCAGCTCCTCCTCGGCGCGATACGGAGCAGGCTCGGCGAGGGGGGGCTGAGGCTTCGCGGGGCTGCGCGTGGTGTCGTATCCGGCGAACAGCTCGTCCAGCCCGGGTGGGGGCTCACGCCAGCCGGAGCGCGCGGGGGGCGGCTGGCGCCGGCCGATGCGCAGCGCCTTCAGCTCCGGCACCTCCGCGCGCCGCTCCAGGTCGGCGGTGGAGACCGACAGCTTCACCCCCGACCAGTCCTCGCCGGTGCGCTGGAGGACGGAGGCGCGCATCCGCAGCGTTCCCTCCTCCAGCGTGCGGGGCAGCCGTAAGTCGTAGGTGGGTACCCAGCGCGCGCCCGGCACCGCGTACTCGAGCGTGAGCCTCGCGGGGTGCTCCACGCCGGAGACGCCGGCCAGGGTGAGGATGGCGGCGCGGTACACGCGGGCCCGCTGGCCGCGCACCGCGGTGGAGGCCTCGCTCAGGCGCTGCTGGCGCAGGTTCACCTCCGCCTCCGCGTCGCGCTGCTGGCGCTCCAGGTCCAGCTTCTTCGCCTGGAGGACGCCCAGCTCCGAGTCGACCAGCGACGTGAGCGATAGCAGGGCGGGCAGGGCCGCGTCGCGTGGCTGGAGCTCTTCCTTCTTCCGGACCGGATAGGCGGGAGTGAGGTTCGACAGGGCGTCGAGCTCGCGCTTCACGAGGTGCAGCGACGCCGCCACCCTGGCGCTCCGGGCCCGGGCCTCCTCCAGCGCATGTTGCTCGGAGGGGACGTCCACCTCGGGTGGGAGCTGCACGTCGAAGGCGGGGCGGATGTCGCGCACGGCGAGCCCCGGTGGGCCGTGCAGCACGGACGCCCGAAGCGAACCGGCGCGCAAAGACAGTGGCAGGCCGTTGATGCGTACCTGCGTGGGAAAGCGACCACCTTCCGCCGGCACGTTGGCCACGCGAGTGCATAGCGCGCCCTCGGCATGGACGGTGACAGCATCCAGGATGGATGGCACGACGAGCATGAGCCCCCCTCACCCGAAGAAGAGAGCCCACCCTAGTCGAGATGGCTGCCGGAAAGCATGCAGGCACAGCGCTGTCGTGCGGCCCCGCTGCCGGAAAACCGCTGGCGCCTCGCATTTCTGAGGGGGGCCTGGTGCACGGACGCCTGGAGTTTCGCGCGGTTCATGAGGTGGGCGCCCGGTATGTGAGTTGCTTCCACCCCAGGCATGGTCCGGACCGTTGCCTTCTCGCTGCTCACCGTGCTCGCCCTGGGCGGGTGTGACCTTCCTTCGGCCTTCGAACGCACGCTCGCGGATGGCGAGGACGGCCCTCCCTCCGAGCGTTCCTGTGAGGGAGTGATGTGCGGCCCCTGTCCGCCCGCCATCACCGTGCGAGTCACCGGCGGTCTCGGGGACCCCACGCCCGAGGCGGTGCTGGCCGGTCTCGAAGGCCACTGTGGTGCGGCTTCCTCCGCGACCGAGTGCACCCCAGACGTCTACGCCCCCGGCGATTACGCCTTCGAGGTCCGGGCCACGGGCTACAAGCCCGCGTCCGTGCAGGTGACGGTGCCGGAGATGCTGGTGGTGGGCGCCTGTTGCAACTGTGGCTACGAGGCGCGAGTGCTGGACGTCACGCTGGAGCGACTGTAGCGCCGCTCAGCTCGCGTCCTTGTTCGCGACGGGCTCGGGCGCGGTCTCGACTCCCACGTCGCGGCCCAGGCAGTCCTGCCCCGCTTCGGGTGCGCGGGTGGTGCGCGGGCGGTACTCCCAGTGCCACGGCTCCGACTGCACGGTGCGCCGGAAGCCGAAGCGGCACGCATTGGAGGCGAGCCAGTCGTACGTGGGCGTGGTGACGTCGCCCACGACGAGGTCCAGCGCGAGGCCCCGCTGGTGGTTGGAGCGCCCGGGCCGCGCGGCCTTCGGGCCCAGGCCCTTGCGGTAGCGGTCGTACAGCCAGCGCTGCTCCCTGCGCGAGCGGTAGCCGCTGGTGACCCGGAGCGACACTCCCTCCGCGCGAGCTTCCGTGCTCATGCGCTGGAACGCCGCGGCGGCGGCATGGTGGAGCAATTCGCCGCCCTTGAGACGGACGAGCTTCGTGCCCTTAGCCTTCGCCTTCGTCCGGCGCACCTTCGCTTCACCAGCGAGAGCGGAGGACGCGACGAGGCACAGGAGGAGCAGGACACTCCAGCGGAGAAACGCGAGCGGCATGTTGGAATCCGACCCGTTGGCCAGGGCCTGACTCTCTCGCGTCTATTCCCAGAGGCAAAGCAGGCGGGGGAGCAGGCGCTCTCTCAGAAGAGCCGCAGCTGCGGGTCGGGCGCGCTCCCCGGGCGCCTGGGCAGCGGCTGGAAGCCGTGGGCGCGGGCCCACTCCTCGCTCGGCCCTTCCCAGTGGTGCGCGGCCATGCGCACGTGGCCCTTCTCGTCGAAGGCGACGCCCTCCGCCTCCAGCAATTCGCGCTGGCCGTGGCCCGACGTGCTGATGCCGCCGGTGCGGCTGATGATGCGCTGCCACGGCACCGTCTTCGCGCGTGCGCCCAGGGCCCCGAGCGCGTGCCCGACGATGCGGGCATCACAGCCCTCCCCGACGATGGTGGCGAGGTCTCCGTAGGTGGCCACCTGGCCGCGAGGCACCTGGTCGGCGACGGTGTAGATGCGCTCGAAATAGTCGCGCTCGTCGCGCGCTGACGTGGACATGGAGCCCTCCTGGCCCGTGTAGGTCTCCACCGTCGAAATGCCGTGTGGCGGGTTGGGAGTCAAGAGCACAACCGGGCGGGTGGGGTTTCATGGACGTCCCGCGTCCGATTGCTGCTGTCTGGCTGTCAGCTCTTGCGGTGCCTCAGGCGGGTGTACGTGTAGGAGATGACCAGCAGCATCACCCCCAGGAGGATGAAGGTGAGGATGCGCTGGTCGGCGGGGAGGTTGCCCAGGTCCACCACCAGCAGGCGCAGCAGCGCGAGTCCCAGGACGGCGAGGGCGGCCAGCCGGTACCAGCGCTCGTGCACCGCGAAGCCCAGGGCGAAGAGGCCGAAGGCGGCCACCACCCAGCCCAGCGTCACCAGCCCCTCCGGCATCAGTCCGCCCACGAGTCCGACGAGGGCCAGCCCCGAGCCCGCCGCGCAGGCTGCCTGCAGGAGCGAGTCGCCCCGGTGGACCTCGGGCCGCGTCGTGCCCGGCCAGAGCACGGTGCCAGCGCGCTCCACGAACACGAAGAAGAGGAAGAGCGTCGCGAACAGGGGCCTGTGGTCGGGCGTGAGCGCCTCGCACGTGCCCAGCGCGGTGAAGAGGATGAGCACGCCCACCCAGCGCAGCACGGGCGAGTTGGCGCCACGCGCGGCCAGCCCGGTGCCGAGGCCCGTCACCGCCCATGCGGCCACCAGCTTCGCGTCCTCGTGCCGTGCGGGCATCGCCAGCGCGAGGGTGATGGCGGTGAGCGACAGGTAGGCGTGGAAGAGGGCGCCGGGCGCGTGCCTCGCGCGGGCCGCCACGGCACAGGCCCCCTGTGCGAGCGCCAGCGTCACGAAGAAGGTGAAGAGGTGGTCGTCACTCCACCGCGCCACCTCGTAGCCGCCGAGCAGCGCCAGCCCCACCCAGTTGAGGAGCGCGAAGGCGAGGCACGCGCGCATGGACAGCTCGCGCGGGCGGGCCAGCAGGGCCACGGAGAACAGCAGGAAGTAGAGGACGATGAAGCCGAGGCTCAGCAGCAGCCGCTCCCGCTCCGGAGCCCCGGGGGCCACGCCGTCGTCGCGCAGCGCCCAGACGATGTGCGTCGAGTACACCGCCACCAGGCTGGACAGCGGCACCACCACCCAGCGGTTCTGCACCAGGAAGAAGAGGGCGCCGGCCGCGAGCAGCGTGGTGGAGAACAGCGTGAAGGTGGTGATTTCGCTCAGCATCCCCGTGTGCAGCCCGAGGAAGAGCGCGACGCCGGCCACCGTCTCCGACTGCATCCGGTGCGCGATGACCACGATGCCGATGACGAGCAGCGCGAGCAGCACCAGCGCGAGCGCCTGGCTCTCGATGACGCGCACGGAGGGCAGGAAGTGCAGGGCGTAGGTGACGAAGTAGGCCAGCGCCAGTCCGCCGCCGAAGACGATGCGCCCGAACAGCTCGTGCCGCCGCGCCAGCCACACGCCGAATGCGCCCAGGCCCGCGCTCAGCACGTACCCGGCCACCACGCGCGCCAGCATGCCCAGCTCACCGAAGCGGTAGGTGATGAGATAGGCGATTCCGATGATGAGCGCGACGATGCCCAGTCGGCTCAGCCAGTACGTGCCGAGGTGGGCCTCCAGGTCCCTCCGCTCGGGAGCGGGCGCGACGGGCGGCGTGGCGACGGCCACGGTGGAGACGGGAGGCGGGGCCTCGGCCCGGACGCCCGAGGCTTCCAGGCGGGACAGCCGCGCCTCCAGGGAGGCCACGGCCGACTCCAGCTTGCGAACGGCTTCGCGCAGCTCCTGCTCCTCACCCTCGACCGCCATTCCCTCGACCTCTCGTCAACGAGGGCACCGACACGGCCCCGGCGCCCGTTGGCAACTCCCGTGGTGTTGATGCGGCGCAGCCTGACGCAATCGACCCATGCAATTCCAGCGACTGACGCATCCTGGCGAACTCCAGACGCCGGGCTTCGCGATCCACCCAGGACCGTTGCTTGCAATACATCCCTGAAGTGGAGCCGGGGCGCACGCCGCGCCACCGGTCTGTCCTCGCAGTCGCCACGGAGACCCCATGTCCCGCGACAACCTCTTCGCAGCAGGTGCGGCATCCGCTACGCGGCCCGGCCCGGAGCAGCACAGGTCGCGCGCGGGCGCGACGGCGCTGTCCTTCGCGCTCCTGGTGATGGGGGCCCTGGCGCTCGGCGGCTGTGAGCCGGATCCCGATGAGCCTCCTCCCGTCGAGGACGCGGGCACCGATGCAGGCTCGGGCGGGGATGCGGGAAGCGACGGTGGCACCCCTTGTGGCTTCTGCGTGGAGCCGGAGGTGTGTGGAGGCCGGGGCAATCCCACCTCCTGCGCGATTCCCGCCGCGAGTCGCGAGTGCAGCGAGGACGGCTGGTGCTGGGAGTACCCACTGCCACATGGCTACACCCTGAACAACGCGCACTTCCTCGCGACCCAGGATGGCTGGGCCGTGGGGGAGTCCGGCCGCATCCAGCACTGGGATGGCACGCGGTGGACGCGCGTCGCCAGCGGTACGACTTCCGAGCTGCTCGGTGTGCACGCCGTCTCTGCCACGGAGACTTGGGCCGTGGGGAGGGACGGCACCGTGCTGCGCTCGTCGGGAGGCGCCTTCTCCGCGGTGGACGCGGGGACGCGTCAGCACCTCCAGTCCGTCTGGGCCTCGGGTTCGAGCGACCTCTGGGCGGTGGGCGCGGCTGGCACCGTGGTGCGCAACCGCGGTAGCGGCTTCCAGGCGGTGGATGCGGGCACCACCCAGCGCTTCAACGACGTGTGGGGCAGCAGCCCGGAGGACGTGTGGCTGGTGGGAGAGGGCGGCACCGTGCGGCACCATGACGGGAATGCCCTCGCCAGCATCAGCACGAACACCACGCTGCCGCTGTACGAGGTGACGGGGACGGGCCCGAACGACGTCTGGGCGGTCACCTCCGAAGACCCCTGCCTCTTCTGCGATGACTACGGCATCGTGTACCGCGTCTCCACCACCGGGCTCGAGGAGCGCCTGCGCATCTCGGATCAGTTCTTCCACGTGTTCGCGGCGGCCCCGCAGACGATGCTGGTCGCGGGCGAGGGCCCGCGCTACCGGTGGGATGGCTCCTCGTGGCTGCGCCTGTCGTCTGGCCAGAACGGCACCATGGCCGGCGCGAGCCCCAATGACGTGTGGCTCTTCGGCCGCCATGGTCACCTCGAGCGGTGGAATGGCTCCGCCTGGTCGACGACGGCCCCCAACCGCCGGGTGAGCACGGTGCTGGACATCCACGGCAGCAGCGCCAACGACGTCTGGGCCGTGGACAACGAGGGCCGCGTGCTGCACTGGAACGGGGGCGGCTGGACCTCGTCCGAGCCCATCCAGTTGCTGCGGGCCAACGTGCAGGGGGTGTACGCGGCGTCGCCGTCCGAGGTCTGGATGGTGACTTCCCAGAGCGGTGACGAAATCGTCCGCTGGAACGGCACGGGCTTCGCCGACGAGCCGACGCTGGATCCCCAGGGACTGATGGCCATCCATGGCTCCTCGGCCACGGACATCTGGGCGGTGGGACTCGCGGGCGAGGCGCTGCACCGTGACGCCACGGGCTGGACGCGCATCGCCACGGGCGTCACGGCGACGCTGAACGACGTCTGGGTCCAGGGGCCGTCGCTGGCGGTGGCGGTCGGGAGCGCGGGCACCATCATGCTCTGGAGCGGCAGCGCCTGGAGCCCGATGACCTCGGGCACCGACAAGGACCTGCTCAGCGTCTGGGGCACGGGCGCCTCGGACCTGTGGGCCGTGGGCGCGGAGGGGACGCTCCTGCACTTCAACGGCACCGCCTGGAGCGCCGTGGCCAGTGGAACGCAGGTCCGGCTGAATGCCGTGTGGGGTGTCTCCGCCACGGAGGTCTGGGCCGTGGGCGACAACGGCACGCTGCTGAAGCGCAGCGGGGCGCAGTGGGTCTCCGAGCGCACGGGCATGGCTCGGCCCCTGAACGCGCTGTGGGCCCCCGCTGCCTCCGACGTCTGGCTCGGGGGCGTCTCGGCCGTCCTCCGCAAGAACTGACGCTCAGCGCGCGAAGGACTCCAGCAGGGCCACGGCCTCCGTGGCCCGCGCCGAGGGGATGAACAGGTGGTCGTGGAAGTACGCGGCCACCGGGTTCACCCCGATGCCCTGCGCCGCCAGCCGCGTGGAGATGGCGGCCATGAAGCCCACCGCGTCCAGGCTGGAGTGCACCGACAGCGTCACCAGCCGGAAGGTGCCCGAATACGCGAGGCCCGCGGCGTCCGCGCGCTCGCGGCGGAGGATGAGCGTCAGCCCCTCGTCCTCGTGGAAGAGGCCCACGGGGCCGAGTGCACCCAGGTCCGGCGAGGCCGGGTGGGGCAGGGTGCAGAAGACGAACTCGCCGTCCTTCAGCACCGGCCGCATCGACTTCAGCAACACGTCCAGGCTCGTCTCTCCGGCCATGTGCGTCCCGTTGCCTCCTGCGCTCACCCGCTGCGCGAGCCCAGCCCGGTCGCCTCGCCCGAGCGCAGCCGCTCGTGGAGCGTGCCCGCCAGCAGGTACCAGAACTGCACGTTGCCGAAGCTCAGGATGTCGCCATCTCGCAGCGCCGCTTCCCGCTGGCCCAGCGTCTGGGCATTGAGGAAGGTGCCGTTGGTGGAGCCCAGGTCCTGCACCGTGCAGCGCTGCTCGGCCTCGTTCCAGCGCAGCTCCGCGTGCATCTTGGAGACGGACGCGTCGTCGATGACCAGGTCGCAGTCCATGCGCCGGCCGATGCGCAGCCGGTCCGTGGCCAGCAGCGGCGGCAGCGTGGCCACTCGCAGGTGTTCGAATTCGAACAGGAGCGCGAGCATTCCCGCCTGGATGTCCTCGGACGAGGCCATGCGGGTGGGGGCGTTCACCGCGGCCGACGCGTCAGAGGGGGGCCGCTGGATGAGAGCGAAGGGCCCGAGTTGACGCAGGAAGGCAGGAGCGGAAAGGGTCGCGACAAGCGCGCGCAGTTCCTGGACGGACAGCACGCGGGCAGACTACCGGGTCGCCGGGCGTGCGCACAGCGTATCGGTCATTCCCTGTACGGCTTTCGTTGACCAACTTGTCAGTGGTTCCCTACATTGGGCCTTTCGTGGGGGCCGGACTCCGTGAGGAGCACCGGCCCTTTGTCTATTGAACCTTGGGAGTGGTGGAAGGAGCTGTTTCGATGAGCAGCGGGAGCGACAACATCCCGATGACCCCGTCCGGACTGCGTAAGCTCAAGGATGAGCTCAAGCACCTCCAGTCCGTCGAGCGGGGGAAGATCTCGCGCGAGATCGAGGTCGCCCGCGCCCACGGGGACCTGCGCGAGAACGCGGAGTACCATGCGGCCAAGGAGAAGCAGTCGCACATCGAGGGCCGCATCCTGGACCTCAACGACTGGATTGCCCGCGCGGAGGTCATCGACACCAGCAAGCTGGGCGGCGAGAAGGTCGTCTTCGGTGCGACCGTGGACCTCATGGACACGGAGACGGAAAAGCCCGTGACGTACCGGCTCGTCGGCGAGCTGGAGGCCGACCTGAAGAAGCGGTGGATTGCCGTCACCTCACCGGTGGCACGAGCGCTCATCGGCAAGAAGGTGGGCGACATCGCGACGGTGCAGAGCCCGGGCGGCACGCGCGAGCTGGAGATCACGAACGTTCGCTTCGAGGACCCGGACGAGGGCACGCCGTCCGGCGAGAGCTGAGCACACGTCCCTTCGGGGAGCTGCCGGGGGAGCGGGCACGGGCTCGCTCCCCCGGTCTCGTTTTCTGGGAGACGTCACCCCTCTTCCGTAGGATGAGCGACGGAACCCGCGCGTGAACCATCCGCTCGCCAGCCTCGTTACTCCTCTCCGGTATGCGTGCCAGCGCGACTTCGCGATGCTCGCCACCGTGAAGTCGCTGCGCCCGGTGCTCGAGCACGCCCTCGCGGGGGCCGGCGGCGTCAATGCCCAGGCCCTGGACCACCTGCGCTCGGCGCTGCCCTATGTGGACGACCCCGCGCCCGAGCGCCGCAAGGCCGCGCTCCGGCGCGTGGTGGCGGGCCTGAGGCTCAGCGGCGTGGAGCTGCCGGCGGAGCTGGAGGGCGTCGGCGCGGAGGCCAGGCTCCCTGCCGGTGCGGGGCAGGGCTCGCGAAGTGGCGCTGGGCGGGCGTCGGTACCGGACGAGGGGCTGGCCCCCGTGGCGAAGTCACGGCCACGCGTCACGCCGGCCCAGGGGCTGCCCGTGGTGGACGACGAGGCCGGCGCGGTGACGCCTCCGGGCTATGTCCCCCCGTGGAAGTCCGTCGAGCCCGTGCCCACGGGGCTCCGGGGGAAGGTCGGCCCTTCCGGGGCGGATGTCGGAGGCGTGCATCCCCCGCGCTCGGCGTCCGGTGCGCCCGTGTCTTCCCCGGTGGCGGGACGTGGGCTGTCAGCTCGCTCCGATGCACTGGCGCTGGCGGGCGGAGCCGCGCTGCCATCGTCCCCCGCGGTGGCTCCGGGCGTGCGTTCCGCAGGCCTGCCCGCCGCACCAGGCACGCGCACCGGCCAGCCCGGCGCCCACGCCGCGCCTCCCTCTGCCGGTGCCACGCGCGGCGCCAAGGCGCTCAAGCAGGCCACGCTCGACGCGGTGCCCGAGGCCATCGTTCCTGGCGCGAAGCTGCGCAAGGAGAAGGCGGAGCGGAAGAAGAAGCGCGCGGCGGCGGCCGAGGCCTCGCGCTCCGAGGCGAAGCTGCTGTCCATCGCCCCTCGCACGGGGCCGCTGTCCATGCCGCTGAAGACGCTGGACAAGCGGCTGGGCCCCCGGCTCGTGTCGACGCTCAACAAGAAGGGGCTCCGCCAGCTGGGCGACATCCTCTTCCTGCTGCCGCGCTGCTACGAGGACCGACGGCGGCTGAGCACCATCGCCGAGCTGGAGCCCGGCCAGCGAGGCGTCACGGTGGGCGTGGTGAAGGTCGCGGACTTCGTGCCCGGGCGCGGCGGCAAGCGCGTGTTCCGCGCCGTCATCGGGGACCGCTCGGGCAGCATCGCCGCCACGTACTTCAACGCGGGGCCCTGGCTGAAGAGCCGCTTCACCGTGGGCAAGCGCATCGTCATCTCCGGCGAGGTGCGCGCCACCATGAGCGGCCGGGAGATGGCGCACCCGGAAATCGAGCCCGCCGAGGACCTGGAGTCCTCCTCCTCCGTCCACTTCAACCGCATCGTCCCCATCTACCCAGGCTTCGAGCGCGCCGAGCAGCGCTCCTTCCGGGACCTGGCCGCCAATGTGGGCGAGAAACACGCCCACGCGCTGGAGGACCCGCTGCCGGCGGACCTGCGCCGCCGCCTCGAGCTGATGGGCCTGCCGGAGGCGCTGCGCTTCATCCACTTCCCGCCCGGTGATGCCGACCTGGAGGCGCTCGACTCGCATCAGAGCCCCGCGCACCGGCGCCTCGCGTTCGACGAGCTGTTCTTCCTCCAGCTCGGCATGGCCCTCAAGCGCCAGGGCATCAAGGCGGAGGAGGGCATCGCGTTCGACGTGTCCGCGCCCCGGCTGGACAAGGCCCGCGCCGCGCTCCCGTTCCAGCTCACCGGTGCCCAGGCCCGCGTGGTGGAGGAGCTTGCGAAGGACATGGCCCGCCCGGAGCCGATGAACCGGCTGGTGCAGGGCGACGTGGGCAGTGGCAAGACGGCGGTGGCGATGATCTCCGCGCTCGTCGCGCTGCAGGACGGCTACCAGGTGGCCGTCATGGCGCCCACGGAGATTCTGGCCGAGCAGCACGAGCGCACCTTCCGCAAGGTGCTGGAGCCGCTGGGCTACCGCGTGGGGCTGCTGAGCGCGGCGGGTACGGCGAAGTCCAAGCGCGAGCGGCGCGACGCCGTGGCCCGGGGGGACATCCACCTGGCCGTGGGCACGCACGCGCTCATCCAGCAGGACGTCACCTTCCAGCGGCTGGGGCTCGCGGTCATCGACGAGCAGCACCGCTTCGGCGTGCTCCAGCGCCACACGCTGATGAGCAAGGGGCCGAAGCCGGACGTGCTGGTGATGACGGCCACGCCCATTCCCCGCACGCTGGCCATGACGCTGTACGGGGACCTGGACCTGTCCGTCATCGACCAGCTCCCGCCGGGGCGCACGCCGATTACGACGCGCGTCTTCAACGAGAAGCAGCGCGCCCGCGTGTACGAGTCGGTGGCCTCGGAGCTGGCCAAGGGCCATCAGGCGTACATCGTCTATCCGCTGGTGGAGGAGTCCGAGAAGCTCGACCTGGAGGACGCCACGCAAGGCGTGGAGAAGCTGCGGCAGGTGTTCCCCCAGGCGAAGGTGGGCCTGCTCCACGGACGGATGAAGGGCGAGGAGAAGGACTCCGTCATGGAGGCCTTCCGCGAGAAGCAGCTGGACCTCCTCGTCTGCACCACCGTGGTGGAGGTGGGGGTGGACGTGCCCAACGCGTCGGTGATGGTGGTGGAGCATGCCGAGCGCTTCGGCCTGTCGCAGCTGCACCAGCTCCGGGGCCGCGTGGGCCGTGGCGCGGCGGCGAGCTACTGTCACCTCGTGGCCGGCGCCGCGCGCTCGTGGGAGTCCACCGAGCGGCTCGGGGTGATGGAGCGGAGCAGCGACGGCTTCATCATCGCGGAGAAGGACCTGGAGATTCGCGGGCCGGGCGAGTTCCTGGGCACGCGGCAGAGCGGCCTGCCCGAGCTGGCGGTGGCCAACCTGGCGAGGGATGGAGACCTGCTGTCCATGGCCCAGGTGGAGGCCCGGCGCATCCTGGAGAAGGACCCGGACCTGAAGACCCGTGAGAACCAGGGGCTGGTGAAGGCGCTGGAGGAGCGGTGGGAAGGCCGCCTCGCGCTGGCCCGGGTGGGGTAGGGCGCGAGGCCGCTCCGCTGGCGCCGGGCAGGGCCGCAGGGGGGGCGTGGGAGCATGCCTGCCTGCTCCTCAGTGACTAAGGTATCGGCATGGGTGATTGGGGACGCGCTGCATACCTGGAGGCGCAGGGCATCCAGGACCGGCGGGTGCTGGAAGCGATTGCCCGGTTGGATCGCGCGGAGTTCGTCCCGGAGCGTGTGCGCGGCGAGGCCGGTGTGGACGCGCCGCTGCCCATCGGCTACGGGCAGACCATCAGCCAGCCCTACGTCGTGGCGCTGATGACCGAGGCGCTCCAGCTCCAGGGGTATGAGCGCGTCCTGGAGATTGGCACCGGCTCTGGCTACCAGACGGCGGTGCTCTCCCTGCTGTGCCGCGAGGTGTTCACGGTGGAGATCGTCCCCGAGCTGGCCCGCTCCGCGCGGCGGCTGCTGCGGCGGCTGGGGCTCCAGAACGTGTACTTCCGCCTCGGAGACGGCTCGCTCGGCTGGCCCGAGCAGGCGCCCTTCGACTGCGTCCTGGCCGCCGCCGCTCCCAGCGACGTGCCCCTCCCGCTGGTGGCTCAGCTCGCGCGCGGCGGTCGCATGGTCATCCCCGTGGGCCCCATGGGAGGGACGCAGGAGCTGCTGCGCATCCGGCGCTCCCGCCATCCGGGCGAGCTGCCCCTCGTCGAGCGACTGCTCCCGGTGCGCTTCGTCCCCATGACGGGACAGGCCCTGTCCCAGGAGTGAGCCGGGCGCCTGGCCGCCAGAATGCTTCGGTAGGGCCGGAAGTCGCGTTGCTCCCGAGAGCGGCGGCCCGCTAACGTTCGCGCATCATGATCATCTGTCCGATGTGCGACCACGTGCAGCCCGAGGGGACCGAGTGCGACGTCTGTGGCCGGGTCTTCCCCGCGCCGGCCGTCGATGCGGCGGCCCCCGTGGCGCCGCTGGCCGAGCTGGAGCTGACTCCGCACGCGGGAGGCCGCGCGGCCGTCGAGGTCGCCGCCCTGCCCGAGCTGGACGTGACGCGCCTGAAGGCCGGCCCGGACCTGCCGGCCCAGGTGGTGCCCGACCTGGAGCTGACGCGGGCGGGAGCCACCGGCGCGGTGCCCGTGGCGCCCATGCTGGAGCTGGACACCGGCCGCGCGCAGGACGACGGCGTGCGCACCGCCGCGCCCGTGGGCTCCGTGGTCTGCCGGTACTGCCGCAATGTGCAGGCGCAGGGGATGCTCTGCGACAACTGCGGCATGCGGCTGCCGCGCGCGCGCCTGGCGGCGACCGCCGTGGCCGGAGCGAAGCGCCCCGGGGGAGATGATGAGGCCTGGGCACCCTGTCCGACGTGCCATACGCCCACGCGTCCCGGTAAGGCTTGCTCGGAGTGTGGGACGCGGTCCAGGGTGGACGCATGATCATGCCGGATCCGAAGTTCCGGGCGGAGTACGCGTGCAGCGAGGGCTGTGACTTCCGCGCTTCGCTGCTGGAGGTCGTGTACCGGTGCCCGCGTTGTGGCGGGCTGCTGGAGGTGTCGCACGACGTGGCCGCCCTGCGCGGCGTGCCCGCGGTGATGTGGAAGCGGCGCTTCGAGTCGCGCTTCGGCGCGTCACGGCTGCCGGACGCCTCGGGCGTGTGGGGCAAGCAGGAGTGGGCCTTCCCGCAGCTTCCCACCGAGGACATCGTGTCGCTGGGCGAGGGGCGCGTACCGCTCAAGCCGCTGCCGCGCATGGCGTCCGAGCTGGGGCTGGCGGCGCTCGACTTGAAGGAGTGCGGCGTCTCTCCGACGGGGAGCTTCAAGGACTGGGGAATGACGGTCCTGGTCTCCGCCGTGAAGCACATGCGCTCGCAGGGCGTGCCGCTGCGCGCGGTGGCGTGCGCGTCCACGGGGGACACGTCCGCGGCGCTCTCCGCCTACTGCGCGGCGGCGGGCATTCCGGCGGTGGTGTTCCTGCCTCGCGACAAGGTGTCGCTCGCGCAGTTGGTGCAGCCCATCGCCAACGGGGCGCGGGTGCTGTCCCTGGACACGGACTTCGATGGCTGCATGAAGCTGGTGCAGGCGGTGACGGCGGACACGGGGCTGTACCTGGCCAACTCGATGAACTCGCTGCGCATCGAGGGCCAGAAGATGGTCGCCGTGGAGCTGTGCCAGGACCTGGGCTGGGAGCCGCCGGATTGGGTGGTGATTCCCGGCGGCAACCTGGGCAACGCGAGCGCGCTGGGGAAGGGCTTCGAGCTGATGCTGGAGCTGGGGCTGATTACGAAGCGGCCGCGCATCGCCGTGGCGCAGGCGCAGCGCGCCAACCCGCTGGCCCGCTCCTTCCGGGGCGGCTTCCAGGAGCTGGTGCCGATGCAGGCTGAGAAGACGCTGGCGTCGGCCATCCAGATTGGCAACCCGGTGTCCTTCAAGCGCGCGGTGCGAATCCTCAAGGCCTTCGACGGCGTGGTGGAGGAGGCCACCGAGTCCGAGCTGTCCAACGCCGCGGCGCGGGCGGACCGCGAGGGCTCCTTCACCTGTCCACAGACGGGCGTGGCGCTGGCGGCGGTGGAGAAGCTGGTGGCCCAGGGCGTCATCGCGAAGGGCGCGAGCGTGGCGGTGGTGGCCACCGCGCACGGGCTGAAGTTCGCGGACTTCAAGGTGGGCTACCACCGGAGTGCGCTGGCGGACGTGACGAGCCGCTACGCGAATCCCCCGGTGGAGCTGCCCGCGAACCTGGACGCGGTCCGGAAAGCGCTGGCGGACCTGGGCTGAGGTTCCGTCAGTCGGCGAGCAGCGGCACGCGCTTGTCGATGGTGAGGCCGAAGCCCGCGAGGCCGCGATAGGTGATGTCCGTGTTGGTCATCACCTGGAGCGAGCGCACGCCCAGGTCGTTGAGGATCTGGCAGCCCATGCCCAGGTCGCGCGACTCCTGCGGGCCCCTCGTCGGGCCGCTGCTGCCGTCGGTGTTGCGCTTGTGGTTGATGCCGAAGTCGTCGCCGTGCATGCCGGGCAGGTAGACGAGGACGCCGTTGCCCTCACGGGCGATGCGGGCGAGCGACTGGTCCAGCAGCACGTTGCAGTTGCAGGACGGCGAGCCGAACACGTCGCCCAGGGCGCACGCGGCATGCAGCCGCACCAGCGTGCTGGGGCGGGCCGCGGGGTCGCCCTTCACGAGCACCAGCGACTTCACGCCGTCCGGCAGCCACGTGTAGGTGAGGGCGGTGAACTCGCCGTAGCGGGTGGTGACGGTGTGCTGGCCGGGCTCGCGGCGCACCAGCCGGTCCTTGCGGCGGCGGTGCTCGATGAGGTCGGCGATGGTGATGACCGCCAGCTTGTGCTCGCGGGAGAAGGTCATCAGGTCCGGCATCCGCATCATGGTGCCGTCGTCCTTCACCAGCTCGCAGAGGATGCCGGAGGGCTCCAGGCCCGCGAGGCGGGAGAGGTCCACCGTTGCCTCGGTGTGGCCGGCGCGGCGCAGGACGCCGCCCTCGCGGTAGCGCAGCGGGAAGATGTGGCCGGGGCGCAGGAAGTCGTCCGCCTTGCTGTTCGGGTCCACCAGCGCGCGGATGGTCTTCGCGCGGTCCGCCGCCGACACGCCGGTGGTGGTGCCGTGCCGGAAGTCCACGGAGACGGTGAAGGCGGTGCGGTGGGACTCGGTGTTGTCCGCCACCATCTGCGGCAGGCGGAGCGCGTCCAGCCGCTCGGCCAGCATGGGCTGGCAGACGATGCCGCTGGTGTGGCGGACCATGAAGGCGAGGTGCTCGGGCGTCACCTTCTCCGCCGCCATGATGAGGTCACCCTCGTTCTCTCGGTCCTCGTCGTCGGCGACGATGACGAACTTGCCGTCGCGGATGTCGCGGATGGCGTCCTCGATGGAGGAGAGCTGGGTGTCGTGACTCATGGAAGGGTCGGTCCGCCGGGAGGGCTGCATGTCCTGGGCGCATGTAGCGCGCGGGCCCCGGGCTCGCAAGGCAACCTGTTGGACCCTGTGCGTACAGGTGATGGAGGGGATGAGCCCGGCGGGGCTCGCCTGGGAGCAGGCAGGTGAGAGCAGGCAGGTAGGAGCTGGCAGGTGGGAGCAGGCCGTTGGAGGGCCGACGGTCGGTGGGGGAGCAGGGTGGCGACTCGACGGGTGGGGCGGGCTGATGTAGGGTCCGCGGCTCCGTGATGAGCGCTGATACCCAGGAACTGCGGACCCAGCTCGACCAGCTTCAAGAGAGCCTGTCCGTCCGCCAGAGCACGACGCACTTCGCCCATTCGGGCATCTCCACCATTGCCGCCCTGCTGATTGGCGGCGCGTCGGGCAAGCTGTTCTACGACTCGCTCCGCACGCCCTTCCTGGCGTGGGGCGCGGCCCTGCTGTCGCTGGGGCTGCTGGTGTACGCCCTGCGCAACTACGTCGCCGGCCGCAAGGTGCTGGTGGAGGAGCTGAAGGGCTACGAGACGATGCTGGAGCTGCGACGCCAGCTGCGCCTGGACGACCCCTCGGCGCTGCTGCCCCGGTGAGCGCCGCGAAGAAGGCCGTCCGGAAGGGGCGGTTCATCGTCCTGGAAGGGCTCGACGGCGCCGGCACCACCACCCAGGTGGAGCGGCTGGCGGCCCTGCTGCGCGCGGAGGGGCACGGCGTGCTCACCACGCGCGAGCCCTCCGACGGGCCCGTGGGCACCATGATTCGTCAGGCCCTCACGGGGCGGCTGGGCATGCCCGGTGGCGCGGGGCCGCTGTCTCCGGAGACGCTGGCGCTGCTGTTCGCGGCGGACCGGACGGACCACCTCTCGGCGCGCGTGCTGCCGGCGCTGGCCGAGGGCAAGGTCGTCCTGTGTGACCGCTATGTGCTGTCGTCGCTCGCGTACCAGGGGGCGTCGCTGCCCATGGAGTGGGTGGACGCGGTGAATGCGTGCGCGGTGTCGCCGGACCTGACGCTCTTCGTCGGCGTGGCGCCCGAGGTGGCGGCTCGTCGGCGCGCGGCCCGCGGTGGTGCGCCGGAGCTGTTCGAGGCGGACGAGGCACAGCGGCGGATTGCGAAGCAGTACGTGGCCGCCATCAAGCTGCGCGCGAAGCGCGAGCGCATCGTCCACGTCGACGGCGAGCAGGGCATCGAGGCGGTGACGGACGCGTCGATGAAGGAGATTCGCAAGCTGCTCGGCCGGAAGCGCTGAGCCGCGACTACCAAAACCTGGGATGGACCAAAGGCTTAGGGCACCCATCTGCGCAATGCGGCGGACGTCCCCCGATCCGTCGCGCCTCACCCGACACATCCAGTATCAAAGGATTGGGTACAGCTTTTCCATTCCTACGGTGCGTTTGCTCTAGTTACAGCATGCTGTGTCTGCCTGAGCCCCTTGGGAACCACGTGAAGTGCGGCAGAGTCACGAAACTGGGCAACATCACTTCTTGGCGTCTTCGTCGAGGTATTTGAACCACTCGTCGAGGTTGCTCTTGATCTGAAAGAGCGCCACTGAAAGGAAAACGAGGGTGACCCCAATTGAAGCCAAACAGATCCCAACAGCCCACCACCTCGACGAGAGCCCCAGCGTTACTTGGAGCAGGGAGGTTGTCAGCGAGGAGACGATGGCTGCAAATAGAAGATCCGTTAAATTGCGAAGTGGCGTAAAAATTGTCACCGGTCCCTTGAGCAAAGCCATCTTCTCCGCGTAGTTCTTTCGGTAGTTTGGATGGTCGTAGAGCCCCTCTTTCATCTTGATGACAATGAATGTCTTCAAGCTGAAGAGAAACCCGCCAAGCGTGAGAAACCCTGTAAAGAAGCTTCCTCGCAGCTTGTCATGAAATGTGTCGAGATCTAAGCCTAGGTGAAAGTGCAGGCCCGAAATGATGGCAAACACCACTACACCAACCATCGCGGCTCCTGCCAAAACTATTTTCATGGCTTCACCGGTGATGTGAATACTGCAGGGCGATCCTCGATGACTTTCTTCATCTTCTTAATCATCGGAGAGTGGTGGAATTCGTCGAGTTCGAAAGTCAAGTGTCGGGCTTCCTCGTCGAACTCGTACTCGCCGAATGTTTCGTAATTATTCAGCAGGTTCGCAATCTGCTGGACGCCGCTCTCGTCCACGCCAATGACCCTGCCCTTATCCGGCGAGGCGAGCCTTGTAATCTTTTTGATCCCTGATGCAATCGCGCTCACACCGTAATCGCTGTTGAATACCACCCGTTCGACGCGCCTGCGGACATATTTCGAAACGGGGGCAAAGACCGGATCGTCCGGCCTGACTGATGCGACCGTGAACTCGAAGCTCTTGATTGCGTGCATTTGCTGCATCAGGTCGTCAAGGTCTTCGTCCGTAACGAGCTGCACATGCGTGAGTGAACCCTTGTACTTCTTCCGGATGGCTACCTTCTTCGAGTTGGCGATGCCCTCGCCACCAGCTGCTTTGGTGTCGTGTTCGATCCGCGCCGACTTGTAATCTGAATAGCGGTCACCGAGAAACGCAGCGAACTGATTCAGCGCGCACGAGTGGTGATAGTGCAGATAGAGGCTCGTTCCGGTTTCCCGGTACTGGACGAGGTAATTGAGTTCCATCCCCAGCGTGCCCTCCATGAGCTCGCGAACCTCGACACGCAGTTTTCCACTATTCTGCGCCTTCAACTCTAAGAAGCGCTTCTGGTCCTTGATCGTAACCAACAGGCTGACGTTGTACTTGCCGTCGGTCTTCGTTCGGTAAATGCGGTCATGCCCCCCGAAGGACAGTGTCTGCCCACTGATTTTCTGAAGGTACGTTTGGAAGTCGTCGAGCGAGATTCCCTCTCCCGGAGTGAAAGTTACGCCGAGCAGCCGCATCTTCATCGCGAGGTCCCCCAGATTCGGTGCCAGCACGAGCGTCTGATGCTCGGCTGGGCGTTGGTTTCCGGGGCTCATAGCACGACTGCTCCGCTACCCTCAGATTTTTACTGTTAGGGAGTGTACATGGACGCTCTGACGGAGCGTCAACCCCTCGATTTTACAAGCTAACAGGGAGTACATAGGCGCCGAACATAGCGGCATTGGATGAGCGTCTTGGCCAACGTAGAGGATCTTCAGTCTGAGCCTTCCTAGGCAAACTCACCGGCTGCCCTTGGCGTCTCGCCGGATCTCGTGCAGCACCTCTGCAAAGACTTCGTCAATCGAATGGTACTCATCGACGTCAAACACGCCGCTGTGATCAGCATCGTCGAAGCCCACAACGGGCATCGGGTCGTCGAGCAAGGCGTAAAGAAGACGCTGTCGCTCCATCAATCTCCTGTTCAAAACACGCTCTATTGCACACGGGATGCTCGGAATGATGAAATTCGCAGTTGTCCCGGCAGGCATTCCCTGGCGATGAATGCGATCCAGCGACTGAACGAACTGTGCTGCATTGAAGCTGCGTTCAAGATACAGCGCGTGCTGGCTCGTCTTGTGAAGAGAAATCGACTCACTGCATGCGCCCATGTTCGCTATGAGAACGCGGCGATCAGGATTTTGCTTGAACAACTGCACACGCTGTTCGCGTGACAGTTCTTCTTCGCAATTCTCATCCCCTTCTTGAAGTGGCACTGAGCCCGTAATACTCAGCGGCTTCAAGTCCGCGAGCACGTTCTCGAGATAGCGGACATTTCCTAGGAACACGGTCCAGATGACGACTTTGTGTCCTTCGGCTACGAGCTTACGGCATGCCTCTTCGATGAAGCGCACCTTGGCGGGAGACGTCCGCGTTTTCGCGTACTGCCTAAGTGCAGCAGCGAGATCGCTCTTGGCGTTGAGAGATAGTGCCTTCTCGTCCTCCGGTAATTCCGAAGGAGCGTCTTCCGTATCTGCAAGCCAGAGGTCGTCCGCAGTCAGCGCTTCTGCGAGGAGCAGCGGATTGCTAGCTGCTTGGAGCAAACGAATCATGCGCGCGCGACGCCAGCGTTGAAGAAAGCGCCTGTCTCGGTCCGACAGATACTCGGCTTCTTGGAGCGTGCGACGCTCAAGCAACCGCAGCAGTAGGCGTTGCGAAGCTGGAACCGAGTCTGCCGGAAGCACGGGGTATCGGCCTTGAGGTGGCTTTAGTCCCAGGTCTGACTTGCACGTTCGATGGAAGAACGGACCGAGTTCGTTGCGCAGCTCAGGGATGACAGCCGCCGGAGGCCGGCGACACCGGATTTGAAAGTGCTCAGCGTTCCCGAGTAACTCCTGGCTTGGCCACAGGAACGTGAATGGACTCCAGAGGTCCACAGGGGACCGGGGCATGGGCGTCCCGGTGAGAACGAGCCGCCGCGCAGCGTACGGCGCGAGCTCTCGCACCGCCTGTGCCACTACGCCGGTGGACGACTTGATGTAGTGCGCCTCATCTAAGACGAGTAGCCACGGGCGACGTGCCATCACCTCGGTGAAACGTGTCACGTCTCTCCACGCACTTTGGTAGCTCGCCAGCACTAGGTCCGCGTCGTCTGCATGTGAAAAAAGTCGCGCACGTTGACTCGCTGTTCCGCTGATACGTAGGGTTCGTGGTGAACGGCCGAAACAAGCTGCGAACTCATCCTCCCAGGGCCGAAAGCAGCTCAGCGGACCGATGACCCACAGCCCGAGGCGCGGCTCCTCGCGACGGGCATGAGCCCAGTAGGCATAGGCGACGGTGGTTTTTCCGCTGCCTGGGACGGAGAAGTCGGCAGCATTCCAGCACGCAAGGTGCCGAGCTACAGCTGCCTGTTGATATGGCAGAAGAGTTCGCCCACTCTCGAACTCTGGAAGCGTGGAGGACACTCGCCCCCTGGGCTTCGCCTTGCGCGCGCGGCGCAACAGTTCGCGCTCGGCCTTTTTTTCGGCCTGAAATGCAGCCACTGCGGAGTCTGTCGAGACCTTGCCCCCAATGTCTCGAACTGCAGACAAAACCAATTCTAGCGTCTCCAGTTCGTTTCTGTATCGGGACACCACCAGTCCATCGGCCCACTCCTCGGTCCTGGATAAGCCTCGAAGGAGCAGTTCGTCGCGGAAAAGGCGCGACAGTTCAGTGTCCGTGGATTCCCAACGAACTGAGATTCCGTCATGTCGGCGACCAAGCGTGAACATTGTGTTTAGTTCACTTGCTTAAGAGAGGCTTGGAGGGTCTCAAACGCTGCTTCGGCGCAACTCTTAATGGAGACGCGGTCCGCTTCCGAAAGAGTGATTTCCGGAGCTGACAGGGCACGCTGGAGATTAATTGCATCCGCCCTAACCGCTTCCGCCAATTGGCGCGCTGACTTCGTGCGATTCGCAGTTTCAATCGTTCGGGTGAATCGCTCTACAGCGGCGGCCGCATCTCCACGAACGGCCGAGGATTCACGAGCTAGCTCCGCATCATTCTTCGTCACCGCGCGCTTCATTGCCGTAGTCTGCGGGCCGGTCGAGAACCCCTTTTTCGGCATAACTGTCTGCAACTTGCCGGGCAAGACGTTGGTTCGTAGCGCCTTGTTATCGGGGAACCGCTCGAGAAACTCTTTCAATGCTTCAGGCCTTGCCTCGTACTTTCTCCCACGCTTTTTCGGGTCCCCGCCGAGCGCGACGTACACGTACCGCAACTGGAAATTGTCCATTAGGTCCCCATGGATGAGGTAGAAGAGGACAAACTTCAAGCGAGCGATCTCCTGTGGCGAGCGCTGCTGGTTCTCCGCTGCAGTCACGATCCTCCGCGCCTCAAGGAAGTCTTCGCTGCGCTCCCCTACGCGATCATACGCGCCCTCATCATCGATAAACTGCAGGTATTCGTCGATCAGGTTCAGTCGCCCCGCCATCTCTTCGACGTCGGCAGCGGACTTCCCGTAAATGGCATTCGCGACGAGTTCAACAGGGCGTTTTCCTGGCAGTTTGTTTGCCGAGATCATCTGCCCATACATTGTTAGCCCCTCACGGATTTTGAGGAGTTCATTGATCGGAGAATAGTCCCAACGTTCGTTCATGCCGAGTTGCAAGCCGGCTTCAATTTGCCACCTGTCCTCCGCAGATGTATTGGGCGGCAGAATCACCCCGTCGAAATAGCGGTACTTGCCCTCGTTCTTTTTTCCCTTCAACAACCGGCGAAGCGTGGCCAACCGCCGATTTCCGTCCAGAACCCCGCCATCGAATAACACGACGCCAGGCCGCAATTGAGTCCGCCCATCGATATCTTCCATCAGCCGCTCAAATGCGGCCTTGTCTCGGGAGGTGTCTTTGTGCTCTCCCGCGAGCATTTTTTCAATCTCGTCCTTCCACTTCTCTTGGCGTGGATCGATGGCGACGCCTGGATGATCATGGCGCAGTTTCAGCATCCTATCGGCATATCGACCGTTCCCAATGTTGAAATAAAGATGTTCAATGGGGATTCGATAGACAGGAAGTTCTTGTTTCTTGCCATTGATCCAGTGGCGCTCAACCAATTTGAGCTTTTCGCTTACGTCCCGGAGTTCGACCGTCGTGGCCTTCGGGTTCCTTTTCATCCATTGTTCCTTGTTGTTATGGGTCGGCCATTCATGGTTCCGCGACGGCTATTCCAAACCTCTAGTGCCAGCTTGAAGTTGAGGCGGTCCGCCTCAGACACTTTCAGAGGACGCACTGCATTGGTCCAATCGGAGATCTTTGTCTGACTAATGGCATGAATCACTTCGGCAGCGCGGCGGCAGACCACTACGATGTCCCACTCGCAGTTTCCTTCCTCAGTGTGATGCCCCATATGTCCGTCTGCTCTAACAGGCCACATTGCAGTGACGAGTAAACCAGCGATGCCCAAGCCGATGTCTACGGCCTTCCAAGCCAAAGGATCGGCGGAGTGAAATGTGAATGCTATTGGACGCCTCGGCTTCAGCCGATGCAGCGCACTTTGAAGGCAGACGCCGAAGGTTTTCCCAAACGCGGATGGCCGGTCATCGCCTCGCGGAAGGAGCGGCTCGCCACCGAGCTCTAGGTTCCGGCTCCAGAAACGGTAGAATTCAGAAAGTTCACTGTATGAGATATAATCGAAGTACGGCGGGTCAAAGACGCACAAGTCCACTGTGGCCTCTGAATCACTCGATGCCATGCGCGCGTCTTCACAGTGCACTGCGCTCGTCTGCTGCGTCGGATTGTATGTGACGTGGATTGGATGGACTGCGCGCTTGCGCGGCGACCAAGAATATCGGCGCACACTCACATCAGCTGTGCGTGCGACTCGCTCGATGCTTCGTGCGATTGTCCCGCGCCCCGCCGTTGGGTGAAGCGGATTAAGCTCGACTGCAAGGGCAGGGAGGGAGTAGCTGCGAACGCTAAAGAGGGGGGCGATGCGCCCGTACTCTGTGGCATACCCGCAGAGCTTGTTGTTTGTTGCGAGCGCATTTGAGAGCGCGAGGCGAAGGCCATTTTTTACTTCTTCTGAAAGCTCTTGCACGTTGACCCAAGCGAATGCAGAGCCAAAAACACAAAGCTGCCGGTCCGTGAATAGCTGGCGCGGCTGGGTGATTCCGAAGCTCAATGGACGCTGGTCGACGCGATCAGTTGTAAACGTTCCTTCGGGTAGATGGAGCGCGTCAGCGTGGTGCCTAATGTAACGGGCGCTGGCAGCTAGGCGGCGCAGGTCGCAATCGCGAGGTTGACGAATTCTTCTGTATTCAGTTGAGGAGGTTTCCTCGATTGCGATTAGCCGCCGAGATGCAGCTCCTGTCTGCAGTTCGCTATGGAGCGCCGCAGTGCCACAGTGTGGACAGGAGAAGCGCTGTGCGAAGTAGGTTCCTTGATTAAGCTTCACGCGGCGGCAACATGTGAACCATTTCTGGTCTGCACGGCCAAGCTCCTTCAGTTCAAAGCAATCCGGGCAGAAGACGACTTGAGCGGAATTTCGGACGACCGCTCCATGCCGACCAGTGTCCTTCGCGATGACAGGAGTGCGGTACAGGGGCGCGCGCTTGGTGCATTTCCTACACTCGACTTCGTGAATGTAGAAATAGTGAAGAGGAGTCCACTGAGGAGAGGGGCCTTGGAGCAAGCGACCGAACCGCTGCTTCAATGCGCTGAGGAGCTTCGCTCCGCTATCTTCCAAGTGCGACGATGGTGCAGGATTGAGTTCGTAGCTTGTAATGGCCACAGCTAGCGGATCCACATCCGTGCCTGAGGCAATCGCTCCGAGACGTGCTGCTTCAACGAGGGTTGAGCCGCCACCCACGAAAGGGTCATGGACCTTGAGGTTCTGCAGCGGACGCGTGTTTCCTTCGTATGCGCTCCAGAAATCCTCAGCAACTGTGTCTGCAGGGAGTGAAGCTGCGAGCAGGATGCCGCGCATCAGCCCCGGCGGTCGGCGCGCCCACCATCGGTGGGCGGAGTAGACGGGGTCTCTCGCGCGGCGATCTGCTGCGGCTATCTTCGAGAACTCTTTAAACGGAAAGTCGGTTTCGATCAACGACGCTGAATCAAGGGCTGGGGCCAAGTCAGCATCATGAAGAAGGGGCTTAGTCATCGGCCGGCCTAAGATACTAGGAGGAATCCACCTCAGCAATGACGACGGGTGAAAGGCATGACTGGGGCGTTAGCGCCGGGGACGGCGCCCATCGGGCTCACGCTGCGGCGATGCACTGCGGCGCGCGGTGGCACGATAGTGAGATTCATTGTGGGGCTCCGGCTCTCCAAGAGCACCAGCGAGCAGCGGTCAAATATGTGCTGTCCGAAATCGTCCTTCCGGAGGCGCATGGGCGCTTCATGCCTAGGCAACAAGGGGCTGGAAGGTGGCCGTTACGTTGCCGCTGCCAATAGGCCGCACTTGTTCATCGGCGTAGTAGAGGAGCCGCTCGCCATAATTCTCAAGGCCTCGCTCCCCAGCTTGTCAGCGCACGCCGTGCTCCAGAGTACGCAATGGACCCTAAAGCAATCCCTTCTTCCCGGGGCCTTGCGCTAGAGTCCGCCCTCCCATGGAGCGCACCGGCGCAGCAGCGGTCATCATCGGAAACGAGGTACTGACCGCCAAGGTCACGGACCTGAACGGGCCCCACCTCATCAAGCGGCTGCGCGAGGTGGGCATTCCACTGCACTCGGTGGAAATCGTCCTGGACGACGTGGACGCCATCGTCAGCGCCGTGTCTCGGGCCCGCCAGAAGGCGCGCTACGTCTTCACCAGCGGCGGCATCGGCCCCACGCACGATGACGTCACCGTGCGCGCGGTGGCCCTGGCCATGGGCCGGCCCGTGGTGCGGCTGGCGGAGATGGTGGAGCTCATCACCGCGCAGGCGCCCGGTGGGCAGGTGACGCCCGAGGGCATGCGCCTGGCGGACGCTCCCGAGGGGGCCGTGCTGCTGCCCCAGGCGGGCACCTGGTACCCCGTGCTGACCGTGGAGGACGTGTACCTGCTGCCCGGGGTGCCCCAGCTCTTCCGGATGCAGCTGGAGACGGTGCTGGGGCGCCTGAGCGGCACGCCGGTGGTGCTGATCAACCTCTACCTGCGCCTGGGCGAGAGCGAGATTGCCGCCGTGCTGGACCACGTGGCGCTGGACATGCCGCACGTGGCCATCGGCTCCTACCCGGAGTTCGACCCGGGCAAGGACTACCGGGTCAAGGTCACCGTGGAGTCCGGCGAGCAAGGCCCCGTGGACGAGGCCCTGGCACGCATCGTCGGCGGCCTGCCGGAGGGCGCGGTGGTGCGGCGGGAGTAGGGAAAGGTCCCGCCGCCCGCGCCGTCGTGCCGGACGACTACAGCGACAGCCCCAGCCGCTGGCGCAGCCGGAAGAAGTCATCGGTGAAGGCGAAGGCGAGCAGCATGCGCAGCCGCTCGCCGTCGCGCACGGCCTGGAGCACGGGCTCCGCGCCGTCCATGCGAGCGCCCGCGAAGTTCGGGTCCTCGCGCAGCACCATGCCCAGGCCCACGGAGACGTCGCCGCACAGGAGCATGCCCGCCCGGTCCGCCGAGTAGTCCAGCGCGTCCAGCCAAGGCGCCAGCTCCACCTTCTGGACGTCGCCCATCGCCATCGCCGGAATCTCCAGCGCCTTGAGGGCCTTGCGGGGGTACGCCTTCTTGAGCTGCTTCACCGACTCGTCGTTGCGCCGCCCCAGCGCGGTGAACTGCGGCGCGTGGATGCGGATGGAGTTGCCGAACAGGTCCGCCGTCTCGCCCTGCGACAGCTTCTCCAGCACCGCCGCCTTGTTCAGCAGGCCCAGCGCCGCGCGCCCCAGGAGGAACTTCTGCTCCCGCGCGTTGAAGCGCCGCACCACGTCCTGGCCGATGCACACCGACAGCGGCTCCGTGGTCTCCAGCACCGTCAGCCCGCGCCGCGCCTGGTACACCTCGAAGTCCTCCACGCCGAAGACCTGCGCCACCGTGCGCATGGCCTTGAACACCGCGGAGTCCGGCTTCAGCTTGTCCGCCTTGGGGTTGACGCCGACGATGTCGAAGCTCGGCGGGTAGACCTTCTCCAGCTGGTCTCCCACCGCGCGCAGCACCTCCAGCAGCGGTCCGCGCGCCGCCGGATGCATCAGCACCGAGTCCACGTCCGTCGAGTTCAGCGTCTCACGGGCCTCCTGCGCCAGCCGGGTGCGGCCATCCGTGTAGAAGGCCACCTCCACCTCGTTCGCCGCGCGCAGGAAGTGCAGCACCGACGCCGCGCAGAAGGCCTTGTCGTTCTGCCGCAGGCCCTCCCACAGCTTGAAGAGGGCGTGCAGGCTGTCCACCCGCGTCGGGTCCTGGCGGAGGATCTGCCGGTGCTCCTCAATCGCCATGGGCACGGACGTGGTGTCGCGCGCGTACAGCTCCGCGAGCGCCGCGCGCGCCGTCAGGTTGGTGCCGTCGCCGTCCACCACCTGCCGGTAGAGCGCCGTGGCCCGGGCCGGCTCGGACAGGGGACCCGAGTAGAGGTCCGCCACCCGCATCCGCATCGTCGCCGCGCGCTTCGGGTCCACGGCCATGTGCGCCTGGGCCTGCACTTCCAGCAACTGCGCCAGCTCCGGCAGGTTGCGCGCCCGCTCGTAGAGCACCACCAGCCGCTCCACCAGCGCCGCGTTGCCCGGCGCCAGCTCCAGCGCGCGGCGGTAGAGCGGGGTGGCCGCCGCCGCATCGCCCAGGCCTTCGTCATAGGTGCGCGCCAGCTCCAGCGTGAAGCGCGCGCGCACCTCCACGGGCAGCTCCTGCTGCAAGAGCTTGTGCAGGCAGTCCACCGCGCCCGCCCAGTTGCGGCCCTGCGCGTGCAGCGCGGCCAGCCGCTCCAGCGCATCGAGGTGGCGGGGCAGGGTGGCCAGCACCGTCTGGAGGTGCGCTGCCGCCCGGCTCGCGTCGTTCAGGTGTGTGGCGTACAGCGTGCCCAGCGTCAGGTGGAGCTGCGCCATGGCGCGCGGGTCTCCGCCCTGCTGCACGCGCTGGCTCAGCATGGCCGCCGCCTCGGCGTACTGCTGCGCCTCCAGCAGCAAAGTGCCTCGCAGCTCCAGCGCCTCCGGGTGGCCCGGCTGCGCGGCCAGCGCCTTCTCCAGCTGGGCCAGCGCGCGAGGCCGGTCATGCAGCGCGGAGTGGTACAGCCGCGCCGCGCCGATGAACGCCGTCGCCGCCGCCGTGCCATCCCTCAGCGCCAGCTTTGCCTCGGCGCGCCGCTCCTGCAGCGCCGCAAGGTCCGCCGAGCCGCCGCGCTGCGCGAGCAGCTCCTCCAGGCCCGCCTGCGCGCCCGGGTGCAGCGGGTCCTTCTCCAGGGCCTGCCGGTACAGCGCCGAAGCGCCGTCCGAGTCCCCCAGCTTTCCCGCGGCCAGCTTCGCCGCGGCAAGCAGGGCGTCGATGGCGCCGCGCGGGTCCTTGCTGACGTGGGCCTCGGCTTCCAGGGCGACGCGCGCTCCGGCGAAGTCTCCGCGCTTGATCGCCACGCGCCGGGCGCCCTGCATCGCGGGCAGGCACTGCGGCTGCAGCTCCAGCGCCTGTCGGTAGAGGGCCGCCGCGCGGTCCAGGTCGTTGAATCGCCCATCCGCCAGCTCGGCGGTGCGCAGCAGCATCTCCAGGGCCTCGTCGGCGTCCTGCGCCGCCGCCAGCCGCATGGTGTAGAGGCGGGCCAGCCCGGTCGCATCCCCCGCCTGCCGCAGCCCGCGCTCCAGCACGAAGGCCAGCCGGGTGTCGCCCGGGTCGGCCTCGAAGGCGCGCTTGTACGCCTCCAGCGTGCCCTCGGCGGGCGTCTTGTCCAGGTCCAGCGCGGCGGACAGGCGCAGCGCGGTGGCCAGGCGCGGGTCGTTCACCCGCTCGGCGATGCGCTGGCGCAGCTCCGCGCGGCGCGGGCGGTCCGAGGCGCGGATGCGCTCCAGCAGCGTGAGGGCGGTGAGGTTGCCCGGGTCCAGGCCGAGCACCGCCTCGCTGCACTGGGCCGCGCGCGAGGGCTCCTGGAAGCGGTCCAGGTACAGCCTCGCCAGCTTCAGGTACGCCGTCACCTTGGCCGTGGGCGTGCCGCCCACCTGCGTCTCGCGGTCCAGGATGGACACCAGCTCCTTCACGTTGTCCTGCGCCAGGTACAGGCGCTCCAGGGCGCGCAGCGTGGCGGCGTGGCCCGGCGTCAGGCGCAGCACCTCCTGGTACGTGTCGATGGCCAGCTCCGGCCGCTTGAGCTGGTCCTCCCAGATGGTCGCCGCCTGGTAGAGGGCGTTGGCGCGCTCCAGCGGGTCCGTGCGGTTGGCGGCCTCGGAGCGCAGCACCTCCACCAGGCTCTCCCAGGCGCCGTTCAGCCGGTAGATGCGGGCCAGGGCGCGCAGCGCCGGGAAGTAGCTGGGCGCCAGCATCAGCGCTTCCTGGAAGGAGGCGATGGCCTCGCTCTCCATCTGCAGCTTCTGCTCGTACAGCTCGCCAATCTTGTAGATGAGCGCCGCGGCCTGGTCGGTGGACGGAGAGGACTCCGACTCCGCCCGGTACATGTCGATGAGGTTCGCCCAGCGCGAGTCCTGCGCGTACAGCCGGCCCAGCGCCTTGAGCGCGGGCAGGTAGGACGGGGACAGCGCCAGCACGCGCTCGTAGGCGGAGATGGCGCCTGCGCGGTCCTTCAGGTGCTCGTCGAGGATTTCCGCGTTGCGGTGCAGCAGCGACAGCACCTGCTTGGTGTCACCGGCGAGCGACGCCTCCAGGTCGTTCGTCTCCAGCAGCTCGCGGTAGCGCGCGGCCCGCTCGTATAGCCGCGCCAGGTTGCGGATGGTGGGCAGGTGGTCCGACGCCAGGTCGAGGATGCGCTTCATGCACTCGATGGCGTGGTCCAGGTCGCCGAGGCGGTCCTCGTACACCACGGCCATCTTGTTCAGCGTGGTGATGAGCTGATCGCGGTCGGACGTCTGGAGCAGGTCCTGCTCGTACATGGCCACCAGCTCCGCGAAGCGGCCCTGGCGCTCGTAGAGGCGGGTGAGGGCCTTCTGCGCGGGGAGGTAGCCCGGCTGGAGCTGGAGGCAGGTGTTGTAGCGGGTGATGGCGTCTTCCTGCCGGCCCAGCCGCTCCTCCAGGATTTCCGCCGCCTTGTACATGCGGGCGGCCTTCTGCTTCGCGTCCTCGGCGGCGGCGACCTCCGCGTCGAACACGGAGACCAGCCCCTCCCAGTTCTGCATCCGGTAGTACAGCTTGCCCAAACCCGCGAGCGCCGCCGCGTGGCCGGGGATGCGCGCGACAATCGCCTGGTAGCGCGCCGCCGCGTCCGACTCGCGCTTGAGCGTCTCTTCATAGAGCGCGGCCAGCCGGAGGTTGGTGGCCACCAGCTCGCTCTCGTCGTTGAGCGAACCCACGCGCGCCAGCAGCACGTCCGCCAGCTCCTCGTAGCGGCCCTGCGTCTCGTAGATGCCGGCCAGCTCGCTCAGCACCAGCGGCTCGTTGGGCGCCACGCTCCGCGCGTCCAGCAGCGCGGCCAGCGCCTCCTCCCTGCGCCCCGCGCGCTCGCACACCTTGGAGATCTGCAGATAGGCGGGTGCCGCCTGCGGGCCCAGGGCGGCGGCCTCGGCCGCGAGCACGTCGAGCAGCTCGTCGGTGCGGCCCTCGCGCTCGGACAGCCGCTTCATGGCCGCCAGCAATTGTAGGTCCGAGCGGTCCAGCGCGAAGGCCTCGCGGTAGAGGACGGCGGCCGGGTCTCTCAGCTTGAGGCGCTCCTCCATCAGCAGGCCCGCGGCGGTGAGGTAGTGCGCGCGCAGCGACGGCTGCTGCACGGCGGCGGAGAGCAGCCGGTACACCTCCACCAGCGCGGGCGCGTCGTTGCGCGCGGCGTAGACGGACTCCAGCTGCGTGAGGACGACCACGTCGGTGGGCCGGCGCTCCAGGCACAGCTTGAGGCAGGCGGTGGACTCCTCGTCGCGGGACAGGCGCTCCTGGAGGACGATGCCCTTCTCGAAGAGGAGCGCGGCCTGGTGGCGGACGTCCCCGGTGGCGGCGAGCTCCGCGTCCAGCAGCTGCAGCACCATCTGCCAGTTGCCCACGTCCGCGAAGAGGCGGCGGGCGGCGCGGATGTTGACGAGGTACTTCGGCGCCAGCTTGTACGCGCTCTGGAAGGCCACCGCGGCGTTGCGCGGGTTCTTCAGCGGCTCCTCCCACAGCAGACCCACCTCATGGAAGAGGAGGGCGGCGGCCTGCGGGTCCGTGGTGGCGAGGGCCTTGGCCTCGCGCTCCAGCGAGACGATGCGCTCACGGGCCTCGTCCTCCGCGCTGGTGTTCTGGGCGGGAGCGGGCAGCTGGGTGGCGGACTGGGCGAGCGTCTCGGTGGCCGTTGCCGCCGGAGTCCCGGGCAGGGGCGGGGGAGCCACGGGGGCAGGGGGCCGCGGGACTTCGTTGTGCTCGCTCATGGGAACCGGCTCCGAATGACCAATGCGGGGGAGGGACGACTGGCCGGGGGTGGTCGTAACACGCGCTTGGCCGGTCTCTCAACTTCCCGACTTTCCTGACGATTTGGGTGCCAGGACCCTCAGGAAGCAGGCGGCCGGGAGGCTTCGGGGACCCGGTGCCACGCTTCATCCGCTCCATGTGGGGGCGCAACTCGGGCGCTCCTCGGCCGATAACCCATCAAGGACTACACTTGCCCCGCCTGTATCACCCGGGGGCCGCGGCGGATGGGACTCGCCGTACGAGGAATGCCATGAGCGCGAATCGCATCGGTGGTGGCAGTACCCCTTCGACGCAGCGGACCCAGCCCCGTGCCGAGCCGCGCGTCGAAACGGCGAAGCCGGCGAACGTCGCGCCCCAGCAGGACCGGGCGGCCCAGCAGCTTCGCAACCGCCTCGCCACGGACGGCTTCGACGCCACCCCGCGCAACAGCGGCAAGCTGGACCTGGAAGGCGCGCGTCGCCCGCCCCCGCCTCCTCCGGCGCCTTCGGGCCCGCAGGTCACCACGGACCGTGCCGGAAACACGGTGGTGGACCTGGGGACGGGGAACAACCAGGCCACGGTGTCCCGCGGTCCTGACGGCGGGTTGACCATCACCTCCGATGGCCAGAGCGTCAACCTGACGGCGGAGCAGGCGAGGAACGCCACCATCCGTGGCGGCGAGGGCAATGACCGCATCGCGGTGGACGCCGACGTGACGGCGAACCTCCGCATCGACGGTGGCAACGGCAGCGACACGCTCATCGGCGGCGGCGGCCAGAACACCCTCGAGGGTGGCGACGGGGATGACTACATCCAGGGCGGGGCGGGCAATGACCGCATCGTGGGTGGCGCGGGCCGCGATGTCATGTACGGCCTGGGCGGCAACGACACGATGCTGGGCGGCGCGGACCGTGACTACATGGACGGCGGCGAGGGCAACGACGCCCTCAACGGTGGCGCCGGCAACGACCAGGTGATGGGCGGCCGTGGCAACGACACGCTGAACGGTGGCGTCGGGGACGACGTGGTCGCCGCGGGCGAGGGCACGGACCGGGTCAACGGCGGGGCTGGCAACGACACGCTGTACACGCAGACCGACGACACCGTCGGCGGCACGGCGCGGAACCGCGCGGGGGACACCGTCACCACGGTGGACTTGAGCACCCGGAACGCCGCGGGCAATGCCGTCGGCAGCTCCGTCACCGTGGAGGGCGATGCCGCCTTCCAGGCCCGCGTCCAGTCCGACCTGGATGCCCTGCGCTCCATGCCGGCGGGGCAGGAGATGCTCCTGGCGCTCGACAACAGCGGCCACACCACCACCATCCGCCAGGCGGCTTCGGGGGACGGTAACTCCGCGGGCGCGACGGACCGCCCCAACGCGTGGTTGCAGGCGGATGGCACGCCGGGCACCGGCTCGGACGCGTACATCAACTACAACCCCGAGCGCACGGTGCTCGGCGGCGGCGCGGAGGAGTGGCAGAACCGCCCGCCCATCGTGGGCTTCTTCCACGAGATGGTGCACGCCTACAACTACGCCACCGGCACGCTGGCCCCCGGGACGACGGGTGGGGTGAACAACCGCGAGCTGGCGGCGGTGGGCCTGCCGTACGACCACGACGCCAACGCGTCGACGCCGGACCAGCACCCGGGCCACACCAGCGAGAACCGCATCCGCGAGCAGCTCGGCCTGCCTCCCCGTCCCGAGTACTGAGCCAGCACGGCATCCCTGAGAGGCGGTGCGCCCGTACCGCCCTGCACCTGGAAGGAACGTTCATTCTACGGGAGGCTCGCCCCTCCCGCCCCGGCACACCGCTGGAGGGAACGTTCGTTCCACGGGCGGCTCGCCGTACTGCCCGGCGCCCGGAAGGGCGGGACAAGCAGTCACGCCGGAGCTTGAGCGGGCCCTACAGGGCTGAGTCCGGAAGCCCGTGCATCATCGAGGCTGGCGAGAGATGAGGAACGGGGCCGCCGGCAGGTAGACCTGGTGCCGGCTGGTACGAGCGTTCAGTCCGAGGGGGGTGAGTTGAGGCATCCGGCACGAGCGGCGGCGTGTATCCTTCCCTGCATCCTCGTCGCGGTCGGGACCTGTGCCTGGGGCCAGCCCGCCGCGACGCGCGCGGAAGGGAAGAAGCCCATGGCGGAGGCCCAGGACTCGAGCCGCCTGCTGCGCGTCACCGAGGTGCGGCACACGAAGGATGCGCTCGTGGTGCGCTACTCGCTGCACGGCGTGGGCAAGGCCCCGGTCTGGGTGTTGGATCAGCTCTTCCGCACCAGCTCCGCCGGCCACTACCACCTGGAGCCCGAGCGCGCGTACGTGGAGTTCCGCGACGGCGTGCTCGTCCTGTCGCGGGCGCTGATGCCGGTGCCTGACGACCTGGACGTGGAGTCGCCCGAGGTGCCCTGCGTGCGGCGGCTGTCTCCCGGCGAGACGCTCACGGGAGAGCTTCGCGTGCCCCTGCCTCCAACCGAGGACGTGCCGTATCGCAAGGGCGGCCCCGTGGACCTGGCCACCGTGCGCTCCGTGCGGCTGCTCATCGGCTATCTGCCGGACGCGCCGGACCTGCGCTTCCACGACGCGAAGGATGACAAGGGCCGAGCCTGCCGCTCACCGCGCTATGGTAGCGCCGTCACCGGGCAGCAGGTCGCCGAGGCGGGACCGCTGCCACTGCCCGCACGCACCAATCCCTGAGGACACCATGGCGGACTTCCGAACCGATACCGTCGAGCTGCGACTGGGGCGCGTGGAGCGCACCGCGGAGGCCCTCCAGGTCGAGGCGTCCCTGCGCAATACGGGGCCCGCGGTCGTCTGGGTCTTCGACCGGCTCTTCCACACCGAGCCCTCCGGCCACTACCGGCTGGATGCCTCGCTGGCCTACGTGGAGGAGCAGGGTGGGGTGCTCGTCCTCTCCCGGAAGCTGCACCCTGTTCCAGCGGGACTGATGGTGGAGTTCCCCGAGGTGCCATGTGTGAGCCGGCTGGCCCCGGGCGCCTCGCGGGAGCAGTTCATCCGGGTGGCCTTCCCCGCGAAGACGTGGGTGCCCTACTCGCAAGGGGTGCGCAGGGCGGTGAGCGCGGACTCGATTCGGAGCGTGCGCCTCCAGTGGGGCTTCTTCCCCGACGTGGAGGGTCTGCACTTCTACCGGGGCCGGGACGTGGCGGGACAGGACTTCCAGTATCCCGCCTACGGGCCGGCGCTCGCGGCGCAGCGCCTCGTCGACACCGGGCCGCGCGAGCTCTGAAGGCCGCGCCGGGGCTCCGTTACTTCCGCCGCGCCCGCCATTCCTCGCGGCTCTGCCCCCAGGCTTCAATCACGGTGGTGTCATAGGGCGGCGGCAGCTTCGCCGGGCCGATGAGCTTCGACCCCAGCCGGCGGGCGACCTCCGCGGACGGGGTGTTCTCCGGGGCGATGCAGTGGATGACCTGCGTCCAGCCGAGCGTGTCGAAGGCCCAGTCGATGGCCGCCGTCGCGGCCTCGGTGGCGTAGCCCTTGCCCCAGGCGTCGCGCAGCAGGCCCCAGCCCACCTCCGTGCCCGGCCAGCCCTCCGGCATCCACGGGCCCACGCGCCCCACCCAGCGGCCCGTCGGCTTCTCCAGCACGGAGAACATGGCGAAGCCCTGCAGCGCCCACGAGCCGGCCATGGCGCTCATGGCCCGCCACGCCATGGCTCGCGGCTGTACGCCGCCAATGAAGCGCGCGGACTCCGGGTCCCCCGCGAGCGTCGCGTAGCCCTCCAGGTCCTCCAGCGCGGTGGGGCGCAGGATGAGGCGGGCGGTCTCGAGCGTCGGTCCAGGGGCAATCATGTTCGGTCTCCAGGTTGCGCGGCGGCGGTGGGGGCGGCCTTCATGCGCCTGCCAGGCCTGGAAGACCGTCTCCAGGCGGGCGAGCACCGGGTGACGTCCTACAGGAGTCCCGCGAGAGAAAAAACAACGGCTGCTCCGGAAGCACCGGAGCAGCCGTGTCGTGATGCGCGTCGGCGGGTCGCCGTCGTGTCAGCGGTGTCTCACCGCGCGGTGGGAGCGCTCAGCGTCGCGGCCTCGTCACCATCGAGGACGCCATCCAGGTCCCGGTCGATGCCGATGCGCGGCCCCGAGCCCGGGGGCACGCAGGTGAACGTCAGGACGCCGTTGTGCTGGACCACGGCCTGCCGGAGCGCCGCGTCGGCGACGTGGGGCAGCGCCGCCCGGTCCACCGCGAACTGCCCGCTGCCCAGGTACAGGAAGCCCGCGTCATACGAAGACGCACGCCCCTTCGCGACCAGGTCACACTCGCCCGCGTCCGCGCGCTGCTTCAGCAGGTCGATGCGCGGGCCGGCCACGGCCCCATTGTTGGCGCTGAGCGTCACCTGCTGCCCGACGATGGGCGCCAGGTTGCTCTCGAAGGCCAGCATGTACAGCTCCATGTTCTTCTTCGCCGCGAAGCCCTCGGGCGAGTCGGGGATGCCCACGGCGTTGAAGACGGGGTGGAAGTCGAAGCCGCTGTTGAAGTGGAACAGCGTGGGGATGGCCCCGTCGCTGTTGAAGCCGATGCCGCGGACCTGGTCTCCGAGGAACGTGTCCGCGGGCGAGTTGCCGAAGGGGAACCCGGCGCCGAACATGCCGACCTTCTGGTACATGTTCCGCAGGTGGGGCACCTTGGGGAACAGCGGCTCCGCGTCGAAGGACGACTTGCCGTCCGTGCCGAAGAAGCCCTTGAAGGGGCCCTCGCCCGGGTTGGCATTCACGTCCACCCGGTGGCAGGACTCGCACGAGCCCTGGAAGAAGCTCGTGGTGTTGACGAAGAAGTCCCGGCCCGCCTGCTGTTGCGCCGTCAGCGCGTTGTCCAGGTTGCGGATGGGGTTCGGCGGGTAGGTGATCTGCAGCGCGAAGTCGGTGAACTTCTGCATCTCCTGCGGGGTGAGCTGCGCGCTGCGCCCGAGCAGGTCCATGAACGCGGGATTGAACTGCTTGAAGGCAGCGACTTCGTCGAAGGCTCCGCCGTTCGGCTGGACGCTCGGCGCCGAGTCGCCGGCCGTCCTGTCACCCCGCCAGTGCATGGGGCCCTGGTTCGCCATGCCGCGCAGGCTCTGCGTGGCCAGCGGGCCCTTCATCGGGTGGAAGGACGTGTCCTGTCCGAAGGTGGCGTCCGGCCCGAACTCGGGCAGCACGGGAACGACGGGGTTGAAGTTGGCTTTCACGGCGCCATCCGGGTTGCCCAGGTCCCACGTCAGGCTGTCGAAGTCGCCGAAGATGTGGCAGCTCCCGCACGACGAGTCGCCGTGGCTGGAGCTCCGCCGCGCGTCATAGAGGAACGGACGCCCCTCCACCACGCTCGCCGGCTCGGGGTTGAACATGGGCAGGTGCGCGACTTCCTGGCGCGTGGTGGTGTTGACCACGGAGATGGAGTTGTCGAAGCGCGTCAGCACGTAGAGCCGGCCGCGCGCCTCGTCCAGCACCACGCCGGTAGGGCCGCCACCGCTCAGCTCAATCTGGTTGGCCGTGCTCGGCACGAAGGTGTCGGCCTCCAGCGCGGCGGTGGAGTACACGCCCAGCTTGGACGAGCCGAACGCCGCGACGTAGAGGGTGGCGCCGTCGGAGGACACGGACATCCCCAGCGGCTGCGCGAGGCTCTTCTCGCTCTCCGTGTTGGGCACGGGGGCGCAGCAGGCGCTGTAGTCGATGTGCTTGTTGAGGTGCCGGGGCGCGACGCCGCCCGAGCCCAGCACGGTGATGCGGCTCTCGTGGGTGTGTCCCCGGAGGCTGCCGCCGGCAAAGGTGCCCGGGCCCTCGAAGCGCAGGTCGTTCCGGCCCTCGGTGTTGCTGACGTAGACCTTCCCACTCACGGGGTTGACGGCCATGTTGAACAGGATGGTGCCCACGCCGGTGTAGAAGCCCGCCGCGCCCGACACCTGCGCCGGAGGGTTGGCGGTGGCGGAGATGGCGAACACGTCCTTGTCCGGCAGGGAGAAGGGCATCTGCTGCGTCCACGGGCGGCCCAGCACGTCCAGCCAGTCCTGGCCGTTGTACCGGACGAGGACGGAGACCTCGGTGGCCGGCACGCCCTGGAAGTTGGTGTTGGGCCCGGGAACGCCGCCGGCCGCCTCGCCGCCGTTGGGCACGAGGCTCTCGTGCACCACGGAGCTGCGGTTGCCGGAGTGGAACACCGCCGCGTAGACACGCGAGCCATCCGGCGTCACCGCGAGGGCGCGGGGCGTGTCTCCAAAGAGGGGGATGATGGTGAGCGGGCTGCCGCCCAGCGTGGTGCCCAGGTTGTCCGAGTCGAACACCCAGACGTCGGCCCGGCCGATGCCCTCCGTGGTGAGCTGCGGGTCGAAGGGCGCATTCTGGCCCCGGTGCGCGGCGGTGATGAAGGCGCGCTTGCGGCCCGTCCCGGCGAAGACGATGTCGCGCGGCTCATCGCCGACGAGCAGCGTCCGCACCACGGCGCCGCCAGTCCCGCCCGCGTCGATGCGCACGACACTGACGCTGTCGGACAGGTGGTTGACGACCCAGACCTCGTTGTTGGTCCGCGCGGCGACGGCGACGGGCTCCAGGCCCACCGACACGGCGCCACGGTGGACGAGGCCGCCGCTGCCCACCTGGAAGATCTCCAGGCGGTTGTCCGGCGTGTTGACGGCGAAGAGCAGCTGCCCGTTGGGAGAGAGCGCCAGGGGCCGGACCTGGCCACTCTCGAAGAGGGTGAAGGGGGCCGCGGAGGCGGTGCTGCTCACGAGGAGCATCGCCGCGAACATCAAGGTGGATACGCCACGGCCAATGGCCGTGCTGGGGGTCTGCATGGTGCCTCGCTCGAGGTGTCGGACGTCGTGCCTTCCGGGATACGGAGGCACACGGAGGCGCGGGTTACGCGCGCCCCGAGCGTAGGCAAGATTGTTGATTGCTGAACAGAACCCGCCTGGGGAGCGGGACGGGGGCGCCGTCTCCACCGTCCCCGGGCGGGTCCGCAGCTACCTGGGCGCTACCAGATGCGGATGCGCTGCTCCGGCGCGAGGAAGAGCTGCTGCCCGGGCGCGACGTCGAAGGCCTGGTACCAGGCATCGAGGTTGCGCACCGTGGCCGCGCGGTACTCGCCGGGCGAGTGCCCGTCCGTCATCAGGACGCGGCGCAGCAGCTGCTCGCGGTACTTGTTGCGCCACACCTGGGCGAAGCCGAGGAAGAAGCGCTGGTCGCCGGTGAAGCCATCAATCACCGGCGCCTCCTTGCCTCCGAGCGACAGCTTGTAGGCGTCATAGGCCACCTGCGCGCCGCCCAGGTCCGCGATGTTCTCACCCAGCGTCAGCTTGCCATTGACGGACAGGTCGGGCAGCGGCTTGTAGGCGTTGTACTGCGCGGTGAGCGCCTTGCCCGCGGCCTCGAAGCGGGCCTCGTCCTCCTTCGTCCACCAGTTGGCCAGCTTGCCGTGCGCGTCGAACTTCGCGCCGATGTCGTCGAAGCTGTGGACGATTTCGTGGCCGATGATGGCGCCGATGCCGCCGTAGTTGACGGCCGGGTCCGCGTTCGCGTCGAAGAAGGGCGGCTGGAGGATGGCGGCGGGGAAGATGATGGAGTTCTGCTGCGGCGAGTTCAGCGCATTCACCAGGTGCGGCACCATGTACCACTCGGTCCGGTCCACCGGCTGGCCCAGCTTGCCCAGGTTGCGCTGGAGCTCGAAGAGCGACGCGCGCTCCGCGTTGCCATAGGCGTCACCGCGAACGACTTCCAGCCCCGAGTAGTCCCGCCACTTCGTCGGGTGGCCGATGCTGGTCTGCAGGGTGTTGACCTTCTCCCGGGCGCGGGCCCGCGTCTCGGGCGACATCCAGGTCAGTCCGTCCACGCGCTGGCCGAACGCGGCGACGATGTTGCGGACCATGGTGTCCGCCGCGGCCTTGACCTCGGGCGGGAAGTGCTTCTCCACGTAGAGCCGGCCCACGGCCATGCCCATGGCGGAGTTGGTGACGTCGATGGCGCGCTTCCAGCGGTCTCTCAGCTGCTTCGCGCCGGCCAGCGTCTTGCCGTTGAACGCGAAGCTCTCGTCGACGAAGGCCTTGGACAGGTAGGGCGCGCCACGGGAGATGGCGCGGAAGGACAGGTAGTCCTTCCAGGCCTGGAGCGGCTCGCTGCCCACCAGCTTGGAGATGCCCGTCAGCGCGCTCGGCTGCCAGACGAGGACCTGCGGCTGCTGCGCGAGGCCCGCGGCGGTGAAGTACGCGTTCCAGTCGAGGCCGGGGGCCTTCTTTGCGAACTGCTCGCGTGGCCAGGGGTTGTTCGTCTTGGTGATGTCGCGCGACTCGACCGGGGACCAGTGCGCCTTGGCGAGCTTCGTCTCCAGGTCGACCACCCGGGCAGCCCGGGCCTCCGGCTCGGACAGGCCCGCCAGCTTCAGCATGTTGGCGATGTGCTGCTGGTACGCCTGACGGACCTCTTTGAAGCGGGGGCTGTCGACGAGGTAGTAGTCGCGGTCCGGAAGCCCCAGTCCGCCCTGCAGCAGGTAGGGGGCATACCGCGTCGGGTCGTTCAGGTCCTCGGTCACCCAGAGGCCGAAGATGCGGTCCGTGGTGATGTCGCCCGTGTTGAGCGCGTCCACATCCGCGCGCAGACCCTTGCCCAGCTCGGTAGACAGCTGCTTCTTGTTGGAGAGGGCTGCAATCCGGTCCAGCTCGGGCTTGAGCGGCGCCACGCCCTTCGCCTCGATGGCGGCCTCGTCGAGGAAGCTGGCGAAGACGTTGCCAATCTTCCGGCCCTCGCTGCCCTCGGGCGCCTGGGTCTGCGCCTCAATCAGCTCGCGGGTGCGCTGGTCGGCCTGCTCCGCCAGCCGGGTGAACATGCCGTAGGTGGAGCGGTCGGCCGGAATCTCCGTCTTGTCGAGCCAGGTCCCGTTGGCGTGACGGTAGAAGTTGTCGCCCGGCTTGACGGACCTGTCCATGCCGTCGAGGTCGAAGCCGAAGGTGCCGTAGGTGGGCTTCGGCGTGGGGGCGGGAGCGGGGCTCTCCGCCGGAGGGGGCGTGGCGGGCTTCTCCGCTGGGGCGGAGGACGCGCACGAGGTCAACAGCGCGGAGGCACAGGCGACCAGCACTCCGCGCGCGGCACCCGGCATACGTCGGTGGTGGAATTTCAAGGTGAAGCTCCTGAACGAGAGACCACTGCGCCGGCCCAGGGGGGCCCCCGGGGCCTTCGAGACCTGGGGATATAGACGGTCTGGCGCATGTAGGGGTTGTGCCAACAGGGGAACGGGCGATTTCATCCCGCCCCGAATGTCGGATGTCGAGAACTTCCAACCCGCTGGCCCGTTGAGAGACGCCATGACCTTCCATGTCCCACGTGCGCTCGGCGCGCTCTTCAGCCTGGGGTTCCTCCTCCTCCTCGTCTTGGTGTCCCCCCGCGTCTTCGCGGCCCGGGCCACCACCCGCTCTCTCGGGGGCGCGGACCGGTACCTGACCTTCGTCACCACCGACAAGCCGCTCTACCGTCCGGGAGAGCAGGTGCTGGCGCGCGGCCTGGTGCTGGAGGCCCTCAGCCGCAAGCCCTACGGGGGCGCGGTCCAGGCGCAGGTGGAGCTGCGGGGGCCGAAGGGGGACGTGGTCTCCACCAGCATGGTGGCCACGCAGGACGCGGTCTGGGGCTTTGCCTGGGCCATTCCTCAAGGCCAGCCCGGCGGTGAGTACACCCTGCGCATCACCTACCCCTGGACCGGCGCGGCACCCGCCGAGCGCAAGTTCGACGTGCGCGCGTACCGGGCACCCCGGCTCAAGTCGCAGATTGAGTTCCTCCGCGACGGCTACGGGCCGGGCGACACCGTCAGCGCCACGCTGGACGTGAAGCGCGCCGAGGGCGGCGTGCCCGAGGGCGCGAAGGTCACGGCCACCGCGCTCGTCGACGGCGCCACCGTGGCGACGGTGCCGTGCACGGTGGATGGCAAGGGCCGCTGCACCGTCCGCTTCCCGCTGCCCGGGGCGCTGGAGCGCGGTGAGGGCACGCTCGCCTTCGCCATCCAGGACGGCGGCGTGGTGGAGACGGCGGCGAAGACCATCCCCATCCTCCTGCAGACGCTGGACCTGGCCATGTACCCGGAGGGCGGCGAGCTGGTGGCGGGGCTGGCCTCGCGCATCTACTTCGAGGCGAAGACGCCCGCGCGCAAGCCGGCGGACCTGGTGGGCGCGGTGGTGGAGGTCGGCACCGGCCAGGTGGTGGCACGGGTGCGCTCGGAGCACGAGGGGCGTGGCCGCTTCGAGCTCACTCCCAAGGCCGGCGCGAAGTACGCGCTGCGCATCGACGCGCCGTCGGGCATCCGGAAGACCTTCCCGCTCCCCGAGGTGAAGTCGACGGGCGCAGTCCTCCGCGTCCGTGAGGACGTGGTGCCCGCGGGCAAGCTGGTGCAGCTCAACGTGGGCCTGCGGGACGTGGGCCGGGCGACGGTGACGCTGAGCCAGCGCGAGGTGAGGGTCGCCTCGGCGGTGCTCGAGGGCGGGCAGGGCGGGCCGGTGACGCTGGACCCGGGCGACGCGGACGGCGTGCTCGTCGCCACGGTGTGGGACCACGACGGCAGGCCCCTCGCGGAGCGGCTGGTGTTCCGGCAGCCCTCGAAGGAGGTCACCGTCGAGCTGAAGGCGGACCGCAAGCGCTACGTGCCCGGCGGCCCGGTGCAGCTGACGGCCCGGACGACGCGGAACGGGCAGCCTGTCTCGGCGCTGGTGATGCTCACCGTCACCGACGACGCGGTGCTGGAGCTCCAGGAGAAGCGCGACCAGCTGCCCCAGCTCCCGGTGATGGTGCTGCTGGAGTCCGAGGTGAAGGAGCTGGCCGACGCGCAGCTCTACCTCGACCCGAAGCACCCGAAGTCCCGGCTGGCGGTGGACCTGCTGCTGGGGACGCAGGGCTGGCGGCGGTTCGCGCTGGCCGACAGCAAGAGCTTCCTCGCCCGTCACGGGGACGCGGCGATGCGCGTGCTCGCGGTGCGCTGGCCGCAGGAGCCCGTCAATCAGCGCCCGCGTCCCTCCTCCGGGCGGGGGACGGGTGTCGCCATGCCGAAGAAGGGGGGCGCCAGGCCCGCCGCGAACGAGCCCATCCCGGAGCGGATGGAAGAGCGCGAAGCGGAAGGGGCCGTCGATGACTTCGCCCCCGCGGCTCCGGCGCCCGTGCAGCTCGCGGCGGCGGCTCCCGCACCCCAGGCCCCCATGCCCGCGGGCCCCGCTCTCCAGCAGGTCCCCATGGCCGCCGCGAAGGAGGAGGCGGCGGCGGGGATGGCCTTCGCCGAGGAGGAGGCCCCGAGGGCCAAGGTGGCGCGGCGGAAGCGGGACAGGGACTTCGACGAGAGGATTGCCCTGCCGCAGGCCGCCTACGTCCGTGAGTACGCGCACATGGTGCGGCCGGGCCGCAAGCAGGGGGACCGGGTCGACTTCGCGGAGACGCTCTACTGGAACGCGGGCGTGCGCACCGATGCCCGGACGGGTGAGGTCCGTGTGTCCTTCGGGATGAGCGACTCGGTGACGACGTTCAAGGCCTTCGCCGGAGCGGTGGGCGCGGACGGCGCGCTCGGCTCGGCGGTGGCGGAGCTGGAGTCGGTGCAGCCCTTCTACGCGGAGCCGAAGCTGCCGCTGGAGGTCACCTCGGGTGACGTGGTGCGGCTGCCGGTGGCGTTGGTGAACGGCACGGAGTCGACGCTGACGGGCGCCGGGGTGAAGGTCGAGCTGAAGGGAGACGTGAAGGTCGCCGGGAGCGGGGCTGTGGACCTGGCGTCGCAGGCGCGGGCCCGTCAGCTCTTTTCGCTGGAGATTGGCCAGGAGGCCCGGCCGGTGGACGTGAAGCTCACGGCGCGCGCCGGCGACTACACGGACACCGTCACCCGCACGCTGTCCATCAAGCCGCGTGGCTTCCCGGGCCGCGTCTCGTTCGGCGGGCTGGTGTCGCCGAAGCAGCCGGTGTCGCACATGGTGGTGCTCCCGGAGAGCGTGGTGCCGGGCAGCATCCGGACGTCCATCGCCGTGTACCCGGGCCCGCTGGCCAACATGACGGAGTCCCTGGCCCGCCTCATCCAGGAGCCGAGCGGCTGCTTCGAGCAGACCAGCTCCACGACGTACCCGATGACGATGGCGCAGCAGTACTTCCAGACGCACACCGGGGTGAGCCCGGCGCTGGTGGTGGATGCGCGCGAGAAGCTGGAGCGGGGCTACCAGCGGCTGGTGGGCTACGAGACGCGGGAGAAGGGCTACGAGTGGTTCGGCGAGAGCCCGGGCCACGAGGCGCTCACCGCGTTCGGCCTGCTCCACTTCACGGACATGCGCCAGGTGCGCGACGTGGACAGCGCGATGCTGGAGCGGACGCGGGAGTGGCTGCTGGGGCAGCGCGACGGGCAGGGGGGCTTCAACCGCAAGCGCCGCGCGCTGCACGTGTGGGTGGAGGACCCGGACACCTCGAACGCGTACATCGTCTGGACGCTGCTGGAGAGCGCGGGCCAGCCGGCCGCCCAGGCCAAGGAGCTGTCCCGCGAGGTGGCCTCGGTGAAGGCCTCGGCGGCGAAGAGCACCAACAGCTACGTGCTGGCGCTGGCGGCCAACACGCTGTTCCTCGCGGGGGACAAGGGCGAGGCGAAGGCGCTGATGGGCCGGCTCGCGAAGCTGCAAGAGCAGAACGGTGTGGTGGGCGGCGGGACGCAGTCCATCGTCGGCAGCTCGGGGGATACGCTGAACATCGAGACCACCGCGCTGGCGGTGCTGGCCTGGATGCGCGAGCCCGCCTACGTGGCCAACGTGGAGCGCGCGATGAAGTACCTCGCGGAGTCGAGCGACGGCGGGCGCTACGGGGCCACGCAGAGCACGGTGCTCGCGCTGCGCGCCATCATCGCCTACGACAAGCTGCGCGCGTCGAAGCTCACGCCGGGCCTGGTGCGCGTCTACGTGGAGGGCCGTCCCGTGGGCGAGCCGGTGCGCTTCGACGGGTCCACGCAGGAGGCGCTCAAGCTCCCCGACGTGGGCGGGCTGCTCGGGGCGGGCGGGCGCCGCGTGGAGCTGCGCATGGAGGGTGGCGCGGAGCTGCCCTACTCGGTGGAGGTCACCTACAGCGCGCTGGTGCCCGACAGCTCGAAGGACACCCAGGTGGCGCTGGAAGTCACGCTGGCGAAGACGGAGCTCACCGAGGGCGAGCCGACCGAGGCGCGGGTGATGATTGCCAACCGCACGGGCCAGCGGCTGCCCACGGCGGTGGCCATCTTCGGCGTGCCGGGCGGGCTGGAGGTGCGGCATGACCAGCTCAAGGAGCTGGTGAAGCGGAAGGTCGTGGACGCGTACGAGGTGATCGGGCGCGACGTCGTCCTCTACTGGCGCGGCATGGAGCCCCGCAAGCGCATCGACGTGCCGCTGTCCCTGGTGGCCGCGGTGCCCGGCACGTACACGGGCCCGGCGAGCCGCGCGTACCTGTACTACGCGGACGAGCACAAGACGTGGAGCGAGGGCGTGAAGGTCGCCATCGCGCCCAGGCCGTAGTCCTCGTGGGGAGCCGGCCGGACGGGCGCACGCCGCCCTTCCGGCTCTCCCGTCACAACCGCTCCGAGGCGTCCTCCCTCCTCCCGGACAGGAGGAGGGACATGGCGATGAACCGTGGGGTGGGCAGTTCCTGGCATTGGATGGGTCTGGGGCTCATCACCGTCCTGCTTGGCGCTTGCAGCCAGGTGCAGCGGACCGTGGACGAGCAGGTGGCCGGAGTCGAAGAGTCCCTGGGCGGCGCGGGGACGGAGGAGGGGACGGGGGGCTCTGGCCCGGACGAGGAGGTGAAGGTGTCCACCAGGCACCGGAGCTCGCTCCCGAAGGACTTCTCGCGGGAGTGGTACGTGAGCCCCTCGGGCTCGGACAAGGCCGCGGGCTCGAAGTCGGCGCCGTTCCGCACCATCGGCCGCGCGTTGAAGGCGGTGGGGCCGGGGGAGGCCATCCAGGTCCAGCCGGGAGACTACGCCGAGAGTGTCGTCATCGACGGCTCCGTGAAGGCGGGGCGGAAGGACGCGCCCATCACCCTGCGAGCCTCGGGACGCGCGAGAATCTTCCCCGGAGCCAGGGGCGCGCTCGTGCAGGTCCGCAAGCCCTACTGGGTGGTGGACGGCTTCGAAATCGACGTGAAGGGGCAGTCGCGCTTCGCCGTCGTCTTCGAGGGAAACACCGAGGGCTCCGTGCTGGCCGGCTCGCACATCCACCACGGCACGCTGGGTGGCGGAGTCACCACGTACGGTGGGGCGCGCGGCGTCACCATCCAGGACAACCACATCCACGACTTCCGGAAGAAGCCCCAGGGTGACTCGCACGGCGTGGTCGTCCAGGCGACCTCGCGGGACATCACCCTCCGTGGCAACGACATCCACGACAACTCGGGTGACTCGGTGCAGTGCCTCAAGCCGGACGGGGCCGGGCAGACGCCCGCTCGCGGGGTGGTCATCGAGGACAACCGCCTCTACTCGAGCGACGAGAACGCGGTGGACATCAAGACGTGCCGCGACGTCGTCGTGCGCGACAACGACATGCATGGCTTCCGGAAGTCCCGCAGCTCGGCGGGGGAGGCGGTGGTCGTCCACTACTCCGCGCGCAACGTCCTCGTGGAGGGCAACCGCATCTCCGACTCGGGGCGGGGTATCTCCGTCGGCGGTGTGAAGGACGGCAACCAGCCGAGCCCGACCGGAGTGGAGGTGAAGGACAACCGCATCACCAACATCTCCAAGGAGGGCGGCGGCGATGGTGTCGGCATCCGCGTGGAGAATGCCCGGGACGTGACGGTGGAGGGCAACACCATCGACAAGACGGAGGGCTACGGGATGATGCTCGGCCTGGGGGCCAACAACGCGCCCAGCGAGAACCTGACGGTCCAGGAGAACGTCGTCCGGGGGCGGAACCTCGTGAGGCTGGGCAAGCACCGCCCGGGCCTGCGCATGGACCGGAACCGCTACTCCCGGGGCGGGCTGTTCAAGGCCGACCCGAAGGAGGTCCAGGACCTGACGGCGTGGAAGAGCGTCTCTGGCGTGGATGGAACATCCGTCACGGTGCCCTGACTGTTCTTCGTGCAGGAAGGCGGGCGGCGCGCGATAACCCTCCGGGCGTGCGTGCCCCCCGGCACGACACGAGCGACATTATCCCCGGAGGCGTGAGCACATGGCCTGGCAGATGCCCGACGAGCCCTTTGTCGACCCGGATCCCGGGTCCTCCGTGGAGACCATCATCGTGCCGCGCACGCGCGACCTCGGTGATGGCTTCGAGGTGCGCCGGGCGCTGCCCTCGGTGCGGCGCCGCATGGTCGGCCCCTTCATCTTCTTCGATCAGATGGGGCCGGCGGTGTTCCGCTCGGGGCACGGGCTGGACGTGCGGCCACACCCGCACATCGGCCTGGCCACGGTGACGTACCTCTTCGAGGGGGAAATCCTCCACCGCGACAGCCTGGGGACGGTGCAGACCATCCAGCCCGGCGCGGTGAACTGGATGGTGGCCGGACGCGGCATCGCCCACTCGGAGCGCACGCCCCCGGGCCTGCGCGAGACGGGCGGGCGGCTCTACGGCATTCAAATCTGGGTGGCCATCCCCAAGCAGCTCGAGGAGAGCGCCCCCGGCTTCGCCCACACGCCCGCGGACGCGCTGCCAGTGGTGGAGGACGCGGGCACTCGGGTGCGGGTGATTGCTGGAGGGCTGTATGGCGTCCGCTCGCCGGTGAGCACGCCGTCGGAGCTCTTCTACGCGGACGCGGTGCTCGCGGCCGGCGCCCGCCTCCAGGTGTCCGCGAGCCACGAGGAGCGCGCGGTGTACGTGGCGGAGGGCGGGGTCGAGCTCGGGGGCGAGGTCTACGGAAAGGGCCAGCTCCTGGTGCTGCGGCCCGGCGCGGAGGTGGTGCTCACGGGCCCGGGCGCGGCGGGTGGCCGGGTCCTGCTCTTCGGAGGCGAGCCCATGGATGGGCCGCGCCACATCTGGTGGAACTTCGTCTCCAGCTCGCGGGAGCGCATCGAGCAGGCGAAGGAAGACTGGCGGGCCAGTCGCTTCGGCCCGGTCCCCGGAGAGACGGAGTTCATCCCGCTCCCGGAGCCCGAGCCCACGGGCGTCGTGCGCTACCCGTGACGCCGCGCGCGGCAGCTACCGCGTGAGGTTCACGTTGTACTCGCCGTCGCCCGACGTGGCGGTGCCCGTCACCGTGGTGCTGCCTGCCACGCGGCGCACCTTGCCGGTGCCGTCGTCCTCGATGTCACCGGCGAGAGTCAGGCTCAGCGTGACGCCGCCCGCCAGGTCGCCCGTCATCTGGAAGGTGCCCGTGAGCGTGCCGGTGAAGGTGCCATTGGGGATGTCGCGGAGATTGAGGTCCAGCTGCGGCTGGGTCGCCGTCTCGGGGGTCGACGCGTAGGTGATGTTCACCGGGTCCTCGTCTTCGCCCACTTCGATCTCCCCGTCGGAGTAGCTCGTCATCCCCACGCGCAGTCGCATGCCCTTGTTGGCGGAGGCCCCCTGGTCGACCTGCCCGGAGATGAGCAGCGTTCCGGACGTGTTGCCGGGGGTGGACTGCGGGGGGATGTTCGCGCTCGACGCGGCATTGAAGCCGTCGAAGCCAAGCTGCAGGGCCTTGCTGATGGACTCGTCGAGTCCCAGGTACGCGAGCCGGGCCTGCTCGTCGGAGCTGACCTCGTCGTCACCACAGGCCGTCAGGCCCGCGGACAGGAAAACGGCGCACGCGACAGCGCTCACTACACGCGAGAGGAATGGGGGCATTCCGTCTGTCTAACCTGGACACAACGGCTTGCACCACTCGCGCGGAGGCACGGAAAAAAGTGGGCCTGGCGTGTGGCCGAACGGCCTTACAGAGGGTCCGTTCCTGCGTACAGCTTCATGTATCTGCGCGCCTCCTCCGCCGAGGGTCCTTCGGGCTCCAGCGCGAGGTGGTGCGTGAAGTGTTTCATTGCGTCCTGGCGGTTGCCCCTGCGCTTGTAGATGCGGGCCAGCTCCAGATGACACTGGGCCTGCGACCTGTCGTGTCGCAGGCACTGCTGGAACCACCCCATGGCCCGGGTGTCGTCCGCGCGCGAAATCCAATACAGGCCGTTCTCGAGCGCGATGCGCGTCTCGTCCTCGGGGGAGGGCACCTGGGCCGCGGGCTCCGGCGCGGACGGTGCCGCCGGCGTGGGCGTCGCGAGGACGGGCGTCCCTGTCTCAGGCGTCGCGGTCTCGGGCGTCCCGGTGGAGGGCTCCGGCGCGCGAGGCTCGGCGCCGGACGGACTGGACGCGGTGCCCGGGAGCGCGGACGGAGGAGTGGGCTCCGGGGGCTTCCGGGCGTGCCCGACCCAGAACACGGTCGTCCCCACCATTCCCAGGACACCCACGACGAGCGCGCCCAGGAGCGCGGAGCGGCGCAGCAGGCGCGCCCGGAATCGAGAGCTCAGGCTCGGGCGGGTCGAGGGCTCGGAGGGCGTCGCGGAAGCGGACGCGCGGGCAGGGACAGGCGCCAGCGGCGCATCCACCTGCGGGCTCCTTTCCACCAGCGCGGGTCTCCCGGCCGGTGAAGCCCGGGGTGGGCTCAATGGCGTCAGGGCCCGGGGCGCCCCTGCCGCGGGCGCCGGAGGGCTCCGTCCACGCCAGGACTGGAGCAGCGAGAGGAAGTCCGCCGGAAGCTGGGGCGCGCGCTTCATCGCGGTGAGCTCTTCCTGGAAGAGCCAGCCCATGAAGTGCTTGCGCGCGTTGGCCGGGAAGCGGGGCGCGTGGGCCCCCATCCAGTCGGACAGGGATTGCTGAAGGGCCTCGGCGCTGAGGTAGCGCTGGGCCTTCGAGGTGGCCAGCGCGAGCCGCAGGATGCCTTGCAGGTCGGAGTCCAGCGCGGGGTTGAGCGTGAGGGGAGGGATGAGCGCTCCCTCGGACACGCGGCGCATGATCTCGAACTCGTTGGCGCCATCCACCGGTCGCTGGCCGCAGAGCATCTGGTACAGCACCGTGCCCACCGTGTAGATGTCGGAGCGCGCGTCCAGCGTCTCGCCGCGGGCCTGCTCCGGCGAGAAGTAGATGTACTTGCCCTTGACGATGCCCACCTCCGTCTCCGGCCGGCCCTTGAGTCGCGCCTTGGCGATGCCGAAGTCGGTGAGCTTGACCTCCCCCTCGTAGCTCAGCAGGACGTTGTCCGGAGAGAGGTCCCGGTGCACCACGCCGAGCGGCTCGCCCTTCGCGTCCAGCCGGGTGTGGGCGTGGTGCAGCCCCCGGCACATCTCCAGGGCGATGCCCACCGCGAGCGGCACGGGGATGCCGCCCAGGCCCTTCGCCTTCGCGGCCTTGAGCACCCGGGCCAGCGTGTGCCCATCCACCAGCTCCATGGCCAGGAAGTACTCGTTGTCCACCTGACCGAAGTCGAACACCTGCACGATGTTGCCGTGGCTCAGCCCCACCGAGATTCGCGCCTCGTTGAGGAACATCTGCACGAAGGCCGGGTCCTCGGCGTACGTGCCCAACACGCGCTTGATGACCACGGGCTTCGTGACGCCCGGCGCCGCGGTGTAGAGCGCCCGGTACACGACGGCCATTCCGCCGCTGCCCAGGCGCTCCAGGAGCTCGTATTTGCCGAATCGGAGGGCCCGGGTGTCGCTCACGCCGGCGGAAGCTACCAGGGCTCCTGCCCAATCGGGGAACTCGGGGCTGGGTGGCCGTGTTGGCTTTTGATGGGAACTGGGACGCGCCACGGGGTGCGCGTTTGCAGTCCCGGTGCCATCCGGCCCCACGGCCATCCGGGAGGGGAAGGCACGGCCCGGCGACGTGCCGGGTAGCGCCACAGGTCACAGGCCGGGCCGGGCTGTGACTTCCGGCGCTACATCCCGGGTGGGTACGACGTGCGCTGGGGCAGGCGCGTCAGCGGGTGGGCTCGTCTCCCAGGCCCCTGCACTCCACCACGCGCCCCATCTCCCGGCGCAGGGGCAGCGTCGTGACGTCCGAGAACCGGCCTTCGCAGTCCTCGACGTCGCCGCACTCCTCCTCGCCGCCCTTGGTCACCTCCAGCGTGTCCCCTGACTGGGAGAAGGCGCAGCTCCTGCTGCCTCCCGCGTACCAGGGGTAGCTCATGCAGAGCTCGGGCTTCACGGGCAGCCCGGCGGGCGGGAACAGCGCGTACGTCGTCTCGCACAGCATCCCATCCATCCGGCAGTCCGTGGTGCCGACGATGCAGGTGATGGGCTCGAACTTCTTCGCGCCGTCCTGGGCCGAAGCCAGCTCGACGGTGACCCTGGCATCGTGCCGGGCCTGCTCGCCCCAGCGGATGGCGTGGCCATCGAGCGGCTGGATCTTGTCGTCATGCTGCCACCGGATGATGTCCGCGTCCTTCCCCTGGAAGTAGAGGCGCTCCTCGGCCGGCGCACGCGCCTTGCCGCCGCCCTTCGGGGTGGTGGCATAGAAGGCGAAGAACAACACGTCGTTCTGGAAGAAGAACTGGCGCTCCCGCTCGCTGGCGCCCTCGCGGCTGGTGACCATGAGCTTTCGCAGCCGGGTGTCCTTGTCGGTGGACAGCTCCCAGGACTGCAGCCGCGACCAGCCGGCTTGACGCGCCGGGTTCCGCACATCCATCCGAGGGGGCGTCGCGCTCTCCACCTGGAGCCTCGTGAACAGGCCCCGTATCTCCCGGATGCGCGCCTCGAGCTGTGCCTGTGCCTCCTTCTCGGCTTCGGCCTGCGCCCGGGCCTTCGCTCGGTCCTCGGCCTCCAGCCGGGCCACATGCTCGGCCTGGGCCCTGGCTGCATCCTCCGCCCCCGCGTCCTGACCGGAGGCAGGGTGGGAGACGCTGAGACACAAGAGCAGCAGGAGCGCGGTTCGTGGACTCATGCCCGCAGGCTACAACGGGACGTGGGTGGGAGTGCCCTGCCTCGCGGGGCACCTCCACCCACCGATTTGCGTCAGCTACCCGTCACTGCTCCGTGAAGGTGGCGCCGCCGGGGACCACCCGCATCACGTCCATCCAGCCCAGCGTGTCGTTGTGCGCCGGCTGCGCGACGGCGGCGAAGCGCAGGCTGAGCATACCGACGTGGTCGACCTTCTCGAAGGTGTACTCCAGCTCGTTGGTGCTCGCGAAGTAGAGGGGCGAGTCATACGACTCACTGAGCCGCAGGTCGTAGCGCACGGCTCCCGGAGACTGCGTCCAACGCACCGCCAGGGGCGAGCCGGAGGGGCGGTGGGCCTCGGCCTCCACCGTCAGGTCGAAGGCACCCGGCACATGGAGGGTGCGGCACAGCACCTCATCCTGGCGCATCACCCGCAGCTCCAGCGTGTCGCCCAGCCTCTCGGGTCCCATCGAGATGATGCCGTTGTGGAAGGCACCCATCTGGTTCACGTACGGCACGTTCCACCCGGCAATCGTCACCTTCGCGTCCGTCACGTGCACCCCGTGGTCCTTGACCTCGGCGCGCACCTCGCTCGACTCCCAGCCGAAGAAGGCCGCCGGGTACCGCGAGAGCTCACCGTCCACCGTCAGGCCGCTGCCCTCCGTCACCCTGTCGCACGCCGTGAAGGCCAGCGGCATCTCGAACACCCGCCGCACCACCAGCCCGGCGTTCTCCTCCGTCGCGGACACCGCTGTGACTCGCAGCACCGCGGAGCCCTCGTGCGCACTGGGGGCGAGCTTCAACCAGCGGTTCTCTGTCACCCCGGACGCGAGCACCTGGTCGTCGGCGACCACCGCCACCTCGTAGCGGGACGCGCCCTGGGCCTCGGTCCATGCCGCATGGATGTCGGCGCCGGGGCTGTAGCTCATGGGCACGGTAGGCGAGGACACCCGGAAGTCCGCGGGCACCACCACCGTCCGCGCGACTTCCTCGTCGCCCTGGAGCGCCGTCACCGTCACCAGCCCGCTGTCGAGCAGCGCCGAGGCCTCGTCGAGGCGGAGCGTGTAGCGGCCCAGCGCGGCGTCGTACGTCGCGTCCTGGCCTCCCACGGAGACGCGGGCGTCCTGCACGGGCAGCGCATCTCGCAGGACCTCCAGCGACACATCGGCCCGGGTGCCGTGGATGTGGAACTCGCCCGCCAGCTGGAGCGCGCTCTCCACGGGTTCCTCATCGCCCAGACCGCACGGAGCCTGCTCCGTGGTGTCGTCCCATGCCGCCTCGCAGACGAACGCGTCGAGCAGCTTGTCGTCCTGCAGCGCCATCGGGATGGGGGTGGTGAGCGGCACCACGTCCGAGGAGAGGTTGTCGGTGAGGCGCACCAGGTTGAAGCCCTGCTCCAGTCCGGCGGTGGGCGACTGCTTGGACTCGACGTAGACCACCATGAACGCGGGGGGCTGCGTCCACGCGAGCGACGCGCCCAGCACCCGGTCCACCGGCTTGCCATCCGCGGGGATGGTGTCCAGCGTGGCGTTGCCGTTGCGGTCGCTGTAGGCGAGCAGGATGCCCACGGCGCCCTTGCCATTCAGGCCCTGACCGAGCTGCACGAGCGCCTCCGAGGGCGGCGCGCTCGTCACGTTGAAGGTGTAGTCCGTGGGGAAGCCGCCCGAGTACGCCACGCCCTCGGTGAGGATGCCGCGAGGGTTGCTCAGCGGGCCGGACTGCTCGGAGAGGAGGGAGGGGTACCACGCGAGCGCGAGGCGCACGGGGCCGCTCACTTCGGTGCCCGACGTCGGCGTGAATTGCCCCCGGAGGGTGGCCTTCGGCGTCTCGACGGGCGGCGGCTCCTGGCTCGGAGGCGGCTTGGGCTGGGGGCCGCTGTCTCCGCAGGCGGACAGGGAGAAGAGGGCGCACATCAGGAGGCTGCGGGTGCTGCGGGACGTCGCGGTCATCTGGAAGCTCCGGTTCGAGAGAGAGGCCCCGGAGGTCCGAGGCGCTCACGTCTTGAAGACCGGGCGACCCATTATTTTTGGGAACCGCTTTATTTTCAGGGCACCACGGTGAGCGACAGGGTGCGCACGTTCTGCACGGCGAGAGAGCCCAGCAGGTCCTGCTCCGAGGGCCGCGACTCGGCGGCGACCCGCAGCGTCGCGGGGCCCTCGTACGACACGGGGCCCAGGCTCGCGGTCGTCTCGGACACATAGGCCTGGTACAGCAGCATGTCGTCCGGGGCGACCAACAGCGCGCTGTAGGCGATTGCGCCGGTGGCGGCTGTCCAGGCCACGTCGAACTCCACATCGCGCCGCACCCGCGCTCCGTCGGAAGGTGCGGTAACGGTGAAGCCCTCGGGCACGGTGAGCAGCCGACGGGTGACGAGGTCTCCCCAGCGCACCACCAGCTCCACGGTGCCGCCCTCGGTGAGCAGCGAGGAGTCCGCCTCCTTCAGGTAGTGGCCGAAGTGGCTGACCTCGAACGGCACGGTGCGTCCACCGAGGGTGACGGTGGCATCACTCAGCCGCTCGTCATCGCGCGTGACGTAGACATCCACGGACGCGGTGCGGCCCTCGAGTGACACCACGCCCTCGACACGCAGCGTACCGGGCGGCGGTGGGGGTGGCTCGAAGGACAGCCCGCAGGGAAGCTCCGACTCGGGCAGCCCGTCCCACGCGGCCTCGCACGCGAGGAGGTCCAGCAGCCCGCTCCCGGCGCTCAGCGCGAGGGGGATGGGCGTGTTGAGCGCCACCACACCGCCGCTCTGCGGCGTGAGGTGCACCAGGTTGAAGCCGCGCCGCAGCCCCGTGTCCGGCTCCTGCGCCTCTTCGAGGTACAGCACCACGTACGAGTCGAGCCCACCCCACGAGGAACCCACCACCCTGTCCCTCGTCGCCGTGCCACCATCGGCCGGTATCGGGTCGAGCCGTTGGTTGTCATTCACGTCGCGGTAGGCGAGCAGGAATCCCGTCGCGGCGCGCCCTCGGATGCTGCCCCCCACCGCCACGCGCGCATGCTCCGGGGGCGGCTGATGGAGCGGCAGCGCGAAGTCCGCGGGGAACGTGGCCTTGAAGGGCACGTCCTCGGTGAGGATGGCGGCGGGCGCGCTCGGCGGCGCGGCGGTGTCGTCCACCACGGTCGGGTACCACGCCAGCGTCAGGCGCACCGGGCCATCGGGCCGGTCGGCCGCGGAGAGGCTCGCCTGGCCCCGGAGGGTGACGAGGGGCTCGCCCGCGTACGTCGTGTCCACGGGCTGGCCACAGGCGGCGACGAGGAGGAGGGAGAGCAGCCCCAGGGGGTGGCGGCGCATGCGACGTGTCCTCTCAGAAGCGGAAGCCCGCGCCCGCGGAGGCGAGCGGCGCGAGGCGCAGGGGAGCCACTCCCTCGCTGGAGGGCGGCAGGTAGCGCACGAGCAGCTGCCCTTGGAGGAGCGCGAAGGTGGGACCGGGCAGCGGCACCTCCAGGCCCACCACGGGGCCGGCCGCCACGCCCAGCGCGCTGCGCGGGGCCAGCGGGGGCACGCCCATCGTGTCCTGGATGTCCTCTTCCCTGTCACGCAGGAAGGACTGCCGCAGGCCCGTGAGCTCCACGGACAGGCCCACGTGGGGCACCAGCGCCCACTCCAGCCAGCGGTAGCCCGCGGACGCGCCCAGCCCCAGCGCGCCCTCGGTGATGCCGAGCCCCACGCCCCGGTAGCGGGCGCGTGTACCCGACACCGTGCCCAGCGCCCACCACGCGCCCTGCGTGTGCCGGTAGCCCAGCGCGGCCGACACGCGGGTGCCCGTTCCGGGAATGGCCGCCCCCTCCACGCGCCCGAGCGCGAGCACCGCCGCGCTCTTGAGCTCCAGTGCGCCGCCCTTCACCGCGACCTCCTGGTAGCGCCGCCACTCCAGCGCGGACTCGTTCACCTGCCGCTCGCCGCCGAAGGGCAGCTCCACCTCCAGCAGGCCGGTGCTCGCCCCGGCGCGCTTGCGCACGAGGTAGCGCCCCGGAGGCACCGCGATTCGCAAGGGACGGCCGGGCTGCTTCTCCACCTCGGCGACGACGTCCGGGCGGGGGCGGCTGGACACCACGTAGCGCCCCGACGCGGCGGCGGGGAAGACGAGCGCGCTCCGCGCCACCGAGGGCTCCGTAAGGACCAGCTCGCCCGTGCCGGCCAGCTCCAGCGCGTACGCGGGGTGCTGCCCCGCACCGGCCGCGCCCGCTACCGTGCGCCGGTAGGAATACGTGTACGCCTCGGAGAGGGACACCTTGCCATCCGCGTCCGCGTCCGCGTCGCCGCGCAGGCCCGTGAGCAGGTGGTGTGTGAAGAGCGAGCCCTGGAGGGAGTCCCACTCCTCGCTCAGCTCCGCCGGGCCGCTCGACGAGATGACCACCTGACCGTGCAGTGGCAGCTTCTCCAGCGCGACGTCATAGGCCGGCGCAGCGCGGCCGCCCTTCTTCTGGGCGAGCGTGCCACTCTCGCACGCGTCGACCACCACCACGGTGAGGCGCGCGCCGGCCTTGCGCGCGGTGTCGCGCAGCTCGGTGAGCGGCAGGTGCGTGCCGGCCAGGTGCAGCATCCCGGCCTTCGCGTGCGAGGAGACGTAGACCACCAGCACCGGGTCGTGGCCTTCGCCACGCAGCTCGGCGATGCGGCCCGCCACCTCCGCGAGCTTCTGGCGCACGTCCTGCGCCGATGCATCCACCAGCACCGACGCCCGGTCCGCGCGCACGCCACCCAGCTCGACGAAGAGCTGGCGCACCCGGGCCGCGTCGTCATCCGCGAAGCGCAGCACCGCGTCGTCCGGGTCTCCCACGTTGGCGCCGATGGACACGAGCAGGCGCACGGTCTCCGCCGGCGCCAGGGCCGGCCACAGGAGCACGAGCAGCAGGGACAGCCACCGCATGGTCAGGGAGCCTTGCGCAGGCGCAGCGTGGAGACGCGGCAGCCGTCGCAGGTGAGGGTGGGCGCGGCGCGGCCCGCCTGCTCACGCAGTTGGGCGAGCAGCGGTTCCGCCTGGAGCGGGCGCGGGGAGAAGACGGCGAAGAGCCACTCCGTGCCCGGCGCGTCGTCCAGCTCCACGCTGCCGGGCAGGAAGTCGCGCTGGCCGGCGGCGAGCGGTGCGGAGGTCGTGCCGTCGAACGGATGGAAGACGCTCGCGCCGCCCCGGCCGTCCAGCTCCAGCACGAGCAGGTGCCCGGCCTCGGGCGCCTCGTAGGCGAAGCGCAGCCGGTCTCCCGCCTTCACGGTGCTGTCCTGGGCCAGTGGGGCGGCTTCCGCGCCCGCGCGTGCGGCCACCACGCGGAAGGCGTCTCCCTTCCAGGTGACACCGGGGCCTTCCTGGAGCAGGCGGGGGCCGACCACCAGCACCAACACGAGCACGGGCACCACGGCGGCGAGCACCGGAAACAGGCGGCGCCAGGGCGACGGCGCGCGGGCGGGTGCCTCCTCGCGGCGCTCGAGCTGGCGCAGGAAGCGGTCCGTCGGGCGGGCGCGGAGGAAGGCGTCCCGGCCGGTGGTGAGCGCGTCGAGCTGCGCGCCGCATGCGGCACACCCCTTCACGTGGGCGCGCGTCGCGTCCGGCGTGGGCTCGCCGGCCGAGAGGGCTTCGAGCACGGCGGCGGGAGGGCACTCGGGCCCGCGAGGAGAGGGGGGGAGGGGAGCGGTCATCGTGGGGCCTCGTTGCCGCGTCCGCCGAAGAGCTGGCGGATGCGGTCCTCGAATGTCTTGAGCTTCTTGCCGACAGTCTTCCGCGAGAAGCCCGTCTGCTCGGCCACCTCTTCCTGCGTGTAGCCGTCCAGGTAGTGGAGCACGCCGATGGTGCGCGTCTTGCCGTCCAGCGTGCGCAGCGCGGCGCCGAGCAGCGCGCGCCGGTCCGCGTCCTCGGTGGAGCCGCCGCCGCGCTCCTCCAGGGCGGCGAGCTGGGACTCCTCGGCCACGGGCTCACGGCCGCGCTTCTCCATCAGGTCGAAGCAGCACCGGGCTGCCACCGTGTAGAGCCAGGCGAGCGTGGCCTCGCCCTCGCGCGGCGGGCCGTAGCGCTTCACCCGGAGGAAGGTCTCCTGGAGCGCGTCCTCGGCGTCCTCGGGGCGACGGACCAGTTGCATGCACCGTCGGTGCACGAGGAAGCCATAGCGCTCGTAGAGCTGACCCAGCCACGCGTCAGCCATGGCGCGCGCCTCCAGGTCTGGCCTTCCGGGCAATGGGACTCACGGCGGTGCACTCCTTCTGGAGAGAAGACCGCCCGACCACCGGAAAATGGGAACCCCCCTCTTTCAGCAGCCGGGATGCCGACACGGCCCCACAGCATCCGCCATCGGGCGTACGGGGGCCAGCCACGCGGGGCGTATCACTGGCACGTCCAGGGCGCCCGCCACCACGGCGGGCGCCGGCCTTACGGACGCCTCGTCAGTTCTTCACGACGGTGGTGATGGTCAGCGGCGTCGGGGTGCCGATGAACGTCCCGGAGGTGGTGGTGCACGGCATGGGGACCTGCGAGAAGTCCGCGGCGTAGTAGCCGTACGTGGAGCCATTGCCCTTCTCGTAGAACTCACTGCCGTCCGGGAGGACGACCTTCCAGACGTAGTTGATGCTCGTGTACGACGTCGACGAGCGCGCCCGGATGACGCCCGTCACCGTGGTGCCCCAGTGGTACGGGGCCGTTGCCGGCGCCTCGACAGTCACCGCCGCCGGCGCCCAGGCGAACGGGGTGGTGCCCGACATCCCGCCCCAGCCGTAGATGAGGAACACGCTGGTGCCCCAGGGCAGGTCCTGGTTGCGGTAGGCGAAGGTGATCTCCGCCTGCGAGGTGCTGAAGTAGCCGCACGTGTTGAGCACTGTCCGTGCCTGCACCCACTGCTCCCCAGCCAGGGCGGAGGTGGAGGTGAGCAGCAGGGCGAGCACGAGCGCGTGGCGGGAAAGCCGGGACATGTTGGAACTCCAGTGAGAGGGGGGACAACCGCGCCCATCTACCAGAGCGGGGGGCGCACCTCCACGATGGCCCGCCCGGAGGGCGTGCGAGCGGGTATGGGGGGCGGGAGTTCCACCGGCGTCAGCACCACCCTCAATGACAGTGCGAATGCGCAAACTCCGCGACCTTCAGCCACCCGAGGCTTCGAGCGACACCCGGACGGGCTACGTCCGCGTCCGCGGCGCCCGGGAGCACAACCTCAAGAACGTGGATGTCGAAATCCCCCGAGACGCCCTGGTCGTCTTCACCGGCGTGTCCGGCTCGGGCAAGTCGTCGCTGGCCTTCGGGACGCTCTACGCGGAGGCGCAGCGCCGGTACTTCGAGTCCGTGGCCCCCTATGCCCGGCGGCTCATCGACCAGGCGGGCGTGCCGGAGGTCGACTCCATCGACGGCCTGCCTCCCGCGGTGGCCCTCCAGCAGCACCGGGGCTCTCCCACGTCCCGCTCGTCGGTGGGCAGCGTCACCACCATCGCCAACTCGCTGCGCCTCCTGTACTCGCGCGCCGGGACGTATCCGCCCCATCAGCCGCACCTCGACTCGGACGCGTTCTCGCCCAACACGCCGGCGGGGGCGTGTCCCAACTGCCACGGGCTGGGCCGCGTCTACGAGGTGACCGAGCAGTCCATGGTGCCGGATGACTCGCTGACCCTCCGCGAGCGCGCCGTCGCCGCGTGGCCGCCCGCGTGGCACGGCCAGAACCTGCGCGACATCCTGGTGACGCTTGGCTACGACGTGGACCGCCCCTGGCGCGAGCTGCCGAAGAAGGACCGGGAGTGGATCCTCTTCACGGACGAGCAGCCCACCGTCCCCGTCTACGCGGGCTTCACCCCGGAGGAGACGCGTCGCGCCCTCAAGCGCAAGGAACCGCCCAGCTACATGGGGACCTTCACGGGCGCCCGGAAGTACGTGCTGCAGACCTTCGCCACCACGCAGAGCGCGCTGATGAAGAAGCGCGTGTCGCGGTACATGGTGAGCGGGGCGTGCCGCGTCTGCGAGGGCAAGCGGCTGCGCCGCGAGTCGCTGTCCGTCACCTTCGCGGGCCTCGACATCGGCGAGCTGTCCCAGCTGCCGCTGAAGCGCGTCGCGGAGATTCTCCGGCCCGCGGCGGACGGCACGGCGCCCGGGGCCGCGAAGCTGGCCCGGGAACACCCGGAGAAGGCGCTGGTCGCCGCGCGCATCGCCAAGGACCTGCTGGCGCGCATCAGCGTGCTGACGGAGCTGGGCCTGGGCTACCTGTCGCTGGAGCGCAGCACGCCGACGCTCTCGCCCGGGGAGCTGCAGCGCCTGCGGCTCGCCACCCAGGTGCGCTCCAACCTGTTCGGCGTGGTGTACGTGCTGGACGAGCCCTCCGCGGGCCTCCATCCCGCGGACACCGAGTCGCTGCTGAAGGCGCTGGACCAGCTGAAGGGCTCGGGCAACTCGCTGTTCGTGGTGGAGCACGAGGTGGATGTCATCCGGAACGCCGACTGGATTGTCGACGTCGGACCGGCCGCGGGCGAGAAGGGCGGGCGCATCCTTTATAGTGGTCCACTCGAAGGGCTCGCGGCCGTGGAGGCGTCCCAGACGCGGCGCTACCTCTTCGGCGCCGGGACGCGGCTGCGTCGCACCCCGCGCGAGCCCCGGGGCTGGCTCCGCCTGGAAGGCGTCACCCGCAACAACCTGCACGGCCTGGACGTGGAGTTCCCGCTGGGCGTCTTCACCACGGTGACGGGCGTCTCCGGCTCGGGGAAGTCGAGCCTCGTCAGCCAGGTGCTGGTGGAGCTGGTCGCCGAGCAGCTCGGCCATGAAGTTCCGCTGGACGAGGAGGAGGGCGAGGAGCTGGAGCGCTCCGTCGTGCTCACCACGGGCGGCCGCATCGCTAAGGGGATGGAGGGCCTCAAGCGACTGGTGCGCGTCGACCAGAAGCCGATTGGACGCACGCCGCGCTCCAACCTCGCGACGTACACGGGGCTCTTCGACAGCGTGCGCAAGCTCTTCGCGGCGACTCCGGCGGCGCGGGCGCGGCGCTACGACGTCGGGCGCTTCTCCTTCAACGTGGCCAAGGGCCGCTGTGAGACGTGTGAGGGCGAGGGCTTCGTGAGCGTCGAGCTGCTCTTCCTGCCCAGCGTCTATGCGCCATGCCCCGCGTGTCACGGCGCCCGCTACAACGCGAAGACGCTGGAGATTCAGTACCGGGGCAAGAACATCGCCGAGGTGCTGGGGATGACGGTCGACGCGGCCCACACGTTCTTCGCGGACGAGCCGCAGGTGCTGCGCTCGCTCGGCGTGCTGCGCGAGGTGGGCCTGGGCTACCTGCGCCTGGGCCAGCCCGCCACCGAGCTGTCCGGCGGCGAGGCCCAGCGCATCAAGCTCGCCACCGAGCTGCAGCGGGTTCAGCGCGGCAACACGCTCTACATCCTGGACGAGCCCACCACGGGGCTGCATCCCGCCGACGTGGACAAGCTGATGACGCAGCTGGATGGGCTGGTCGAGGCGGGCAACACCGTCATCCTCGTCGAGCACGACATGCGCGTGGTGGCCGCGAGCGACTGGGTCATCGACATGGGCCCGGGCGCGGGTGACGAGGGTGGCCGGGTGGTGGTGTCCGGCACGCCCGCCCAGGTCGCCAGGGCGTCCGCGAGCCGCACGGCGCCGTTCCTGGCGAGCGTCGTGGGCTGAGGCCCCGTCCAGAGCAGGCCCGCCGGCACTCTCGCGCTTCAAGATTTCGAGGAGTGGCGCGGGGGGCGTGGTGGCCGCTGGTGTGAGGAAGGGGCTTCCACTAGAAGACGGCGCCCCCCTCGTCTGGAGCCCCCTTGAGCGAGCACACCATCGAGCTGACGGCCGAGAACTTCGAGCAGACCACAGGCAAGCCAGGCCTGGTCCTGGTGGACTTCTGGGCCGCGTGGTGCGGTCCCTGCCGGGCCTTCGCTCCCACCTACGAGGCCGTCGCGTCCGCCCACCCGGAGGCCGTCTTCGGCAAGGTGGACACCGAGGCGCACCCGGACCTGGGCGGCAAGTTCGACGTCCAGTCGATTCCCACCCTCATCGCCTTCAAGGACGGCCTCGTCGTGCACCGCTCGAGCGGCGCGCTGCCCAAGGCGCGGCTGGAGGCGCTGGTCCGGTCGCTGAGCGCGCTCGACTCCGCCATGGTGAGCAGGGCCGAGGAGAACAAGAAGCTGACGGAGCAGGGCATCCCCCCGCCGGGTGTCCCCCCCGAGGCCGAGTGGGACGAGAACGACCAGGAGTGGGCCCACGGCGGCCATGACGAGGACGGCGAGAAGCACGGCCCCTGGAAGTACTGGCGCGCGGACGGCACGCTCTGCAACGCGTCGAACATGGAGCACGGCAAGCCGCATGGCCCGTTCCAGCGCTTCCACGAGGGCGGCGCTGTTTCCCAGGACGGCCAGTTCGTGGAGGGAGACCTCCACGGGCCGCGCACCTGGTACGCCACCGACGGCTTCACCACCGAGCGGATGCACGAGAACGGCGTCTCGGAACAGGTGCGGAAGACCATCATGGTCTACGACCATGGCCGGGTGGTGGGCGTGACGCACTTCGACGGCCAGGGCCGCCGCGTGGTGCCGACCACGGGCGAGCCGTACCCCGACCGGCCCCAGGGGCTCCCTCCGGAGGCCGAGTTCCGCGAGGACCAGGGCCAGTGGGCCCACGTCCAGCTGGACAAGGACGGGGAGCGGCACGGGCTGTGCCGGTTCTGGACGCCAGAGGGGGAGCTCGTCTGGGAGGTCGAGTACGTCCACGGCACGCGCACCGGCCGCTACCGCTCACGCGCGGAAGGCGAGTATCTGGACCCGCGAGTGGCTTTCGATCAGGGCCAGTGCGAAGACAACCAGGCGTGTGGTGTCTGGTTGCTGCTCGATGCGGCCGGCCAGGTGGTGACGACGCGGGACCTGGGCCTCGCGCAGGGCGAGGAGGAGCTGAAGGAGTCGCCCGTCTTCTCCAACCTGCCCAGGACGGCGAGCGCGTGGCGCGAGCACGCCGACACGTGCCTCGCGGCGAAGCGATACCGTGAAGCGGTGCTGGCGACGGCTCGCGCGGCGGCCTGTGAGCAGCGGGTGGAGGAGTTGTCGGAGCTGCTGGCCCGGCTGACGTTGCCGTGCGCCCCGGAGAACGCGGAGGCCATCGCGGGGCAGACCCTGGAGAACGCCGCGGACAGCTGGGCGCCCATGGCCGACACCCTCATGCGCGGTGGCGATGCGGGCATGCTGCTTCGCGGGTACGCGGTGCTGCTCGACCAGTCCGACCGCCCCCGCGCGGCGCTCGACTTCATCAACGCGGCGCTGCTGCTCCAGCCGGAGCGCAAGGCCTGGCTGTTCACCCGGGCCCTCGTCCTGCTGAACATGGGGCTCGACCAGCACGCCCTGCTGGATGCCCAGGGGCTGGCGACGGTGGAGCCCGCCACCGCGACGTTTGTCGGGACGTACGCGCGGAGTCTCTACCGCCGAAGCGGGTTCTGGCCGGCGGAGGAGAAGCCTCACTCGACGTATGACGGCCTCCCCGAGGCGCCCGCGCAGGAGCTGACGGACATCCACCGCATCGTCCAGAAGTACGCAACTCGGTTGCAGCAGCTGCGCGCGGCGATGCTGAAGCACTTCAAGCCCGGGGCGATCCTCCCGTGGATGCCGCCAGACCTGTCCGCCCTGCTGCCTGGCGGGCCGGTGGAGCTGGCCGTGGATGAGTTCGAGAACGAGGAGGAGGAGACGGTCTCCATCGATGAGACGCTCTCCCTGGCTCAGATGGGGCTCCCGGACCTTGCCCGGGGGGCTCGCGCCGACTGGAACGCGCTCACGTGGTTGCTGTGGGCGTGTGGAGAGCGCGACGTCGTCATGCCGAAGGCGGTGGCGCCTCCGAAAGACTTCGGTCATGCCGCCGGCATGGCCAGCCAGCGACTGTGGCGCTGCAGGGATCGCCGGGTGATGGGCGGGAGGGGCGCGCAGATGTCGGGCGCGGCGGGCTTCGAGTTCGAGGGGGTGGACATCGATGCGCTCCACCCGAATCTGGTGGGCATCGCCGAGCAGCAGTATGCCGAGATGCAGGCGATGTTCATGTGGTTGATCAACGCGTCCAATGTTTCGCCCTGGCAGGACAACCTGAGGGGGAGCTGAGCCATGAACCGCACTTCCCGTTTGGTCGCTGTCGCGGACCCGCTCTGGACCGCACTGGAGACGATGAGCCGAGAGATGGGCGTGGACCGCGACGTCCTGCTCAATCAGGCCATCTTCTCGCTGGCGCGCCAGTTTGGCTTCATCACGCCCACCCAGGTCAGCCTCCTGGATGCGTCCACTGGTGCGCCCCAGGCGTCGGTGGGCACCGCGACGCCGCAGGCCTCGTTGCCCGCCGCTTCGCTCCAGGCTGCAGTGAGCGCTGCTTCGCCCCAGGCCTTGGCGTCCGCCGCTTCGTCCCAGGCGGCAGTGAGCGCTGCGTCGCCGCAGGCCTCGACGTCCGCCGCTTCGCCCCAGGCGTCGGCGCCGGGCGGGACACAGCCGGCACGAGCGCTGGCCGCTTCGCCCCAGGCGTCGGCGACCGCCGCCATCGCCGCGCCTGTCGCTGCAACGGAGCCGGTCTCCGCAACCGCGCCCGGGGTCAAGCCCTCCGAGGAGGATACTCCTGCGCCTCGCGAGCAAGACGCGCGGCCCGTGGAGAAGGCACCGTCCGACGTGGCGGGCGCGCGGCTGGAGGTGGCGGCTCGCGTCCGCGACATCCTCCAGGACGTCGATCGTCTGGTGGCGCCGTTGGACGAGCGTCTTCGCGAAGAGGCGGACGAGGACGAGGAGGAGGACAACGCTGAGGAGCTGGATGACGAGGAGCGCTCCGACGAGGACGCTGGCTCGGACGACGAGGAAGACTCGGACGACGCCGACGACTCGGACGAGGAAGACTCGGACGACGCGGAGGGCTCCGCCGCCGAGGAGGACTCGGCCGAGGAAGACGCTTCGGACGACGAGGAAGACTCGGACGACGAGGAGTCGTCGGACGATGAGGCGGACGAAGGCGACGAGGCTCCCGACGGCGATGAGTCCCTGGCCGCCAAGGCGCCCACCCCGTCGGCTGCTCAGGGCTCCCGTGAGGGCACTCCGCGGCCGAAGCCCGCGGCTCCCGTGGAGACCACCATCATCGTCCAGACGGTGTCGGGGCTGCCGCTGCACATCCAGCTCGACAAGGGGGAGCCGGTGCGAATCGCGCGGGATCGCTTCATCATCGGCCGCGGAGCACACTGCGACCTGATGGTGAAGTCCGCGCGAGTCTCACGCGAGCACGCCGTCGTGGTGCGGGAAGGCGCCGAGTTCTTCATCGAGGACCTCGAATCCTCGAACGGCACCTGGTTCGACCACACCCGCATCACCCGCCGGCTCATCTCCGACGGGGAGGAGTACCTGCTCGGCGGTATCCGGGTGACCTTCACCCTGCGTTGACACCGGCGCGAGGCACCCTCCCACGAGGAGGGTGCCCGAAGGTGAGGCTCAGCGCGCCTGGGCGGTGGGAGCGACCGTCCCGTTGTTGGCCCCGAGCGTCTGGTCGGCCATGAGCGACATGCTCTCCGCCAGCAGCTGGACGGAGCGGGTGGCCTCCTGCGTCTCCTGGACGGTCTTCAGCGTGCGCTGCATCTGACCGGACAGCTCCTGGATGGCCTGCGCCATCTGGTGCGTGCCGGCATCCTGGGCGCTGACCGCCGCGGAGATCTGCCGAACGCTCGAGCCGGTGTCCGCGATGATGACCGCCAGCTCCTGGAACTGGGCGCTGGAGGTGCGCACGGCGTCCAGGCTCAGCCGGACGCGCTCGTCGCCCTTCTCGCTGAACCGGGCGGCCTCGCGCATGCTGGTGCTCACGCCGTCGAGCACCTCGCGGATGCGGTGCGTGGCGCGGATGGACTGGTCCGCGAGGCCGCGCATCTCCCGCGCCACCACGCCGAAGCCCTTGCCGCTCTCGCCGCTGCGCGCGGCTTCGATGGCGGCGTTGATGGCCAGCATGTTGGACTGGTCCGCGAGGTCCTTCACCGAGTCCACGATGCCGGAGACCTCCCGCGTCTGGTCATCGAGCGCGAGGATGCGCCGGGCCATCTCGGACACCTCGGAGCGGATGGCCGCGAGGTCCGACAGCGTCTTCTCCAGGGCCGCCATGCCCTCACGGCCCACCTGCTCGGCGCCCTCGGCCGAGGCCGCGAGCGTGGAGGCCTTCTCGGCCGTCATCTGCGAGCTGCGGCGGATCTCCCGCACCGTCTGCTCCGCCTCCTGGAGCGCCGCGGCCTGCCGGCTGACGCCCTCGGTCTGCTCGTCGCTCGACGAGCGCAGCTGCTGCACCACGGTAGCCAGCTCGCCGGCGCCGGTGTTCATGCGCTCCGCCAGGCTGCGAACTTCCTTCTGACGTGCCTCGAGCTGGCGGGTGTGCGTCTCCAGCGCGGTGACCACCTGGATGGCCCGGCGGGCGACCACCGCCAGCAGCGACAGGGTGAGCGCGACGTAGCCCCAGTGAGTGACGTTGCCGACCGACGTGTCCACCACGCCAAGGACGGGCAGCACGGTGATGGCGATGGAGATGACGAGGCCCGCCTGCCCCAGGACGAAGAAGCGGGCGTCGGGGTTGCCCTGCCACGCCTCGGCCAACGCGACGCCCAGGCCGACCAGCAGCATGAGGAGCGCGAGGGGCAGGGCGACCACCTGCACGACCTGGGCGGTGCCGTGGTCCACCACGGCAATCAAGGCGAAGACGAGGGAAAGGGCGGAGTACCAGACCGAGCCCCGCTGGAACCAGTTCCTCCGGTTCTCGAGGATGGCATCCGAGACGAACGCCATGAGGCCCGGCACGAGCAGGACGATGCCCAGCGTCGTCCCCCGGGCCGAGAGGGCAGGCGCATCCCAGACGGCCGCGGGCAGGCCGCTCAGGCCGATCAGGATGAGGCCTCCGCTGAAGGAGAAGACGGCCAGTCCCGCGAGCATGCGCCGCCGCCAGTGCAGGGCGAAGGCTCCGCCGGCCCCAAGGGACACGGCGATCAGGAGGATGCCCATGGCGAAGGGCGCCTGGTTGTCACGGGTGAGGGCGGCGAGCAGCTCGTGCCGCGCTCCCACTCGGGCGCCCTGGCCCACGCCGATGGTGGGCTTGGTGGACTGGATGCGCAGCAGCACCCGCTTGCCGAGCGCCTCGTGCGGCAGGGGCACCAGGTGCCACGTCAGGTTCTCACGGACCTCGTTGCCGGACGGCTTCAGCTGCCCGCTCACGAAGACGCGCTGGCCGTTCACATACACCTCGAACGCCGAGGCGACTTCACCCAGGTAGAGGGCAGGCTCGGTCCAGCCGCCATCGGTAACGGGGATGCTGAGCCACAGGAAGGCGTTGTCGCCACGGTCCGGAGGCAGCTTGGCCGCCGGCGTCGGGCGCCAACCCTGCAGGTCGCCGGACTCCTTGGCCCAGACGGGAACGCCATCCGCTCCCACGGGCGAGTCACCCCAGCGGTAATGCCAGCCGTCGAGCAGGGCGACAGGACGCCCCGCGTCGGCTGCTTGGGCCACGGGAGTCAGGACGAAGTGCAGCAAGAGCGCGCAGCCCAGGGTGGCAAGGCGCAGGAGCCGGCGAAGGAGGTGGTGCGAATCCATGGAGGTGTATGCTCGACCCCCGGGGGTGTGTCTGTAAATGGGTCTTACCGGCCTCCCTAGAAATCGGGCGAGGATTTGCCTACATCCGCGCGGGACTCCTCACGCCGTGACGCCTGGCTGCCTGGGGGGCCACCCCTCGCCTACGAGCTGCAGGAGAGGGCCGAGCACCCCGGCTTCGAGCGGGCCCAGTCCGGGCGCTTCGCCGCGTACTCCTCGTGTCCGGGCTGGTCGTCGAAGGGCCTACGCATCACGTCCAGGAGGGCGTGTACCTTGGCGTCATCGCCCGCATGGGCCGCGTCGATGGCCTCCTGCGCCAGCCAGTTGCGCAGGACGTACTTTGGATTCACTGCGTCCAGTCGCCTCGCCAGCTCCGCGGGGGGCGCGTCTTCACTGCGGGTGCGGTTCCACCAGGCCGCGAGCCACTCGACGCCCTTCGCCACGTGGGCCTCGGGGACCTCTCCATAGAAGGTCTCCCGCACCACCGGGGGCAGGGAGGTAGGCGCCGCCGCCTGGGTTACGACCCTGGAAAGCCCGCGAAAGAAGCGAGTCATGTCTGTCTCCTCCGCCGCGAGCCAGGCAAAGCAGCCGTTCACCAGCGCGACGTCGGCCTCGTCACGTAGCGATGACAGCCCGAGCTTCGCCGCGAAACGCCTGCCGGCCTCCACCTCGAAGGTGCGCTGGTACTCCAGCAGTCCCGCCTCGACGAGGGACTCGTCCTCCTCGAAGAGGGGCATCAGCGCCGCGCCCAGCCGCTCGACGTTCCACAGGCCAATCGCGGGCTGGTTGCCGAAGCGGTAGCGCCGCTGCTCGGCGTCGGTGGTGTTGGGAGTCCAGCCGGGGTTGAAGTCGTCGACCCAGCCGTAGGGGCCGTAGTCGATGGTGAGGCCGAGAATCGACATGTTGTCGGTGTTCATCACGCCATGGACGAACCCGACGGCCTGCCAGTGGGCGATGAGCTTCGCCGTGCGTCGCGCGACCTCGCGGTAGAAGGCCGCGTACGTCTCCTTCGACGGCGCGCCGAGCTCCGCGAAGAAGTGCTTGAGCGTGTAGTCCGCCAGCTGCTTCAGCAGCGCCACGTCTCCGCGGCTCGCGCAGAGCTCGAAGTTGCCGAAGCGGAGGAAGGACGGAGCGACGCGGCAGACGATGGCGCCGGGCTCGGCCTCGGGGTTGCCGTCGTAGAACATGTCCCGGATGACCGGCTCGCCCGTCGCCACCAGCGACAGCGCGCGGGTGGTGGGCACGCCCAGGTGGTGCATCGCCTCGCTGCACAGGAACTCACGGATGGACGAGCGCAGCACCGCGCGGCCATCGGCACGGCGGGAGTAGGGCGTGGGCCCCGCGCCCTTGAGCTGCAATTCCTGGCGCGTGCCGTCGGGCGTCAGCAGCTCGCCGAGGACGATGGCGCGGCCATCCCCGAGCTGCCCGGCCCACCGGCCGAACTGATGCCCGCCGTAGTTGGCGGAGTACGGCTCCATTCCCGGCCAGAGCGCGTTGCCTGCCAGCACCTGCACTGCCTCGGGGGAGCGCAGCGTGGCCTCGTCCAGTCCCAGCAGCCGGGCCACTTCGGGCGACCAGGCCACCAGCCGGGGGGCGGGCACGGGCGTCGGCTGGACCTTGGACCAGAGCGCCCCCTGCACCTGACGCGGGCGGCGGTCGCTGAGCGGGTCTCCGGGGGTGGATTCGACGAAGCGGGAGTGGAAGTGCGGCATGGAAGCTCTGATGCCCGAGCGGCCCGGGAGATGCGGGGGAAGGGCCGCTGTATCACCTCCACTCCACCGCCCGCACGCTCGGGGTGTGTGCGGTGGAGGAAACGCTCGCTCAGGGGGCGCGTGCCGGGCCGAGTGCCCGCCCCACGAGCGTGCTTGGATCCACCGCGAGCTGCTCCATTCGGAACTCCGGCAGCGCGCGGAACAGCAGCCACTCCCCGCTCAGGAGGGGCCCCTTCACCAGGTGCCCGGTGTCGGCGAGCTGCCGGCCCAGGGGGCCCGCGGTGTCGCCGAGCACGTGCTCGAAGCGGAGCTGCTCCAGCCGCCCATCGTCCAGCTTCACCTCACCCTCTATCTGGACCCGGTCCCCGGCGAGGAAGACGCGCGAGGCGCCCTCCACCCGGCCATAGGAGTTGTCCGCGAGGAGCAGCTCGAAGCCGTCGTCAATCAGCAGGGAGGGACAGTCGCCGCTGGGGGTGTGGCCCACCACCACCCGGTGGATGCCCGAGCGCGCGAGCGTCTCGATGAGGCCCGGCGAGGGCAGGGTGGGGTGGTTGCGCTCGTTGGCCATGCGCCCGTACACGACGCTGCCGGTGTTGATGCGCTGGCCCGGAGTGGGCGCCTGATAGGCGATGACGGCCTCCCAGGCGGGCCGGCCATCCGCCTCGAAGCGCTCCTCGGAGAAGGCCGCGAGTTGGTCGCGGTACCACTGGTTGAGGGCCTCGCTCCAGGCGTCCACGCCCTCCACGCGCTCCCGGGAGGGCACCGCGCCGAGGCTGTCCTCGTGCAGTCCTCCGTGGAGGAACAGCGTCGGGCCCACGCGGAAGGTGAGCTGGCACGCGGAGAGGTAGTCACGTAGCGCGCCCCCGGGACCAAGGTCCTCGAGGTAGCTGTCCACCACGTCCTCGTCGCTCACGGGCGCGCCGGAGCGGGCCAGCTCGGCCTTGCGGAAGTCGAAGGCTCCGCGCGCGCCCATGGTGTTCTCGAAAATCCACCGCAGCAGCACGGGCCGGGGCGCGCTGCGCATCTCCGGAGGCGTGCGGGCCAGCGGGTGGCCCCGCAGCTCGCGCACCAGCCGCAGCTTGTTGATGTCGCGGTTGCCCGCCAGCAGCACCACCTGCGAGGGCTGCCGGCGCCGGGCCTCCAGGAGCGTGCGCACCACGCGCCGCCCGTCGGGGCCCCGGTCGATGGCGTCTCCCCCGAAGACGAAGGTCGCGCCCGGCTTCACCACCAGGCGCTCTCCGTCCTCAAGGGACACGAGCGGATTGTCCTCACAGAAGCGGGTCAGCTTCTTCCAGAGGCCCTCCACGTCGGTGAGGTAGGCGACGGAAGGCACGAGCGTCGACATGGGCTGCTTCTACCATGCGGCGGCGGGACGTCATGGATCCCGTTGCACCACCCCCGCGCCGTGGCGTCTGTTCGCACTCCGGGGATGAGGCGCATCCCGCGACGCTGGCGTTACGATGCCGTCCCTTGCGAAGTCCTGGAGCGACCGCGTTGACCGAGCCCATGCCCGAAGCCCGCTGCCCCCGGGACCCTGAGAACGTCGCGGATGCAGTCTGCCCACGCTGCGGCACGTTCATGTGCCCGGCCTGCGCAGTCCTCCGTGAGAACGAGCGCCAATGCCCCGACTGCGCGCGCCGGACGTCTGCCTTTACCGGCTCGTGGCTGGCGGTCATCGCGGGCATCCTGGGCTTCGTCTCCCTCGCATGCGCGCCCCTGGGGCTGGTGGCCATCCTGCTCGCGGGCATCGACCTGGTCTCGATGGCGACCAACGACAAGCGCGGCCGGCAGGGCTTGAAGCTGGACCTGATCGCGATTGGTCTCTCGGTAGTCGGGCTCGTGCTGGGCGTACTCTTCGTGATGAATGCCGCGAGCAGCCCCGAAGTGACGCCGTAGTCACTCAGGCGGGAATATGGCTCGCCTCGTTCGTTCGTTCGTTCCTGAGTTGCACCACCGAGGAGGGAACATTTGCATCCGCCCGAGCGACTTCGGCGCCGAATACGACCGCGTGGTCAAGCCCTGAGCCGGTCAGAGGGCCGGGGTGACGGAGACAGGCGCTTCCGGGAGCGCCTTGACGATGGTGTACGCCACGTAGGCACCCAGGCACGCGAAGGCGATGGCCACCAGGTAGCCGCCCATGCCCAGGCCCATGACTTCGCCGATGACGAAGCCGACGATTTCTCCCAGGAACCAGAAGAGGGCTCCCAGGGCCGCCCACGCCTTGGTGCGGCCCTTCTCCTTGGCGATGGCCGCCAGTTTTTGACACAGCGAAATGAGGGCGAAGATTTCGAGCATGCGCGGACTCCACCACTTCGACCCCATGCAAGGGAAGCCACCCCTCCTCGAAAGACAAGACAGACTCATGGAAAGAGGAGAAGGACCTGGAATCGCTGCTGGGTCGCCCTCGACTTCGCAGGGGGCTCCGTACACCCTGCGGCCATCGTGGCCGCCAACGTCAGCAGGTCCTGGATGAGTCCACGGGATTGCCTGTCGAGTCGACGTGCGCACAGCGCAGCGCGGGGACCGTCACGGACCTGCCACCGATGCGGTACGAGCGTGGTGCCGACGTAGGGTTGTAGACGAGCAGCGAGCCGTCTGCCATTGGCATGTAGAAGGGGTTCGAGTCCAGGCTCGCCAGCGGCTCGGCCTTCGCCGCGCCCAGCCGCCCCAGGCTCAGGATGAAGGCGTAGGTCGTCGCATAGGAGTGGTCTTCGGGCTGCTTCAACCCCTGGGTGCTGGGGAGGTAGTTGTACCAGGCTGTGAACGGCTGGTCCGGACTCGCCCTCGCGAGGAAGGACGCCTTCGCGGAGTCGGCGTCGAACAGGGCCTGGAAGGAGAGCAACGTCGAGAGATAGCACTTGGCCGAAGCGCCGCAGTAGGGGCCGCCGGCGTTCTCCACCGTCTGCCAGGCCACCTTCAGCTGGGGAGTAAACAGGCTCAGTCGGAGCGTGCCCGCGGTGACGGGCAGGGTCTCGATGGCGACCACGTCGCTGTTGCGCGAAGGGCACCCCGCGTCGCTGTCGCCGCCGGAGAAGTAGGTGTCATGGCGATTGCCGGCGCCAGTGATCTGCCCGGCAATCGGGAACGGCTCCTTCGCCGTTGTGGACGGCAGCACGTCCCCATCGACGTTGAACCAGTACATCGGCACGGCCTGGGCGTACATGGAGCGCAGCAGGATGCCCACGTCTCGGATGTCGTTCTGCCCGGTAGCCGCGCCCCACTCGATGCAGGCGTCCGCGAAGTTGACCGCCTCGGACGATGACTCCTCGTCGTTTCCATCGCCGCTGTTGCCGTGCCCGTTGGCGTACATGTGCCCTTCGACAGGGTTCAGGTACTTGCAGCGCGCGAACGACAGGCCGGCGGGAGCTGGCTCACCGGGCTTGCGCCAGTCCATCACGTCCCGGACCATCAGGTTGACGATTCCGCCCCAGCCCTGCTCGACGTCCCACCAGGGCTTCTTCGTGTCCGGGTCGAGGCGGGTGTCGAACTGGGCGACCAGCGCCGCCGCCTTGATCAGGTAGCCCCAGCCGAAGTGGTGGTCGGCGAGATTTTCGATCGACCCGTACCACGAGGTGTTGCCCAGCAAGGAGTTCCACTCTCGGTTGTAGGCGATGAACTTGTAGGGCTTGCCCTGGAGGTGGACGGGGCCCACCGTCAGCTCCCAGTCACCCCAGGCTTCGATGTTGGGCTTCACCGGAGGGTTGCCGGCGCCGCACATGCTGGGGAAGGCGCCACAATCGGCCCCACAGTCGAACACCAGCATGAGGTCGTACTTGCCGGCGGGAATCTGGTGAGGGGCGCAAGTCGACGTCCCGTTGTAGGGGAGCTGGCCCAGCCGCCACGGTGTCTCGGCCTTGGGGATGTCCATGAAGGCGCCAATCCCCTGGTTGTTGAGCACCCAGGACTGGTCCGCCCAGATGCATTGGGTCCACTCTCGCGGATTGTCGGGCGACGCCTTGTTCCCGGACGGCGCGTAGAACACATACATGTTGACGTTCTGCGCCTGCTTCGTGCTCCCTGCCTTCCAGGCGTAGTGAAGCAGCATGTCCTTGGCTGGGCCCGTCGCGGCGAACGCGTTGACGGTGAAGTCGAGATTCCGCAGCACGAGGTAGGGGTTCTTCCCTGCGCGCTGAGCTTCAACCAGCGCCTGCTTCGTCAGCTTCCAGGAGGGGCCCGTCTCGAGCAGTGGATCGCCATCGGGGTTGCAGTGCGCGCCGGGCCAGCAAGGAAAGCGCTGGGGCAGCGGGGTGGCGTCGGCGCTCTTCTCGAAGCCGCGGGAGTCGCCCGGGTCCGGATTGAAGAAGTGCCACTGGTAGGCAAGCTCCCTGGGCCGGGTCGCGGAGAAGAAGTTCTCCAGCTCCGCCTTGAGGAAGTCCACGAGCAGGGCAATGGCCTGCTCCTTGCCCACGGTCTGCCCCAGGACGCGAAAGTCCGGGATGCTGTCGACCTGCTGCAGTTGCTGCAGCCAGAGGACCGTCTGCATCACCTTGTAATAGAGCTTGGTCCCCGTCGAGTACGCATCCGGCTGCTCGTCGGAGAGGAAGTCAGCAGTGCCGGAGGGAGTCTGCCGGGAATCGGCTGACAGGTAGGTCTTCAGCGCGGACAGCTCGTCGCAGCTCAACGACAGGTCGGGAAGGGCCGGCACATAGCCGTAGTACGGATAGGTGACGGAGTAGCGAGCGGTGCTGGAGGCGGCGTCCACGGGCAGGCGCACGAGCTTGAGCGGCCCCCGAGGAGAGTTGTAGCTGTACGGCTTGCCATCCTCGTCCAGCACGTAGGCGACCGGGCCGCCCGCCCCCTCCAGCAGCGCCTGGTGTGGCTTGAACAGGGTGGTGAGGATGGAGGGGTTCGGGGTGGGCAGCGCGCTCGTGTGTGCCTGCACGTCGAACGTGTAGTGGGTGGTGATGGTCCCTTGGGTCGTGTCCCACGAATCCCAGGTGAAGACAGTCCTGGAGATGTGGCAGCCGGCGGCGTCGGCGAAGGCCTTGAGCGCGTTGAGGGAGATGCCGTCCTTCGCGGGCGGCGGCAGCACCGCGACCGAGAAGTGGATGGGCTGGTGGCCCGCCGCGAGGTTGGTGGACCTCAGCATGGACAGATAGCCGCCACGCTCGGGCGCCTTGCTGTGGTCCGTGGTGCCCTGGGTGAAGTTCCAGGTGGTCCCCCGGGGAGCGAAGATCGCATAGGACACGACATCGCCCTCGAGCGTCTTGAACGTCATGCCGAGGATGCCGTCTGTCGAGGCCGTCAGCTTGGGGCCGGTCGCGCCCATGTAGGCCTGGCCCAGGCTGTTTCCGTGTCCGTCGTAGAAGGTGATCGGGTGTTGGTTGTCGGCGGCGGGCAGCTGGAACTCCAGCTCCCCTCCGGAGGCGGTGCCGTAGAGCATGGGGCCGCCGGCCAACCCGGTGAGCTGGAGTCGGCGTTCGCCGTCATTCCACTCCAGGGTGGCATCCCAGTCTCCGAAGTCCGAGGCCTTGACGAAGTAGGGGGTCTTCTCCCGGTCCACCATGAGCTTCTCGACGGAGATCACCATCGAGGCAAAAATGGCGTTGGGGTCGCGATCAAACCGCCAGTTCGTCCAGTTGCTGCACGCCATCTTCGAGGCGCTGCCGGGCCAACCACAGGGAGAGGCATCGCCCGCCCCACCGCACTTGCTCTCGGGGGTGTGCCGGTAGGTGAGCATGAGCCCCCAGGGAGACACCTGGAGCATGGCCGGCATGGGGCGGAGTGCGATCGCCGACCCGTTGTCACCGTACGGGTCGTAGTCCAGGTTGTTCGTCCACCAGAACAGCGGCGAGAACCACTTGTTCGTCGGTACGGGGCGTCCCGCGATCGGGTTCGCGGGCCCCTGTGTGCCGTCGAAGTTCGGCATCACCTTGACGGGCAGCCAGCTGGGGTAGGAGCTGAAGATGCTGGCTTTGCCGACGCGCAGGGGCGCATCCGAGCTCATGGTCTCTCCTGGGAAGGTCAACGTTCATGGAACGCTGTCCTGGTGGAGACGCTCGCCGCGCCCAGGTGTGAATTCCCGCGCGCCAGAAGCGTCCCGCGCCCCAGCCCACACCCGACCCCGCCCCTCAACTCGCGCGGAGGAGCTGACCCAGCTTCTTGATGACGGTGTCCAACACGTCCTCTGAATCAGCGAGGAACAACTGCGCTTCTTCCGGGTCCTCGGGTTCAAACCGGAACCTGCAGCCCTCGATCGCCGGCATTCCTATCCGCTTGTAGAGCCGCATCACCGACTGCGCGCTGGGGATTGTAAAAATGAACAAGTGGTTGCGCCTGCAGAACTCAAAGACATGCAGCACCAGCAACATGAAGACGCCGGTGCCTCTGAATCCGGGATGCAGGACGGCTCTGCTCCCCTCGACCAGGTTGGGGAGGTCGAGGAAGGCCAGGTCCCGCTCGGGTTGATAGCCATGAATCTCGAATCGATCCTGATATCTCCCGCAGAGCCTGGCGCCACCGACCAATCTACCCTGGCTGAAGACACCGAAGCAGGTGGCGATGTCATCCCGGTCATCAAGCAGTTGATGGCCAGAGACCCGGATTCCAGAAGGATTCGTTGGATTGAACTTCCAGCCGGCCTCGTTGATATACACGTCGAAAAGCAGCCTTCGGTAGCTGTTGAGATCCTCCTGACTCGTGAGGACTCTTACCTCAATGGCGTGAGTCATGGCGTCCGGTTGCGTCCGGATGGGTGCAATTGCTTGCGATTGATGGCCTGAGGAAAAGGTCGTCAGGGCTTGCTCCGGGGAGATGATGGAAGGCAGCAGCGCCGCCTCCATGGAGCGAGAGCCTGCGAAGCAACGATTGATGCAAAATTCTCTGAAAATGGGGCGCAGTGTCCGGCGTTGCCCCCGCATCCGTCGGCGCCTAGTCTCCCCGCAGTCCTTGTCTACCTGGAGAAACCCGTGAAACGTCTCTCCGCTGTGCTTGCCGTCGCGGGCCTCGCGCTCTGCGCGGTGCCCCCTGCCTTCGCCGCCGAGCCGCCCCCCGAGTTCGGCACCGATTGGGACGACCCGCGCACCGCCGCGCCCCCGGTGGAGCGGCCCGCGACGCCTTCGTGCACCGTCCAGATCGTCAACGAGCAGTTCGATGACTTCACGCCCTACACCGGCACCTTCACCCCGCCCGCGGACTGCCCCGGTCCCTGGCATCAGGTGGTGCTGCGCCTGGAAGGCAAGGTGCAGGGCGTGCAGTACGACCGGCTCGGGCACCTGGAGGTGGGTGGCGTCACCCTCTTCAAGACGTCCACGCCCGAGCCTTCCCGTGAGGGCATTGCCTGGTCCGTGGAGAAGGACGTCACCGCCTACGCGCCCCTGCTGGCCCGGCCCCAGCCCGTCTGGATGCTGATTGGCAACGTGGTCAACGACACGTACACCGGCGTGCTGGACGTGCAGGTCTACCTGACCTTCTACCCGGCGAAGGGCCGCTACAAGCCCGCCGACACGGCGAGCGACGTGCTCCCGCTGACCAACCCGCGCCGCGAGGGCAGCGCACAGCTTGGCGAAGTGACGGTGCCCCGGAACACCGAGCGGCTCGTCGCCGAGGTGTACGCGACGGGCTCGGGCGGAGGCTGCGAGGAGTTCTGGTACATCACCGCGCCCACCGTGGTGCCGTACTCGTGCCCCGCCGACGCGGGCCCGTACCGCGAGGTCCAGATTGAAGTGGACGGCAGGGTGGCTGGTATCGCCATGCCCTTCCCGCACGTCTACACGGGCGGCTGGTCCAACCCGTTCCTCTGGTACGTGCTGCCGGCGCCGCGCGCCTTCGACATCCGCCCCATCCGCTATGACCTCACGCCGTTCGTCGGCCTGCTGACCGACGGCCAGCCGCACCAGCTCACGGTGCGGGTGCTCGGTGTCCCGGAGGGACGCCCTGGCTGGGACCTGCCCACCAACGTGCTTGTCTGGCGGGACGCGCGCGCCTCGCAAGTCACGGGCGGCCTGCTCGTGCACCAGGTGGGGCCGGTGGCCAATGTGTCGACGCACACGCTGGTGGACGGCTGGCACCAGGTGGACACGCAGGGCAGCCATCACCTGCGCGTCTCCGGCTACCTGCGGACCTCGCACGGGAGGGTGGTGACCACCGTGGAGCAGTCCGTGTCCAACTCGAGCATGCACCGCTGGCTGGGCGACGCGGAGAACCCGGATGGGCTCACCGCCACCTGGAATGACACCAGCACCGTCACGGTCCACGGCCGGGGGCTCTTCCCGACGGTGGACCGGTCCGAGAAGCGCTTCGTGCTCGACGGGCTCATCAGCCTGACGCCGGAGAACCGGCTCACCACGACCATCACCGTCAACGACGCGGAGGACACGCGCACGAAGTGGGGACCGTTCACCCTGGCGCATCGGAAATTCAGCGATGTCTACACCGGCGAGGCCGCCTACAACCTGGGCGTGCCACGCCCGCAGCGGAACGCGGTGGGGACCTCCACCCATCGCTACACGCTGACCGGGGACCACGGCGCCTGCTACGACCGGAGCATCTCCACCCGGAACGGCTTCGTCACCGCGGACGTCCAGCGCTGCGACTGAGCCAGCCCCTCCCGTGGAGGGCCGCGAGCGTGGTGCCGGGCAGCGAGTGCTGACCTCCGGTGCGTGAAGGGCCTGGCGTCTCGAGGTGCGCGCCTCGAGACGTCAGGACCGCTCCCGGTGTCACCTCCGCGGACACCGGGTGACAACAACGTTGACGGGCCGCCCTGGCTTGCATGGAGATTCAAGGACTTACAAACCGGTACGGAGCTTGCTCATGGCCGGTGACATGACAGAGACCCAGACGCCAGGCCCGGTCGCGTGGCCGTATAGCGCCATCATCAGCTTCGTCCTCGGGGTGCTGGCCTTCATGCTGGGGGCTCCTGCCGTCCTCTTCTTGTTGGGTGGATACGGCTTCACCGTTGGGATTGTTCTGGAGTTCCTTGCGCTTCCATTCCTGCTGGGAGCGTTCATCTTCGGAGTCAATGGGCTTCGGTCAGGTCAAAGGGGATTTGCGATCGCCGGGCTGGTGCTGACGGCCTCGGTGGTCGTTACGCCGTGCCTGATGTGCATCTACCGGCCCTTTGCGCACTGGCTCAGGGCCATCCTCATGTAGCGTCCCTTCCCAGCCACGACAGCCCGCCCTCGGTTCCGAAGAGGGTGGAGTCACCTTCCACGAGGATGGCATAGACGCGCGGATCCGCGAGCCGGGGAAGTGGCCGCACGGTGCCGCTCGCGGCGTCGTAGTGCGCGGCGCCGAGCAGCGTGCCGATGAGCGCGCCCCCGGGCACGAGCGCCGTGGCGACGATGGCGCGAGAGGGCAGTCCTTGCGCCGCGCCCACCCGCGTCCACTTCGAGCCATCGAAGTAGTTGAACCCGTCCTGGCAGGTGCCGGCGACGGCGCGGCCCTCGGCGTCGGTGGAGAGCGCCGTCACCCAGTTGTCCGTGAGGTCGCGCCCGTCATGGAAGCGCTGCCACCGCGCGCCGTCCCAGCGCAGCAGGCCCCGGTCCTCGCTGGCCACCCACAGGAAGCGGCCGGCGCCATCCGCCACGGAGGGGTGCTCGCTCCAGCCCTCCGGCAGCGGCAGTCGCTCCACCAGTGAGAGCGTCTGTCCACCCTCCGCGACGACGGAGGCACCACGCCCGTCCACGAGCGCCACGCCCGTGTCGAGCCGGGCCGCCGCGAGCACCGAGAGCTTGCCCAGCCCCACCGGGTTCCGGCCGCCGAACGCCAGCTGCGTCCACACCTTCCCGTCGTACAGGCCCAGCCCGTAGGTGGTGGCCACGTAGAGTCGCGCTCCGTCACTGCTGATGCCGAGCACCTGGTTGCTGGGGAGCGCGGGCGTGCGGAAGGACTGCCAGCGGCCGTCATCGCGCTGCCAGCACACGCCCCGGTCGAAGGTCCCCACGACGAGCCGCCCCTTGTGGCGGGTGAGCGCGGTGACATGGTTGCCGCAGAGCTGGCCCGTCGGTGTCACCCGGCGCCAGCCCGCCTTCGAGCGCAGGTGCACTCCCGAGTCGCGGGTCCCCACCCAGGTGGAGCCGTCCGGAGAGACGCTCATCGACGTGGCACCCACGGGCAGCCCGGCGGTCCGCGTGGAAGCGCCCACGCGAAGCTCCCCGTCCCACGCGCTCACATCTCCCTGTGAGCCCAGGATGAACAGTCCGTCGGTGCGCGCATAGGCCAGTGGCCCCACGGGCACGTCGCCCGCGGAGGCCAGCTTCCCACCGGCGTCGATGAAGAACGCGCCCTCGCTGGTCCCCACCTTCAGGCCCCGGTGCTCCTCGGCGAGCATCCGCACGGGCCCGGGGACCGGCCACATCCGCGCCGTGCCCAGCTCCCGCACGTACCCATCCGCCGTGCCCGCGAAGCGCGGGGACAGCGCGGTGTACGTGGAGCCTTGGGGGAGCGCCGCCGCAAGCTGGCCGAGCCGGGCCACGTACGCGTCAGCGCTCGCGCCGTCCGCGGCAGGCAGCGTGTGCCACCGCGCGTCGAGCACGGGCCGCACCTGGAAGCGGAAATCGAGCGAGACAACCCCTTCGTCCGTGGCGACGAAGAGCTGGTCTCCGGCGGGCTCCAGCGCGCGGCAGAAGTGGCTGGGCAGCCCGTCCTCGACGGTGAGCACATGGACGGGCATGCCCGAGGGGGTGAACAGCTCCAGGCCCCCCTCGGTGCAGGCGATGACGTGGCCGGAGAAGGACTCCAGGTCATGCACCGTCTCGGTGTTGGTGACGGTGGTGGCCAGGGACGCGGCGGTGACGACAGCGAGGGCAATGGACATGGCGACGCCTCCGATTGCGAACTCCGGGCCACGCCCGCGCCCCTGTGAGGCCGAAGGCAGGTGTGTCCTCCCCCGGCCACAGGTGCGGCCGGGGGCCAGCACGTCACGGGCCCCTGGAAGGAGGCCCGGACGGGTAGGGGCCTACTCCACCGCGGCGTGGACCCGCACCTTCTCGCGGCGCTCGAAGCGGTTGCCCGCGTTGTCCCGGGCGACGAAGACCAGCTCGTACTCGCCCGGCGCGGCCTCCGCCGGCACCGTCAGCTCGCGGGAGAAGCGCAGGCCGTCCTTCGTCTCCAGCAGGTGCTGCTCCTCGCCGAACAGCTCGCCGTACACGCTGACCTCCTTGGTGGTCTCCACCGCGTCCACGTCCAGCTTCAGGGGGCCACCTGGGACAAGCTCCGCCGAGGACAGCGTCACGTCGAAGTCATTGCCCTTCGAGTCCAGCCGGTAGCGCACCTCGCGGCGGACCACGCGGCCGTCCGCAAGCTCCGCGGCGATGATGACCTCGTAGTACCCGTCCTTCACCGCCAGCGGCACCAGGAAGCGGCCCCGCCAGGCGCCGGACACCGTGTCGAAGGTGAGCGGCTTCACCAGGCCGAAGGGGAAGTACGCCGTCACCCGGCGAGCGTCGCGCGGGGCGCGCACGCTGATGATGGGGTCGCCCGGCGGAATCTCCTCGCGGCTCAGCTCACCGAAGACGCCCGCGTAGGACACGCCCTCGGGCAGGTGCACCGGCACCACTTCCTTCACCGAGTCGGTGCCCGGCTCCACGCGCGCCACCTGCTCCACCGCCACGAAGGAGGTGTACTTGCTCATCAGCCCGTACTGGAGCGCGGTGGCGGTGATGCCCTGCACCACCTCGGGCGTCTCCTGCCGGTAGCCCTGGACCGTCAGCTCTTCAATCCGCTGGCGGGCCCACAGGCTCCGCAGGGCGCCGTTCTCCGGGGCGGCCTCGGGGAAGCGCACCGGCACCTCGAAGCGACGCTCCACGCCACGCACGCGGCCGGTAATCCGCAGCACGCCTCCGCCCGTTCCCTGGAACTTCCCCACCAGGAACAGCGGCTGGCCGCTGAACAGGTCGGGCAGCGCCTTGGGGTACACGTCCGCCACCGGCAGTCCATCCAGGTCCGCGCGCAGCGAGGTGAGCACCGGGCCGCGGATGCGCTCCTCGAACTCGCGGGCCACCTCCGCCTCGGGGCGCCGGAGGTTGACGAAGGTGGAGCTGCCACGGCCCAGCTCGGCCATCTTCGCGACGAGGTAGCGGTTGACGCTGCTGCCCACGCCCGCCGTGAAGATGCGTGTCTCCTCGCCCAGGTGCTCCTGGAGGGAGGCGAGCACGGCATCGTCCCCACCGACGTAGCCGTCCGTCATGAAGAACACCATGCGCAGCCGGGCCGGGTCGTTGGCCGGAACCATGGCCTCCTGCGCGGCGATGCGCACGTCCGTGCCGCCGCCGCCCCAGAAGTTGGCGACGTAGGGGAGGGCGCGCGCCACATTCTCGCGGGTGGCGGGCACCGCGGCGGGCGCGAACTTCGTCACCTCCGTGTGGAAGTTGAGCACCTGGAAGGTGTCCTCGGGGTGGAGGTTGCGGAGCACCTCGGCGGTGATGGCCTTGGACTTCTCGATGGGCAGGCCCATCTGCGAGCCCGAGGTGTCGAGCACGAAGTACAGCTCGCGCGGCACCACCTCCTTGTCGGAGGGGCTCAGCTGCGGGTTGAGCATGACCAGGAAGTAGCCGTGGTCGGCGCCCGGCTCCCGGTGCACGAGGACGGCGGGGCGGATGAGCGCGTCGGCGACGGTGTACTCCAGCGTGAAGTCCTTGTTGGGGATGCGCTCGTCGCGGCCCAATTGGACGCTGGCGCGGCTGCGGCCCTCGCGCGCCACCTCCACCCGGTGCGACGTGGAGCGCAGCGCCTGGACGGGCAGCCCGGCGTCGAGCCGCACGGTGAGCTGGATGTCATGGCCGGCGCGCAGCTCGGGCGGGAGGACGGGCGGGGAGATGCGGCTGGCGTCGGGGACGGTGGTGGTGTCCGGAGACGTGCCCTCGCCCTGGCGGAAGGGCAGCGCCTCGCCGCCCATGTAGCGGGGGCCCACCACCATGGGGAAGGTGAAGCGGTAGGTGCCCGACTCGTACGGCAGCCGCTCCACGTAGTGGATGCGCACGCGGATGCGCTCGCCCGGGAGGATGTTGGCGACGGACTGGGTGAAGACGTTGGGGCGCTCCTGGTCCAACAGCGCCGCCGTCTTCCCCTGTGCCTTCGCCTGCTCATAGGTGGCGCGGGCCTGCTCACGCGTCTGGATGACGCCCCGGATGACGCGCTCGCCGATGACGAGCTCCATGCCATCCACCGCCGCCTGCTCCGGCAGGGGGAAGACGTAGAGGGCCTCCAGCGGCTCGGTATAGGGGTTCTCGAAGACCTGGGTGACGGTGACCGAGGCGAGGAAGCCGCTCACCTCCGCGTCCACCTCCGTGTGCTGGAGGCTGAAGGTGCGCGGCGCGGAGTCGGGGCAGCCGGTCCGTTGCGTGTTCTGGCGCAGCCGCGCCACCAGCGTGCCCTGGGAGATGGCGCCCGTGCTGAGCGGAGCGGCGGGAGCGGGGCAGGGCGGCTGCTGGGCAGCAGCCGTCAGGGACAGCAGACAGACGGAGAGCGTGGCGAGAAGGACTCGCATGTGGGGAAGGCCTCGGCTTTCGGGGTGCGTCCGAGGCAATTGCAGGCGCCGGGCCAGCGGGGAATGTGGCGAGGCACCCACGCTCGCGAGGCTTTCTCCGGCGCGAAGCAGGGGCTCCGTGGTCCGCGGGGGACACGCGTCCGTGGCCGGCGGGCCACACGGCGGGTGCTCAGCCCATCAGCCCTTCGGGCGCGTGTTGAGCACCGGCTCGCGCGTCTCCGCGAGTCGCTCCAGGAGCATGGCGGCCTCGGTGGGCGCATCGTGCGTGGCAATCTCCGCCTGGAGCCGCCAGGCACTCCGCCGGAAGGCCGGCGTGTCGAGCATGGTCCGCACCGCCTGCCGCACCTGCTCGGGCGTGGGCGTCTTCGTCTTGAGGTTCAAACCGACACCCGACCAGGCGATGCGGTTGGCGATCTCCGGCTTCTCCTCGGAGGTGCCCGCGCACACCAGGGGGACGCCCTGGGCCAGGGCGCACTGGACTCCGCCATAGCCGCCGTTGGTCACCATCACCGAGACGCGCGGCATCAGGTGGGCGTAGGGGATGAAGCGCTCGACGCGCGCATTGTCGGGGAAGGGGCCGGCGCCGAGCCACTCCAGCGGCTGGCCTCCGGTCGCCGCCACCACCCACACGTCCTCGTCCGCCAGCGCCCGGAGCGTGGCCTGGATGAGGTGGGGCTCCTCCGTCGCCAGCGTCCCCTGGGTGACGTGGACGACGGGGCGCGGAGACTCCCGCAGCGAGTCCCACCACGCGGGTGGCGTCCAGTCGGCCGGGGCCTCCGGGAGGAACGGGCCGATGAAGTGGACCTGCGGGGGGAGGTCGCTGCGCGGGTACTCGAAGGACGGCACCGAGCCCTGGAGGTAGAGGTAGGGCGACACGGGGACGTCGAAGATGGGCTTGCGCGAGGCGGGCAGGCCCAGCCCGCTTCGCATGCGATTCAGGTGCGCGTTGACGTCCCGGAACACGATGTTGTTCACGGCCCAGGCGAGCGCGCGGTTGCGCAGCCGGCGCAGCGGGGAAGTTCCGGGCAGCAGACCCAGCCCGAAGGGCGCCGTGTCGGCGCTGGCAACAGTCATGGCGGTGATGCCGAAGGCGGCCCAAGGCAGCCCATGGCGCTCATGGAGGAGGGAGGCGCCGAGGAAGCCTGTGTCGCAGACCACGACGTCCGCGGGGAAGTCGCGCAGCTCGGCCTCCAGGTCCGCCAGCTGCCCGGGCGCGGAGTCGACGAAGAAGCGCGTGAGGTCGAACTTGAGCTTCGCGAAGTCGCTCAGCGCCGCGCGCTCGGGGAACGCGTCGCCGATGGTGGTGTCGTGGACGTCCCTCGCGGCCCGCATGGGCACGTACCGCGCGCCGGTGGCCTCGACCTTGGAGCGGAAGTGACTGCCCGTGTGCCAGCGCACCTCATGCCCGCGCTCGACGAGCCGGCGGGCGATGGGCGCCCCGGGGTTGAAGTGACCAGTGAGGGGAATGGTGGCGAGGAGGAAGCGGGCCATGGCGCGACCGTACTCCCGGCGGCGGTGGAGAGGACCTCGGCATGACGAGAGCCCGGCGCATCGAGGTCGGGGCGACCGTCATGAAGAAGACGCGGGAGTGACGGGCAGAACCTGGGGGCAGGGCGGAGGGATGACGTCTGGCGCATCGCGTCACATGGCTCTGCTAGGCTCTCCGTCCCTTGAGGTCTCCCTGCTGACACGCAACACGACACGCGCCATTGGAGTGACGGGTACGGCCGTCCTGCTGTTCCTGCTGCCGTGGGTCATCTATGGCGGCGCCATCACCCAGCGCTACGGCCTGCGCGACGACTACGCCATCCTGCGCGAGGCGCGCGAGGAGCCGGGGAAGATCTTCCGGGTCTGCGCCGCCATGGGCCGCCCGCTGTACGGCTGGCTGCTGGAAGTGTCCACGCGCGCGGCCGTCGACATCGACGGGCTCAGCGGGCTGCGGATGCTGGCGGTCCTGGGGCTGGGGCTGCTGGGGGCCTCCGTCTTCCTGCTGTTGCGTCGGGAGGGCTGGCGCGCGACCCCCGCGGCCCTGCTCGCGACGCTCCTCACCGTCACGCCCTCCGCCCAGGTCGTCGCCACCTGGAGCATCTGTTGGCCCCAGGCCGTGGCCCTCGTCCTGGGCGTGGCGGCCTTCGCCCTGGCGCGGCGGGGGCTGGATGCGCCCTCCCGTGGCGGATGGCAGGGCGTGGCCTGGTGTCTGGGCGGCGTGGTGGCCATGGCGGCCGCGACGCTCATCTACCAGGTCAGTGGCCTGTTCTACGCCGTGCTGCTCGCGGCGGCGCTGGTGGTGCGCGAGGACACGGACCTGCGCGCCCCCGCGCGCTGGATGGCGCGGCACCTGTTCGTCATGGGCAGCGGGTTGGGCGTGGCGTACGTCCTCACCAAACTGTCCTTCGCGCTGGGCTACTTCACGCCGTCGCCGCGCATGGTGTTCGAGAAGCACCTCGTGGACAAGGCGGGCTGGTTCCTCGCGCACGTGCTGCCCAACGTGCTGGCCCTGAGCGCCCTCAACGACACGGACGCCGGGCCGCCGGGCGGCTACTGGCCCATGGTGGTCCTGACGCTGACAGTGGTGACGCTGGGTCTGCTCGTCGAGGGACTCCGCGCGGGCCGTGTCGGCGCGGCGAAGTGGCTCATCGGACTGGTCGTCCTGTCCGCCGCCGCGTACTCCGTCAGCTTCCTCGCGGGCGAGCGCTGGCCCACGTACCGCACCCTCTATGCCCTCGGCGGCGTGTGGAGCGTCTTCTTCGCCGCGTCGCTCTTGAAGCTGGGGAGCTGCTGGCCCACGCGCGGCCCACGCGTCGCCACCGCGCTGCTGGGCGTGTTCGTGGCGGTGAGCGCGGTGCTCGCGCACCAGCAGGCGTGGGAGCTGTTCGCGCTTCCGCAGGGGCGCGAGCTGGCGGTGATGGAGCAGGGCGCGAGCCAGCTCGGACCTGGCCTGAGGCCCCGCGTCTTCGTCCTCACCGCCCGGCAGCGCGACACCTCCGCGCCCCATCGCTACCTGGACGAGTTCGGCTCCGTGTCCGTGGACGCCGAGTGGGTGGCCAGGGAGATGCTCGAGGCGGTACTGCGGGAGCGCTTCCCTCGGGAGCGTGACGTGAGCCAGCTCTATCACCTCGCCGCGGCTTCGACCCTCTTCACCCCGGCCTACGACGTCCTCATCGACATGCGCGGGCGGCAGGCAGGCCCGTCACTTCCGTCCCCGCCGCCCGCCGAGCACACCCGCCGGCCGTAGTGCCGCCAGCGCATAGTCCACCACCGTCTCCGCGTACGCCTCGCTCAGTGGGGCCGTGCGCAGCAGCCAGCGGTGGTAGAGCGGCCCGACGAGCAGCTCGACGGCGACGTCCAGGTCGACGCCCTTCGCGACCTGGCCCGCGCGCTGGGCACTGCGCAGCCGGTCCTTGATCGCTTCCAGATGGGGCCGCAGCACTTCGTCCACGAACTGCTTCGCCAGGGCGGGGTCCGCCTGCGACTCGGCGGTCAGGGCGCGGGACGGCAGGTCGAAGCGCGGGTTGAGCAACTCCACGGCCGTGGCCCGCAGCACCGCCTTCAGGTCCGCCTCGATGTCTCCGGTATCGGGCAGCGCGGTGTCCTGGTCCGCACCGCTCAGCGCGACGAAGGCGTCCAGCACCACCGCGCCCTTGGAGGGCCACCAGCGATAGATGGTCTGCTTGCCGACGCCGGCCCGGGCGGCAATCGCCTCGATGGTCAGTCGGGCGTAGCCCAGCTCGCCTACCAGCTCGACGGTCGCCGAGAGGATGGCCTGCTGGGAGCGCCCGCTGCGGCGGGCTGCGTTCGGTGTCCGGGGCTCACTCATCGGGGAGGACCGTACCAACAGGCGGAACGGAACGTCTCGTCTTGACAGGGGAGGGTCTCGAGGGCGAAGGTTGGGCATGGCGAGACGGAACGTCTCGTCTCACCGCTACCCCGGAGAGATTCCATGCCCCGCGCGCATATCGCCATGGTCAGCATCCCCGCCCATGGGCACGTCAACCCGAGCCTGGAGGTCATCCGCGAGCTGGTCGCCCGGGGCCACCGGGTCACCTACGCCAACGACGCCTCGTTCGCGGACCGCATCCGGGGAACGGGCGCCGAGCTGGTGCCGTACACCTCGACTCTTCCCCGCGAGGGCACCGCCAACGAAGCCTGGCCGGAGGACACCATCTCCCAGCTCGACGTGTTCCTCCAGGACGCGCGCGCGGTGTTGCCGCAGCTCCGCGCCGCCTACGAGAAGGACCGCCCCGACCTCTTCCTCTACGACATCGCCGGCTACGTGGCGCGCATCCTGGCGGAGAACTGGGAGCGGCCCGCCATCCAGCTCTCTCCGGCCTTCGTCGCCTGGGACGGCTATGAGCAGGACATGGCGCCCATGGTGGAGGCCTTGAAGGCGGACCCTCGCGGCGTTGACTACTACCAGCGGTTCTCCTCCTGGCTGGCGGAGAATCGCGTCGCCGAGACGGACTCCAACCTCTTCGTCGGCCGCCCACGGCGCTCGCTCGTGCTCATCCCCCGTGCCATGCAGCCGAACGCGGACCGGGTGGACCCCACGCGCTACACGTTCCTCGGCCCCTGCTTCGGAGACCGCTCGGACCAGGGCACGTGGAAGCGTCCGGCCGGGGTGGAGAAGGTGCTGCTCATCTCCCTGGGCTCGGCGTTCACCCAGCAGCCCGACTTCTACCGGGCCTGTCTGGCCGCCTTCGGTCACCTGCCGGGCTGGCACGTGGTGATGCAGATTGGCAGGCACGTCGACCCCGCCGTGCTCGGCGAGCTCCCCGCCAACTTCGAGGTGCACCCCTGGGTGCCGCAGCTCTCGGTCCTGGCGCAGGCCAACGCCTTCATCACCCACGCGGGGATGGGCGGCACCCAGGAGGGGTTGTTCTGCGGGTTGCCCATGATTGCCGTGCCGCAGGCCGCCGACCAGTTCGCCAATGCCGACCGGCTGGTCGAGCTCGGCGTCGGCGTGCGGCTCGACACCGCGCAGGCCACCCCGGAGGCGCTGCGCGGGGCCCTGCTCCAGCTGACGGGTGATGCCCGCGTCACGGCTCGCCTTGCCGCCATCCGAAAGGAGCTTCGCGAGGAAGGCGGAGCCGCGCGGGCGGCCGACCTCATCGAGGCGGAGCTGCCCCCGCGACGGTGACGGAGCCCCTCTCGGGGAGCCGACCGGGCCCGGGAGGGAGCTGCGGGTATTCCGCCATTGAACGGCGCAACCGGCGCCTGTACATGCTGCCGCGAACAGGGGGCAGGATGACGAGCGCGAGCGGCAGTGACAGCGGCATTCAGTTCCCGTCCAGCCCGGACGGGCGACGCAGTACGACGGAGACCGCGCGGGCCGTCTTCGAGGCGGCCTTCGAGGCCACGGGCGCCGGGTCCTCGCGAGAGCTGCGCGCGGAGCGGCGCTGGCGCGAGCGCTACCCGCATTACGTGCGGCAGTTGGTCGAGCATTCGCTGGAGAGTCCCGAGAAGGCCATCGCCATCGCGCGTGCCGGCCTGGACGCGACGCGGCGCGCCTTCCAGTTCTGGCGTGACGGGCAGCCGCTCACCGTCGACGCGGCGATGGCCACGCCCTCGGCGGAGGGCTTCCGCACCGCGACGCTCGAAGGGCGGGACCGCTCGGCGCCCGCGACGTGGGAGGTGCCGTACCGGGGGCAGAGCCTCTCCGGTGACACGCTCCTGCGGCAACTGGACGCGTGGGAGCGCGCGGGGGTAATGGAGCCCTCGCATGCCGAGGCCCTCCGACTGGTACAGCGCAACCCGGACTGGCTGGACCTCTCCGACCGGACGATGGTGCTGCTCGGCGCGGCCTCGGAGGCGGGCCCGTTTCCATGGCTGATGCGCTGGCGCGCGAATGTGGCCGCCGTGGACCTCCAGCGTCCCCGCGTGTGGCAGCGGCTCGTCGAGCTCACGTCCACGGGCAATGGCCGGCTCCTGGCACCCGTGGCCTCCAAGGCTCCGGCCGGGGAGGGTGCCGAGTACGTGCGCGCCGAGGCGGGCGCGGACCTGCTCACCCAGACGCCGGAGCTCGCCGCCTGGCTGCGCTCCCTTTCCGGGGACCTGGACGTGGCCTCGCTCGCCTACCTCGACGGTGAGCGGCACGTGCGCGTGTCGGTGGCGATGGATGCCCTCGTGACGGCGCTCACGGAGGCGCGGCCGGGCACCTCGCTCGCGTACATGGCGACGCCGACGGACGTGTTCGCCGTGCCCGAGGAAGTCACGCTCGCGGCGACCTCACGCTACGGACAGCGGGCGGCGCTCGGGCGTGTCGCACAGGCGGCGCTGCGCGGCGTGAGCCGTGGCGCCCTGTACCAGCCGAACGTCTGCCGAATCATCGAGAGCAGCAATGGCCAGCGCTACGGCACGGTGGACTGCATCGTCCTGCAGCAGGGGCCGAACTACGCCCTGGCCAAGCGGCTGCAACAGTGGCGCGCCATCGTCTCGCGAGCGGCAGGGCAGCGCGTGTCCATCAACGTCGCGCCGTCCACCGCGACGCACTCGGTGGTCAAGAACCCGCTGCTGGCCGCCGGCTTCCGGGGGGCCTCCGCCTTCGGTGTGGAGATCTTCGAGCCCGCGACCACCAACGCGCTGATGGCGGCGCTGTGGGTGCATGACCTGCGCAACCCGGCGGCGCTCTCGGACCCACGGGTGCCGCTGCGGCACCCCCTGGAGCTCATCATGCAGGGCGCCAACCACGGCGGCATGTGGCGCCTGCCGTACCTGACGCGCTCGGTGCTGCCACTGGCCGCGCTGACCGGCTTCACGCGGCGTTCCATGTACTGAGCGCGGTTCAGGGACAGGCAGCGGAGTCGAACCGTCCCTCCTTCACCACAGCAGCGCTCCGTACGCGGCGATCGCCGTCGCGACTCCTCCCAGGAACAGGAAGATGCCCGCGCTCGCGATGCGTCCGCATGCAAGCAGGCGAGACCTGCGCAGCTCACCGAACTGCTCGTCCGTCCCCACCCAGGCGAGCACGGGCCGCAGAGTCATGACGAACAACACCGCGGAGAGCAGGAACGCGATGGCGGGAAGGAGCGTGAGCACCCGCCAGGTCTTCCCGATGCTCTCCAGCCCCAGGAAACTCAGCACCGTGAAGTGAATGGCGACAGCGCCCGTGCTCGTCGAGAGCATGGTCGTCCCGAACGTGCGCAGCAGCGCCGCCGACCCCTTGCGTGTCTCCTGGACCTCGTCATGCATCCAGCCACCGGGCGACGGCGAGGCGTCCGCCGGGGGACCACCTGCGCCGGGAGCCACGGGGCGAGCCGGGGCCGGCCCAGGGTCGGCTGCCGCCGCGACGCTCTCCACCTGGACATCCAGGATGCGCTCGCCGCCGGAAACCGGGAGCTGGAACGTCACCTCGGCGGGCTCGCCGGAGAGGGGACACGCCAGCGTCAGTGTCCAGAGCGCGGGCTCTGTCCCGCTCGAGCTCCCTCCAAAAAAGAGGGGCTGAGGCTCCACCGTCAGGGTCAGCCCCACCGAATGGGTCTTGTGGCATGCGGGGCAGACCGTGGGCAGTCTGAGGGCTCGTTGCTGCTTGCACTGCGCCACGCTTCCCGCGTCTCCCATTTCAGCCTCCGACATGGAGAGAGTGCTGGACGGCCCGGTGTGACGCGCACGGGGCGGGGGCGGCTTCGCACGCCGGGTCGGGTCTGGGCCGTCCGTGCCCCGGCCAACCTCTCTGGCGGCCAGCGAGAAGAGGCGTCCAGGCCCATGGGTTTCGGCTGGAGGAGGCTTCCCATGGCACACGTCCGCACGCCGGAGCCGCAGTCGAGGTCCGGGGCCGCCCTCCAACTCCTGCTGGCCAGCGCCGACACGCTTCGACCGCTCCTGGACGGCGGGCTCGCGCCGGAAGCGGCGTGGGACGCGCCCAGACCCAAGAAGCTCCCCCGGCGGGCCGAGGTGCCGTCACTCGCGAGGACGGATGCCCATCCGAACGACCTGCCGGCGCAGCGGTGGGGCGTCATCGCCCCGGAGGGCACCGAGGGCGAGGCCCTGCTCCAGGCCGTGGCTCCCCTCATTCAATACAGGGAGCGAGAGCAGGGAGCGCCCGCGTACCGCTACTTCGTCCCCGCGGACCAGGACGCGGCGGCGGCGGTGCGCTGGCGGGATGAGGTCTACCGCGCCGAGGCGGTCCCCGAGGAGGAGCGGCCGAGGTACCTCCTGCTCCTGGGGGACCTGCACCAGGTCTCCATCGAGCTCCAGCACGTGCTGGCCCATGGCGCCTTCGTCGGCCGGCTCCACATCGCGCAGCGCTCGGGCCTGCCGGACCTCGGGGGCTACACCGCCTATGCGGAGAAGGTGGTGGCCTTCGAGACGGAAGCCGCCGTGAAGGAAGCACCCGACGTCCTGCTCTACACCGCGCCCGACGGCTCGGCCGCCACGACGCTGGGCCAGACGCTGCTGGTCGGGCCCTGCCAGAAGGAGGTGGAGACGCGGTGGCGGATGAAGCGCCCGGGAATGGGCCTCCAGGTCCTCTCGGATGCGCAGGCGGGCCTGGAGGCGCTCTTGCGCGCGGCGGGCGCGGCCCGCTCGGGCGTGATGCTCTCGGTGAGCCATGGCCTCGGGCAGCCCTCCCAGGGGTGGGCCTCGGCGGAGGCGCAGCGGGCTCTGCAAGGCGCGCTCAACCTCGGGGCCGGACAGGTGCTCTCCGCGAACCTGCTCCGCGGCACGCCGTTCCTCCCCGGGGGGATGTGGTTCTGCCTCGCGTGCTTCGGAGCCGCCACGCCTTCGAGCAGCTTGTTCCATTCCTGGCTGTCCATGCTCGCCAAGCGGCCGGCGGACGCGGCCCAGCTCCAGGACGTGCTGAGGAGCCTGCCCAGGCCCGGAGAGCGGCCCTTCCTGGCCGCGCTGCCCCAGGCCGCGCTGGCCAACCCGCGGGGACCGCTGGCCATCATCGGTCACAGCGACCTGGCCTGGATGTTCAGCTTCGCCGAAATCGAAGGCTCATCCCGGAGCCGCGCCTCGCGCATCAGCTCCGTGCTGGAGGTGATGGCGAACGGGAGCCGCGCGGGTGTCGCGCTCGAGGCGTTGATGCAAATCTACCGGGACGTGAACGACGGCCTGATGGCGGACTACCAGACCCGGCAGGATGCGCTCCTCGAGGGACGGCCGGACCCGGTCGAGCCGGAGCGGCATGGTTACCGTTGGATGCTCCGCAACGACCTCCGGGGCTACATCCTGCTGGGAGACCCCGCGGCGCGACTGTCACTCCGGAGCGCCACGGCCTGAGACGGGACGCGCAGGTGGTCGCGCTCGCACTGCTCATAGCCCTGCCACGCCTTCGCCGGGCCCTCCTTGAGATAGGTTTGACGCATGGCGGGGGAAAGGCAGTGGGTATTCCGCTCCGCGAGCTCCCGAGGGAGCATCTGGGAGGTGGGCGTCTCCTCCGGCAGGGTCCAGAGCCTCGCGGTCTTGTCCCAGGAGGCCGTGACGATGAACCGGCCATCCGGGCTGAACGCGGCGGAGCGGACCGGGCCCTCGTGGCCTTTCAGCACGTGAGGCTGTCCCTGTTCGTCGGTCCGCCACACCCGCGCGGTCTTGTCCCAGGACGTCGTAACGATGAGCTGGCCTTTCGGGCTGAACGCGGCGGACAGGACTGGACCCTCGTGCGGGAACTCGTGGAGCGGCTCCGAGCGACCTTCCTCCCACACCCGCGCCTTTCCGTCCTGCGACGCCGTGACGATGAACCGGCCATTCTCATGCTGGCTGAACTTCGCGGAGGCGACCGGGCCCTTGTGAAGGAAGACGCTTCTCTCCTTCCACTCACCGGACCGCTGCTCCCACACCCGCGCGGTCTTGTCTCGCGACGCCGTGACGATTCGCTGGCCGTCCGGACTGAAGGCGACGGAGGTGACCGGGCCTGTGTTCACCTTGTCGAGCACGTAGGAGGGTCCCCGTCCCTCGGCCCACCACATCTGTGCTCCATCCTGCGAGGCGGTAACGATGCGCTTCCCATCCGGGCTGATGGCCGCGGAGTGGACCGGCCCCGCCTGTTCCGGGAGCGGCTGTCCCACGGAGAAGTGCCCCGAGCCATCCGCCTGCCACACCCGAACCGGCGCGCTCCGGTCCCTGGAGGTCGTGACGATGCGCTGCCCATCCTGACTGATTGCCACTGAGGTCAGTGCGCTCGCGGACCTCGGCAGCTCCTCCAGCATCCGGGGTGAGGGCTCGGTTTGCCATATCCGCACCACACCGTCCCGGGATGCCGTGACGAGCTTTCCGTTCTGGGTAAACGCGGTGGCGACGACCGACTGCTCGTGCTCCATGCCCATGGTGACGAGGGGCTGCTTCATTCTGTCGGTGTGCCACACCCGCGCGGACCCATCTTGCGAGGCCGTGACGATGCGCTGGCCGCCCGGGCTGAAGGCGGCGGAGGTGACCGGGCCCATGTGCCCCTCGAGGGCCATGAGCATGACGGCGGTGTCCGAGTCCCTGACCTGCCACACGCGCGCGGTTCCGTCCTGTGAGGCGGTGACGATGCGCTGCCCATCCAGGCTGAAGGCCGCGGACTGGACCGGCCCCGCGTGTCCCGAGAGTGTCTGCCGCGCGGAGAATCGCCCCGAGCCATCCGCCCGCCACACCTGGGCGGTTCCGTCCTGCGAGGCGGTGACGATGCGCTTCCCATCCGGGCTGAAGGCCGCGGACTGGACCGGCCCCGCGTGTCCCGCGAGTGTCTGCCGCACGGAGAAGCGCCCCGAGCCATCCGCCCGCCACACCTGCGCGGTCTGGTCCCACGAAGTGGTGACGATGCGCTGGCCGCCCGGGCTGAAGGCGGCAAAGTTGATTCGCCCATGGCGCAGCACCTGGAGGGGCGTCTTGGTGTCCTCGATCCTCCACACCCGTGCGCTCCCATCCCGGGACGCTGTGAGGAGGCGCTTGCCATCCCGGCTGAGACTGGCGGAGCGGACCGAGCCTTTGTGAGGAAAGTCGCGCGCCTCCCACTCACCGGAGGACCGCTGCTCCCACACCCGCGCGGTCTCGTCTCGCGATGCCGTGACGATGAACCGGCCCTCCTCATCCTGGCTGAACTGTGCGGAGGTGACCGGGCCATTGTGCCTCCCCACCAACTGAGCCTCCTCTCTGCCATCCGTCCACCACACCATGACGGTTCCGTCGTCCGAGGCCGTGACGATGCGCTGGCCATTCGGGCTGAAGGCCGCCGCGTTGAACGACTCGCCGCTGAGGCCCTGGAGCGTCATCTCCAGGAAGTTTGAATCCAGGGCCTCCTGGGCGAGCGCAGGCCAGTCCTCGAGGGTCTCCGGGTGCTTGACCTCGGCGAGCAGCTTCGCCGCCATCGCGGGCTGCCCCCGCTGCATCTGCTCCCGTGCCCCCGCCATGAGGGACTGGTTGATGGCCTGCTCCTCGCTCGCCTGCGCCAGCGCCTGGTTCGCCTCCGCCTCGCGCCGGGCCCACAGTCCATAGAGGAACAGGCCCACCATCATCAGGGCCACGCCGGCCGCCGCCGTCGTGATGATGACCAGCTTGCGCCGGGCCACGCGCTCCTGCCGGCGCCTCCGGGCCTCCGTCTGACGATCGCGAGCCGCCTTCTCCTGTTTCTGCCGCTCCAGCTTGAGCTCCAGCACCTTCTTCGCCAGCCAGTCGTGTCCCAGCTCGAAGTAGCGGCCTCCCTCGTGCTGCTCCGCGTGCAGGACCGCCGACCGCTCCAGGCTGTTCAGCACCGGCGCCGCGGCGCCCTGAGGGAGCGCGGCATCCGCCTGCTGCTGCGTGAGCAGCGTCCGGCTTCCATCCCTGGCGACCAGATGCTCCTCCAGCAGCATCAGCGCGGCCGGCTTCAGGGGGCCCAGCGAGTCCAGCGTCGCGTCCAGGTAACGGTGCAGGATGGGCTCCGCCTCCACCAACCCAACCATGCCCGCGCTGGTCCGCCGTTCCTCCCAGAGGGCGCGGCAGACAATCTGCGCGAAGGCCGCCTGGACCTCGGCCTCGTCCGTGGCGGACTGCCCGGCCGTCCGCATCTGGAGCATCAGCTCCCGGAGCTCCTCACTGCTCCATTGCTGGTGGGGTACTCCCGTGGCCGCCAGCCGGCACGCCACCGGGGCCATCTCCTTCACCGTGAGCGGCCCCAGACGGAACCCCGGGTCGTGCAGCGCCCGGTGACCGCGAGCCCGGTCCTGGAAGCGCCCCAGGTAGTCCTCTCGCAGCGCCAGGACCATCTGCAGTCCCCGCACGGGCGCGCGCGCGAGCGTCTCCAGCCCATCGAACAGCTCGCGCAGTTGCTCGGGAGAGCGATTCGACAGGAGCAACTGTTCGAGCTGGTCCAGGTAGATGAGGATGGGCCGCTCCGAACGCCGCTCCGCCAGCCGGATGGCCTCGCCGAGCAACTCGTGCGGGCCCAGCTCCTCGGGAGTCTTGCCCAGCTCGAGGTCCACGAACATGTCCCGGGCCAGTCGCTCGAGGGGGGCTTCGCCGGCCAGCCAGCCATCGACGCGGACGGTGCGGAAGCCGTGCCGCGCCTTCAGCAGGGGAATGACCGAGGCCTGCATCAACGAGGACTTGCCCGAGCCGGAGGGGCCGAAGAGCATGACGCAGGGGTGGGCGAGGATGCGGTTCATCAGCTTCCGGGCGGTGTCCTCGCGGCCGAAGAAGCGGTCCTGGTCCGCCGCCCGGAAGGGTTGGGGGCCAGGGAACGGATTGAGGACCGCGTCGCCATTCATGTTCACACCTGCTCCTGGGCCGCCGCGCTCAAGGGCCTCAGCATGTCCGTGGCGCTCAGCTCCAGCGTCTGCACTCCCTCCCGGGCGGAGGGGATCCTCCCGCGCGCCCACAACTCCTGCTCCGCCTCACCGGGCTCCAGGACGACCAGGCTTCCGCTCGGCAGCGGGCGCTCGCCGAAGAGCCGGTAGAGCAGGATCCGGTGCTGCCAGGTCAGCATCGACAGGCCCATGATGAGGGCAGGGCGCATGTTCAGCTGCCCCATCAGCGAGTCCGCGAGGTCGAGCGGCAGCATGCGCTCCAGCTTGCGGATGCCCCGCAGATAGTCGTCCTCCGTGAGGAGGGGACGCATGTACTTGTCCGGTGGCAGGTAGCCGGAGTACAGCCGGAGCACGATGACGTGCTGCTGCGGGTTGATCTCGGGCAGCTGCCGGACTTTCTCCCAGCGGGTGTCTCCCCCCTCGCGCCGTAGCACCGTCACCTGGCTGCCGCCCGGCCCAGGCGGATGGATGACATAGAGCGTGAGCTCCGGCCGCTGCTCGGCGAGGGCCAGCTCCAGCCTGGGAAGCCGCAGCAGTGTGATGTGGACGCCGGGCGTGAGCTTCCGTGCCAGCACGTCGATGAGCGGCAGTGCGGCGGTGTGCCCGAAGACCTCCTGGATCTCGAAGTCCAGCTCCTGCTCCTCGAAGTGCAGCTCATAGTGCTGTGCGAGGGCGCTCAGGGACAGTCCAGTGGGGATGGGCCCCACCTTCTTGACGAGGGCCTGGCGGAGCCGCTCGCTGAAGCCGTCCATCACGCCCTGCTCGTCCTTCCAGCGGTCTCCCAGCACGAGCGAGAAGGGCTGGAGCAGCAGCTTGTGCAGGGCGGGGGCGGGCGTGTCGGCCCGGGGCACCGAGGCGCTGGGGAGCGGCGGGGCGATGTGCTGGACCTGGAAGTCGAACAGGATGGAGTCGCTGCCGCGCAGGTACAGCACCGGCGAGAAGGCCTCGGCGCTGTGCCTGAATCCGTCGAGCACCCCCCGCCTCGCCTCATTGAGGCTGAGGGCGACATCGCCTCGCCGCGAGCCCGCGCCGGTGAGGCTCCGGTAGAATGTCCGCGAGCAGGCCCGGGCGATGTCGGTCTTGACGGGCCAGAGGTGGGCGATGACCGCGTCGGCGCCACTGCGCACGAGCCACTCCGCCGCGCTGGCCAGGGCCCCAGGCCTGGCGCCCTCGCACGCCTCGAGCACGATGAGGCGCAGGTATCTGCAAAAGCCCTCCTTGAGCTGCTGGGCCAGCAGCTCCACCTCGGTCCATTTCTCCTCGCCGTCTTCATCCGCCAGCCGGAGCAGGGGCACCCCCTCCGAGTTCACGGTTCCGTGTCCGATGAAGTGGATGACGTGGGGGATGGGCCCTCGCTTCATCCGTTCGGAGATCTGGGAGAAGCGGGCGCGCGGGCCCACCAGGGGATCGAGCCATTCGACCTCTCCCGCGGTGATGCGCTCCTCGAGCGCGCCCCGCAGCCCCGACAGGTCGCTCCCCTCCGAAGGCGCAATCACCAGGATCCGGACGGCACCCGTCACCTCGCGAGGCGCCCAGGGCTCCTTCGACCTCACGCCTCTCGCCAGGAGTACGTCCGCCGAGTTGCCAAGGAAGCCCACGGTCGTGTCGGGCTCACAAAGCGCCTCCCAGGGGAAGGCCTGGAGTGAGGCATCGCGACCGAGCATCAACCGCAGGAGGAGCGGCCTTTTTTGCGCCGCTTCCCTCAGCCGCAGCAGGACGCCTTGGGTGTCATCACAGAAGAGGGCCCGGTGGAGTGCCTGGGCTTGATGCAGCGAGTCCCCCAGCGGCTGTGCGCGCGCCGCGGCGTCCTGGACCTGCTGGGCAAACAGGCCCAGTTTCTCGGCGGCGAGCTCCGGGCCAAACGAGCGCGGTTCGGTCTGCTCGCTTCGGCTGCCCGTGGTCCTGGCTCGAATCTCGGCCCCTACACACTCGATGTCTATCTGCAGCCAGTCTCTCGCGGACACGCTTCCCCCTCTCGAAAGGCAGAGTGGCTGGCTGAAGTGTGTGACGAAGGGGCACTTCATTCGCACCGGGCCCTCCTGTTAAACAGCCCGCCTCACCGAGGTAGGAACCCATGCGATTCCCGTTCTCCCACTTCCCCCTCGCCCTGTGTGCGCTGCTCACGGGCACTGGCTGCACCACCACCGGCCCGAGCCGGGCCCAGGAAGTGCTGCTCAAGCGGCCGCCCGCCGTGTTCGTGAAGGAGCGCACCGCGTCCCTCTCTCCGCGTCCCGCTGGCTGCGCCGTGGAGTTCGTGAAGCAGGACCTGACGGGCGCGCGTCACACCCGCCGGGTGGCCAGGCTCGAGCTCTCGGGGTCGGGGCTCGACCGGCAACAGGCCGAGAAACTCCTGAGCGAGAATGCCTGCCGGGTGGGCGCGGAGCGGGTCTTCATCGAGTCCGAGGAGTACGGGCGTCAGGGAGAGCGTGACGAGGTGGAGGCGATTGCCTTTGCCTTCGACACGCCCGTGCAGATTTCACATTCGGGCATTCTCGCCAACCTCGCCTCCAAGCCACCGGACTGCCGCCTCGCCATCCTGCGCACGAAGCAGCCCGAGGCGCGCTACCAGGAGCTCGCCGGGCTCCACCTGAAGCTGGAGTCGCATTTCCAGACTGGAGGCTCCAACCACCAGGTGCGCGCCATGCAGGAGCTGCGGGCCGCGGCGTGCCACCTCGGCGCCGACGCCGTCCTCATCACCCAGGAGAGCTACGACATGCCCACGCTGGGCTCCGTCGTGTCGGGCACCGCCATCGTCTTCGACGAGAACCTCCGCCGCGAGGCACCGAAGAACCCCGACGCGCACACGCTGTAGCCGCCCCCGACGTACCGCGGCCCGCCCTGGTGGGTGCCGGGACGGGCCGCACGCCGAAGCGGAGTCAGCGCGGCGTGAGCTTGAGCAGCTTGCCGTCGGAGTCGTCGGTGAGCACGTAGAGCGCGCCCTCGGGGCCCTGGACGACCTCGCGGATGCGGGCATCCAGGTCCGTGAGCAGCCGCTCCTCCCCCACGACGCGGTCGTCCTTCATCACCAGCCTCACCAGCGCCTGACTGGAGAGGCCGCCGATGAACACGTTGTCGCGCCACTCGGGGAAGAGGTCCCCGGAGTAGATGGTCATCCCCGACGGGGAGATGACCGGGTCCCAGTAGTACACGGGCTGCTCCATGCCCGGGCCCTGGGTGCTCTCGTGGATGCGCTTGCCGGAGTACTCCTCGCCGTAGCCGATGGTGGGCCAGCCGTAGTCCTTGCCGGCCTCGGGGCGGTTGAGCTCGTCACCCCCGCGCGGGCCCATCTCCACAATCCAGAGGCGCTGCTGCGCGTCCAGCGCCGCGGACAGGATGTTGCGGTGGCCCAGGGACCAGATCTCCGGCCGGGCTTCCTTGTTGCCAAGGAAGGGGTTGTCCTTCGGCACCGAGCCATCCGGGTTGATGCGGACGATCTTCCCGAAGTGGCTCTTCAAGTCCCGGGCCTGGACCCGGCCAGCGAGGATGGAGCGCTCACCGAGCATGACGAGCAGCTTGCTGTCGGGTGTGAATACGAGGCGTCCGCCCGCGTGCAGCGTCGACTCCAGCGTGGGTTGCATGCGGAAGATGATCTTCAGGCCCTCCACGCGAGGCTTCGCGCCGTCCACGAGCCGCGCGCGCGCCACCGCCAGGCCATTGCCGCCCTCGCGGGGCTCGTAATAGGTCCAGTAGATGAGGCGGCTCTGGGCGTAGTCGGGCCCCACCTCCACGTCGAGCAGGCCTCCCTGGCCACGCCCATCCACGCGCGGCAGTCCCGCGACGGCCGGTGACTTCTTGCCCTCGGGCGTGACGATGTAGAGCGCGCCGGTCGGCTTCTCCGTCACCAGCATGCGCTGGTCCGGCAGGAAGGCGATGGCCCAGGGCCTGTTGAAGCCGGAGGCAACCTCGGTGACCTGGAAGGCCGTGCGCGTCTGGACGGCCGGCGCCCGCGTCTGCCCCGGGAAGGCGGGCTTGAACTCAGGCACGTTGGGCGGCGCCGTCTCGACAGGTGCACCCGTGGGGTTGGGCCCCTGTCGGGGCACCGACTGCTGGCTGCCTTCCGCGCGGCCGGGGGCAAGGTTGCCGCTCTGCCCGGAGGGCGGGCTGGCGGTCTGGCCATGGGCCAACCCCAGCCCGGACAGGACGGCGGCAAGGCCAACGCTCTTCATCAACGCGCGCATCAGGCTGTCTCCACGGAGTTCGAGGGGATGGAGAGCAGATAAGCACGGCGGGGCCGGCTTGCCGCATTGTCGGACGCCGCTCAGCCCGCGGATAGCTGGCGCGAGGACATCCGCCGCATCGACGTCTTGCCGACCATGATGTGGAGGAGCTTGCCCACGCGGCGGAACACGCCCTCCTGGACGTACGGCACGCCGTGCTTCTCGCAGAGGGCCTTCACGCGCGGCTGGAGCCACTGGTACTGCCGCAGCGTCAGGTCCGGCCAGAGGTGATGCTCAATCTGGTAGTTGAGCCCGCCGTGGAGGAAGTCCACGACGTCACCGCCCGTGCGGTAGTTCGCCGCGCCCACCACCTGCCGCACGTAGTACTCCGCGCGCCCTGTCCCTCGGTCGTCGAAGCGATACAGGTCATCGCCCGCGTGGTTGGGGGCAATCAGCACGAAGGTCTGGAGGTTGGTGATGACCTCGGCCAGCACGCTGTTGATGAGGACGCTGAGGGCGGCCCAGGTCCCGAGGGGGAGGAACAGCAGCGGCAGCAGCGCGAAGCGCACGGCGGCATAGGGCAGCACGCACGTCCACCAGAACGCCCGCCCTTCGACGGTGAGCGGGTTGAAGGCCTCGATGAGGCGGCTGTCGGCCTCTTTCTGGCCTCCCGCGCGACGGCGCTCGGAGCGGCGCCACTCCTGGAAGGTGTTGGGCGCGTAGTACGTGAGCTTCCAGGTGCAGGCGATGATGCCCACGAGCAGATACTTCGCCCAGCGCGGCATGCGCGAGTCGCGCAGCCAGCCGGTGGTGTCCTCGACCAGGTCGGGGTCGGCCACCCGCTCTCCGGTGCGGCCGTGGTGGAGGACGTTGTGCTCGTGCCGCCAGGCGTCCGGGGCAATCCAGTCGAGCCAGTCCACGAAGCGGCGCCAGCCCACCGCGAAGCCGCGTCCGGTGTAGCGCGCGGGCACGCCGCTCACGCGGTCATAGCCTCGATGCGTCACGTGGTGCGCGACCATCGTCCAGCGCGTCGTGCTGCCCTGCGCTATCAGCAGCGCGGACAGCGGGTTGGGCACGAGCCACGCCGTGGCGTAGCCCAGCAGCGTGCAGGCCCGTCCCCAGCGCTCCAGCTTGTGGAAGTGGGTCAGCTCCTCTGGCTCGAAGGACGTGCCCAGCTCGGCGCGAAGGGCCGACAAATCCTGGTCGAAGGCGGCGACATCGAGGGTGGGAAAGGCCGGGGGCGGCGAGGGCTCGCGGAGCGGGACGGCGGTACTCAGAAGATGACTCCAGGGTGTCCGTGCATGCGCGTCCGGAGGGTCGCACGCGGGGCATCGTATCGGAGCCCCGGGGGAATCCATGCGTCTTCCGTGTAGCGACCCACCAGGCAGGGGACAGGGCGCCCCCAGGGGAGCTGTGGGACCACACTACCTGGCAGGGCGGCTCAGTGGCGGGCCGCGTCCTCCTGCCTCGGGCGGTGCGCGGTGCGCAGCCGCGCCGCGGAGCGCACTGCCAGAGGAGAAGCAGGGCGGCCCGCGGGCAGGAGGGGCTGGGGCGGGAGGACGAAGTCGGAGAGGGAGCGGATTCCTCCGGCGAGCACCACCCGGCCCAGTTGCAGGATGCCGACCGGCTCCAGGCCCCGTGCCCGCACCGCGGCGGCCAGGCCCAGCGCGAAGCTCACGCCCAGGTTGATGCCGCCCACCATGATGAGCCCCACCACCGCCCACAGGAAGTCCGGCGTCAGCAGTCGCTCGGGACCCAGCGCCGCTCCCGCGTAGGTGAGGGTGCCGGCGCTGAGGGTGACGTGCCGCACGTCCAGCGGCAGCCCGAAGAAGCTGCTCACGGCGGGCGTCATGCCCAGCAGGAGCCCCAGGGCGACGTTGGCGCCCAGGCCACAGGCGTGGCGCGCGAGCCCGGAGCCCAGCTTCCGTGCCCGGGTCTCCCCCAGCAGGTGGATGACGCCGGGATGGCGCGCGAGCGCCTCCGGCACCCGCCGGTAGTGCACCCAGTTCTCCAGCCAGCCGCCGAAGACACTGGCGCACCAGAGCAGCACCCCGGTGAGCGCGGCGAAGAACAGCGTGCCGCTGCGGAACGGGTGCATCGAGTGCACCACGTACTCCGCTTCGTGCCGCGTCAGCAGCGACTGGCCCTGGAGCGCCTGGAGGGCGATGCCCACGAAGGTGGCCGTCGTCACCACGGCGCCCAGGTTGCCGAAGACCGATGCCAGCTGGGAGCGGGTGATGCAGGCCAGGTGCGCCACGAGGCTGCGCATGCCCTTGTCGCCCGCCTTCACGTCCAGCGAGGCCGCCAGGGCCGCGCCCGTCATGGAGGGCTGCTTGGTGGCCAGCGTGAAGCCCAGCAGTTGGATGAGCAGGAAGCTGAGCGCGTAGTTGGCGGAGGCCGCCAGGCCCTGGAAGAAGAGCGGCAGCGCCGCGAAGCCGATGAGCAGCTTGAGCGCCGCGGTGGCCGTGGTGATCAGCCCACCGCCCGCCGCCGCGCTCACCAGCCGGTGATAGTCGTCCGGGCTCGTGGTGATGTAGTGGCGGCCCACCTCGCCGGTGTGCTCGAAGATGCGCCGAGAGATGCAGCGCACGCTGCCGCGGAACAGCCCGGCGATGCTGCGCCCCTGCGCATTCGCTCGCACCAGCGAGGACAGCAGCCGGACCGAGGCACACGGCAGGGCCCGCGAGCCGTCCGGCGCGAGCAGCCACAGCAGCGCCTCCAGCCGGTCCAGCACGTGGCCGAGCAGCTCCAGCCGGTAGACGAGGTCGGTGTCCACCGCGTGCGCATGCAGGTGGTGCAGCACCGCCCGCGTGGCGGCGCGGCAACCGGCGATGACCTCGGCACAGGCCACACGCTCCCGCGCCAGCGCCTGTCCACTGGCGCCGGCCCGCACCGCGACGCGCAGCGCTTCACAGGCGCGCGGCAGGTGGATGAAGACCGACTGCGCGAGGGGCGCTGGCGGGAGTCGCGACAGCACGTCACCCGCGAGGCCGAGGGCGCTGGCGCGCGAGGCGAGCACCGCCACCGCGTCCTCCACCGCCGCCTCCAGCGGGGCGAAGCAGCCGGGGCCCAGCAGCTCGCACAGCGCGGACACGTGCTCCTCGGCCAGCTCCTCCAGCCAGGTCGCGTCGTCGGCGGCGGGGAGCAACCGCCAGACCCATGCCGCCAGCTCCCGCTCATCATCCACCGCCAGCATCACCCGTTGGCCGAGCCGGGACACCAGGTCTCCCAGCAGGCCCCGGCCGGTGGACAGCCCCGGCTCGGAGAGCAGCCTCAGCGCGGAGGTCTCGGCGAGCGCGGTGGAGAGGACCTCCCGCACGGCCTCGCGCCATGCGGGGACTTGCGTGAGCATCTCCACCAGCAGCCGCAGTCGCGAGGAGCCCACGGACTCCACCGGAGCCAACAGCCCGCGCCGGGAAGGCACGGCCCCGTCTGCCCGGAGCCAGCGCACGAGCTGCTCCAGCCAGGCCAGGCGCTCCGCCAGCGGCGTCAGCGCGGAGGCTGAGGCCAGCAGCGCGTGCAGCTCGGACAGCAGCGCGCTTCCTTCGGGAGTCTCCGTGTAGAGCGCCAGCAGCTCTTCGGAGGTGGGCGGCGTGCACATGGGCCCGAGGCCCGGAGCAGGGGAGAGGCTGATGGCCATGTGTCAAAATTTTGTTCCCAAACAAACAGAATGGGAAACCACTGCGTCCGTGCACGCCTGCTCCACGAGCGTCGCTTCCACGCGAGTGAGAGCGAGTCTCCAGCACCGCGGACCGCAACCCGCTGCCCGTCTGCCCTCACTCGCAGGATGGCCACCGACGCGCCGCGAGTCCGCGCTGTCCCGGTGCGGGCGTCGTCGCTCGTGCGTGCGCGCAGTCGTTTCTCAACGCCCGTGATTTGGGGGGCACGAGCCTCATTGTGGGGGGCTCATCCCCCGACGAGGCCGCGGCGTCTTCCGGAGCGCAGGTGTCGCTGTAGAGGTACGCGCGCACGTCGGTAGCATCGTGCGCTCGCGGCATACGGGTTGCTTTGTCGCGACGAATGAACCCGCGCGTCTCGTCTGTTCTCAACGCTCGACAGGAGCCACCCGATCCGCCTCGCGGACCGGTGCCAACGCAGAGTCCTCTCTGGTGGGTACTGCCCTTGATGCTCTGGGTGGGCTGCACTGGCGGAGTCGGAGGGAACACTCCTTCCAATCCTCCTGGGGATTCCGTGGACGCGGGCTGCGTCGAGCCGCTTCCCACGGAAGACCCCGACGCTGGTGAGAAGAGCGACGTCCTCACGCCGAGCCGGCTGCTGCGGCGGGCCTCGCTCGCGCTGCGCGGCACTCCGCCGACGGGCGACGAGTACGCGGCGTTGGAAGCAGCGGGCGACGACGCCGCGCAGCGGGCCTTCGTCGCGGCCTTCGTCGACCAGACGCTCCAGCAGCCCGCCTTCTACCAGACGATGTTCGAGCACGCGCGCGACTGGTTCAACCTCCCGCTCACGCCCAGGACCGCCGACGCGCCGGAGTACGGGCTGCAGCAGCAGCGCACCATTCAGCGGTGCCCGGCGGACACGGCAAGGGCCGGCGCCTGGAAGTACTTCCGGGGAGACACGACGGCGTGCACCGGTCTGAAGGCGGATGGCTCACCGGCGGATGAGCTTTCCATCGAGCCGTGGTGGGCCCCCGGCACGACGGTGACGCTGGTGGGCTTCGCGGCCAGCACCGCGGCCACGGGCACCGGGCGAGATCCAGTCAATGGCAACCCCATCCCGGTGAGCTGCGGCCTCCTCGGTCCGGAAGGCACCTGTGGCTGTGGTCCCAATGCCGTGCGCTGCTTCGCCGACTTCCAGGTGTACGCGGGCTTCGAAAACTACGCGCCCTACAACGGGGAGGGGCAGCGGCGGCTCGTCTCCGAGGAGCCCGCCCGCCTCTTCGCCCACATCGCGTGGCATGACAGGCCGGCGACGGACCTCATCCTCGGCACCTACTCCGTCGGGCCGACCCGCCTCCAGGCGGCCTACGTGATGCAGGGGCTCGCGGGCGGCGAGACGCGCCTGCTCGACGACGACTCGTGGTGGCGACCGTCCCGGTACTCCAGCGCGCCGGTGGACCCCGAGCACTCCCCGGGAGACCCCCTCGCGTGGCGCGAGTACCAGGTCCCCGCGCGAAACCCCTTCTTCCTCGCCGAGCGCGACTACAAGTTCGACCCGCGCACCCAGACGGGTGCGTCCCGGGGCATCCCCGCCGCGGGCATGCTCACCAGCCTGGGCTTCCTGACGGCCTACCCGCGCGAGCGCGTGCGCGGTGCCCGCGCCCTGGAGACGCTGGCGTGTGAGGTCCTCGCGCCGCCCTCGGGGCAGCAGTTCAATGAATACCGGAGGGACCCGGGCACGGAGGGGCCGTGCCAGCACTGCCACCGCCGGCTCGACCCCGCGGCCATCCACTTCAAGCGCTATGCGAAGACAGGCGCGGCGACGGAGGGCTATGGCGCGAAGTACCTGATGCCGGGCGTCGGCACCGTCTGGCACTGGCCGGCGCGGTGGCGCACGGGGGCGTACCCCTACGGCGTGGACCCGTTCAGCCACTGGAACCGGTGGTACTCGCCCGACACGCTGCTCACGCCCGTGACGGAGGCCCAGGCGCAGGTGAACCCCGAGGTGATCTTCCTCGACTTCCTGCCTCCGGAGCAGACCCTGCTCGGACAGAGCAGTGACGGGACGGTGGGCCCGCTCGGCTTCGCGAAGCTCATCGTCGCGGCGGGCGCGTTCGACCGGTGTGTCGTGCGGCGCCTGCACACGCAGGTGCTGGGGCGGGACATCGACCCGGCGGGCGAGGCGGGCTACCTGGACGACCAGGTGGCGCGCTTCATCGCGGGAGGCCGCAAGGTGCGGCCCTTCGTCAAGTCACTCACGCAGTCGAACCTCTTCCAGAGGGGGCGCTGACCATGAGCCGCTTCGTGTTCCTCCTCGGGCTCTCCGGGGTCCTCTCTGGCGTCCTCTCGTGTGGTGGTGAGGGCACCCCGTCCGCGCTCCGTACCCAGGGCCAGGCCCTGTGCGCCACACCGGCCAGCTCGGAGACCGTGCGCATCATGCAGGGCCTCAAGCCCACCTGCGAAGGCTGTCACTCGCAGGGCGCGCGTGGCTACTTCGCCTCTCCGGAGTCCTTCCAGTCGCTGCTGGTGTCGGACGTCCGGATGGTGAAGCCGGGCAGTCCGGATGACAGCGAGCTGGTGCGGTTGCTGGAGGGCCGTGGCACCGGTGCGTTCAAGCAGATGCCCATCGGCCAGAAGTCCTATGCCCAGCTCGTTGCGGAGGGCACGGCGACGCTGTCCGTGGCCGACGTGCGCGCCTGGATCCAGGGGCTCGCGGCGCAGCAGCGGGACGCGCGTCCGGACCCGGACGCGCCGCGCATCACCCGCATGAGCGCCACCCAGGTGCAGCGCGCGCTCTACCAGCAGCTGGGCCTGGGCCACGATGACTTCTTCACCTCGGCCAACGAGTTCGGAATGCCGATGGCGGAGTCGCGGGGGGACGACTTCTATCCGCTGCAACCGCCGGATGCCCTGCCCATGCCGCGGCAGAACGTCACCGGGGAGCGCTACCACTCGCTGGGGGGCGGCTCCGTCCTCAACCAGGTGTCCCATGACCGGACCTCGTCGCCGACCTTCGTGCTCACGCTGACGCAGGTCTCCCAGCGGTGGTGCCGCCGCGCGCTGGCCAAGACGGGCAATCAGGCGCTGTTCCCCACGGGCACGCCGCGCACCGCGAACCCCGCGGACGTGAAGGCCACGCTGCGGCGGTGGTCGCTGCACTTCCTGGGCGAGCGGTTCACCGACGCGCAGGTGGACGCGCTGTACGAGGACGTGTTCGTGCCGCTCGCGACGCCCACCGAGACCGAGCCGGCCTACGTGGGCGTGTGCTCGTACTTCATCCGCCACCCCCACTGGATCTTCTACTGAGGCCCCCCATGAAGCTCACTCGTCGCAAGCTGTTCGAGCTGGCCTTCGGGGCCGCTCACCTCGGACTCATGACGCGCTTCGGGCTGCCGGTGGCGTCGGCGCAGACGACCGCGGGACGGCCGACCAAGCTCCTGGGCATCTGGCTGGATGGAGGGCTCCACTGGGAGACCTTCTTCTCGCCGCTGACTCGCGCGGGCATCAACAAGTTCATCCCCGCGCCCCAGGGCGGCATCATCCCCTTCGGCTACCGGCCCGAGCAGGTGGAGAACTTCGACCGCTCCCCGGTGGACCTGGACGCGCCTGGCGCCGTGCGGAAGTTGCGCGGCCCCATCTTCTGGAACTGGGCGAACCCGGCCGACACGAGGGAGCTGAATCCCGCGTCGGGGAACACGCAGAACTTCCGGCCCTGGGGCTACGCCTGGGCAGACCCCACGTACAGGCTCTTCGACAAGGCCGCGTTGCTCGTGGGGGCGGACCAGAACACGGCCGCGCATACGAGCGGCATCATCGCGAGCATGTGCGGTGTTGCGGGCTCGAACTTCCGGTCTCCGTCGGTGCAGGCGGTCATCGCCAACGCGATGTCCCGGCGCTTCCCGGACCGGCCCATTCCCAATGTCAGCCTGGGCGGCACGCTGCCGGGCGCGTTCGGGCTGCCCGCGCTCGCGAACCCCACGGTGCTGCACTCCGCGACCTCGGTGGAGCCGACGCTGTCCGACAAGCGCGACAGCGCCTGGAAGGGGCTTCGGGCACGGAGCGACGTGCCCGATGTCGCCTTCGACGGCTCGGCGCTCCCAGGCACGGTGCCCGCTACCGCGGTGGATGCGGCGCTGCTCAAGGCACTGCGCCAGGAGCGGGGCGTGTCCAGCATCGGCACGGACGCGATGCTCGAGCAGCTCTACGACACGTACAAGGGCGCGAGCCGGACGGTGCGCCGGGACATCCTGTCGGTGCTGGCCAACACGCCGTCCTGGGAGAAGCTCAAGGCCGACCCGGCCTACCCCGTGGACTGGTCTGCCTGCATCGGCTACGCGGACTCGTGCGGCACGGGCGCGTCGATGGGGAACTACGCCTTCGCGCTGCAGTTGCTGAAGTCGGACCTGGTGTCGTCGGTGAACCTGCGGGCCTCCAGCTTCTCCAACAACACCTTCGACACCCACAGCGCGAACGGGCCGCAGATGCACACCAACCACCTGCGCATCGCGCTGGAGATGGTGGGGCGGCTGTGCCTCGAGATGAGCCTGACGCCGAGCCGGGCCGACCCGTCCCGGACGCTGCTGGACGAGACGCTGGTGTACGTCTACAGCGACTTCGGGCGGACCTTCCCGAAGCAGGGGAGTGACCACCACCCGGCGACGTGCGCCATCCTCGTGGGCGGCGGCATCCAGGGGAACCAGATGCTCGGCGGGTACGACGAGACGATGAACGGCTCTCCCATGGGCGCGCCGGTGGCGCTGGTGGAGGAGTCCGGAGAGCGGGTGATGCGCGCGCCGCGCTCCCAGGACATCGCGGCGACGGTCCTCCGGGCCTTCGGGCTGGAGCCGGGGAGGGACTTCTTCATCCCCGGCGGCTACGGCGTCTATGACGGCGTCGTGAGGGGCTGAGGCGCTCTCGTCGCGAAGCCGAGCGTCCTGTACGGAATCAGGCCCTGCGGGCCAGACAGCGAGCACGGCGGCAATTCCTGGCCTACGCTCCCCGATGTTCTTCGAAGGAGAGTGCCGGATGAACCGCTTTGCACTACGCGACCACACCGACCGCCTCGACGCAGGGACGCAGTACGAGGAAATCGTCCGCGTCCTCGCCACCCAGGAGTTCCCCTGGGACATCACCCAGGCGCTCAGCTTCGCGCTGTTCCGCACCTACGCGGTGCCGAGCATCGGCGTGCTCCTGCACGAGACGGGGGAGTTCAACCAGCGCACCCAGAAGCGCTACGACGACACCGTGCTCATCCTCGACGCAATCCTCGAGCACGGCATCTCCAGCCAGCCCGGCAGGAGTGCCTTCCGGCGCATGAACCAGATGCACGGCGCCTATGACATCTCCAATGATGACATGCGCTACGTGCTCTCCACCTTCGTGGTGACGCCGGTGCGCTGGCTCGCGGACTTCGGCTGGCGTTCGTTCACCCCGAACGAGGTGACGGCGTGGACGAACTACTACCGCGCCGTCGGTCGTCACATGGGCATCCAGGACATCCCGGACACCTACGACGCGTTCGTCGCGCTCATGGACGGCTACGAGTCAACGCACTTCGCCTTCGATGCTCGCAGCCGGGCTGTCGCTGACTCCACGCTCGACCTGCTGGCCACCTTTCCTCCCTCGAATCTGGCGCCGAAGCGACTGGTCACGCTGTTCGCGCGCACGCTCATGGAGCGCGAGCTGCTCGACGCGTTCCACTACCCCCACCCCTCCGCCCTCAGCCGGACGGTGTTCCGCCTGGCGCTCAAGGCCCGTGGGAAGTTCGTGCGCTACGCGCTGTCACCGAGAAGCACGCCGCTCTTCGGTAGAGAGCGCTCCCACATTCGCAGCTACCCGAATGGCTGCCCCGTCGAGCAGCTGGGAACCTTCCCGAAGACCTGCCCTGTGAGCCACGGCGCCGCCACGGCGGGCCCTGAGCACCGGGCCGCGCCGAAGGTCGGTTCCTGAGGAGGGACGCCTCAGTCCTTTGACTCGGGGCGCTTCTCGTCCCGCTTCTCCCAGTGCTTCTGCTCCTCGGTGATGCTGAGCCGCGAGCTCCACAAGGCGGGTCCCAACACCACGATGAGGACCGTCATCAACACGACGCCGACGAGAACTTCAAAGAACATGTCCACCTGACACCTCTAGCTCACTGGGGGGATACCTCGAGGCTTCCGGGAGGGGAGGGGACGTGACGGCGAAGCGTCACACCACGCCTCTCCTTCGGCATGGCGCTCGGGTCCTCGGCCCCTCGTCGAGACGTGACGGAGGAAGCCAGAGGTCCGGGCGCACGCCGGGAGCACTCAGAGCAGGAGCGAGCGGAGGCGGAGGAAGACGGGTGGGCCCTGGGCCCGAGGCGGCTCCCAGTGCGCGAGTGACAGGATGCGTCCACCCTCGGGTGGGCGGACGCTGAACCACGCTGGAAGCAGGCCCGACATGGGCGCAACCAGGAAGGAGTGACTGGAGACGTCCGCGAAGGCCGGCGCGGGCAACTCCCAGCCCGGCTCGTCGCAACAGTCCATCCGCAGCGTCGGCTGACTGTGCGGAGCCTGCTCCGCCTTCAGCTCACCGTGGGGGCAATGGCACCTGTCGGAGCGGTTCTCGACCTGTTTCTGGCAGAAATGCGCGGGACCGCTCGCCCCGACGGCAACAGCCTGCCAGCCGAACAGGAGAGCGAGCGTGAAGATGCGCAGCACCAGCAACATGGTGCTCCGCATATACGCGGGCACCGGAGCGGCCGCAACCCACGGCTTCGTGCTCGCGGGACGGCTCTGCTTGCGGCGAGAAGCGCGCCTCGTTACAACGGCGTCCGCTGCAGCCACCCGGCGCTTCGATGGCGGCCCGTCCTCGGGCCGTAGAGCGTTCGGTGTGGTGCGCCCTGGCGACAGCCCCACGCCGACCCTCGTCGCCGGGAGCTGACCACTTGAACATCAGGGACTTCTGCCGGACCCACTTCAGGCACTTCAACGCAGCGGCACTGGTCGACGCGGCTGACGGCTACGTCCGGCACGTGGAGGCTGGCGGAAAGATGCTCGTCACGCTCGCGGGCGCGATGAGCACGGCGGAATTGGGCATCTCCCTGGCGGAGCTGATTCGGAGCGACAAGGTCCACGCCATCTGCTGCACGGGCGCGAACCTGGAGGAGGACATCTTCAACCTCGTCGCCCATGCGTTCTACGAGCGGGTGCCCCACTACCGCGACCTCACGCCCAGGGACGAGCAGGCGCTGCTCGAACGGCACATGAACCGGGTGACGGACACCTGCATCCCGGAGATGGAGGCCATGCGTCGCATCGAAGCCGTCATCCTGGAGGAGTGGTGCTCGGCGGACCGGGACGGACGCCGGCACTTCCCCCACGAGTTCCTCTACCGCGTGCTCCGGAGCGGCAAGCTGGCCGGGAGCTACCAGATCGACCCCAGGAATAGCTGGCTGCTCGCGGCCTGCGAGAAGGACCTGCCCATCTGGGTACCGGGCTGGGAGGACTCCACTCTGGGCAACATGTACGCGGGACACTGCATCGCCGGGGACGTGAAGAGCGTCCACACCGTCCGCGGTGGCATCGAGTACATGACCACGCTCGCGGCCTGGTACACGGAGACCGCGCCCCGCGCGCCCATCGGCTTCTTCCAGATTGGCGGCGGCATCGCCGGGGACTTCCCCATCTGCGTGGTGCCCATGCTGCACCAGGACCTCCGGCGCGAGGGCGTCCCGTTGTGGGCGTACTTCTGCCAGATCAGCGATTCCACGACGAGCTACGGCTCGTACTCCGGCGCGGTGCCCAACGAGAAGATCACCTGGGGCAAGCTCGGCATCGACACGCCGAAGTTCGTCGTGGAGAGCGATGCGTCCATCGTCGCACCGCTCATCTTCGCGTACGTCCTCGGCCAGTGAGCCGCAGCCGGGGCTCAGAGCGCCAACATCACCTTGAACCCGCCATAGATCATCCGCTTGGCGTCGAAGGGCATGGCCTGGGGGGACATCTTGAGGCGAGGATCGGCCATGACCTTCTTGTTGATGCGGTTGCGGTCGGCGCGAGACTTGTAGACGATCCAGGAGAACACCACCGTTTCTCCTGGCTTCAGCTTCACGCTCTGTGGAAACGAGGTGACCTTGCCGGGCTTGACGTCATCGGCGACGCATTCGAAGTACTCGAGCGCGCCGTGCTCGCGCCAGAGCTTGCCCGCCTTGCGCGACATGCTGCGGTAGGCGGCGAGGTTCTTCGTGGGAACCGGTACGACGAAACCATCGATATACGGCATGCGTCCTCCGCGCTCACGCCCTGCGGCAGTCAGGAACCGCTGCTCCCGCCGGGCGACGTGTGCGTGTGATCCAATCGCCATCCGCCTGCACCTGTCACCCCGGAAACCCGGCGTACGTGCGATACCCAACGGCGCTGAAGAGGCCTCGACCCGCCCGCCATTCCAGGGGCAGGGCCTTCCTTCCATCAATCGCAGAATAATAAGGCATGGCTGCAGTGGTCTCTTTCACATACAGCGCGGCGCGAAAATCGGGACTGTTTGCATACTCAGTCTCAGGCAAGAAAGAATTGAAATACTAGTAATAGCTGTATAGCATGAGGCATGTCCTTTCGCGTGTCGGTTGGGATTGTCCTGGGGTGTCTCGTGCTGGCATGCCAGAGCGCTCCCACGGCAGGCGGGCCATCGGCCTCCGCTCCGGCGGAGGCGGCTCGCGTCTCCACGCTTGATGCGGCTGACGCGGGCGCCGTTCCCGGGTGTCTGGCGGAGGGGGAGGGGTGGACGCCTTATGGGGAGCCCCCCGGCCGAGGCGAAGAAGCCTCCTGGCCGGGCTGCTGCCCCGGGTTGGTGAAGCTGGCGCTCTACGACGAGCACCTCTTGAAGGAAGGCAAGTGCATTCCCTCGAAGGGCGGGCGCCTTGTGTGCACCCCCTGCGGGAACGGGCGCTGCGAGCCCGGAGAGAGTCGCTGCAACTGCCCCTCCGACTGCCCCTGACGAGGGCGGCACGGCAGGACCTGTCGTTGCAACACGGTTGTTCCCACCATGGAGTCCACATGCAAGCCAGGCGAAGCGTGTTGTTCCTCGTGTCCTCGCTGGGGTTCGGGCTGTCCGGCTGCGGCAGCGCTGTCGAGGGAGTGGCGGAGGAGGCCGTGCCCACCAACGACCTCGTGCAGCGGGTCAAGGACCCGACGGAGCTCGCCAGGATGCAGCAGCACCTCGACTCGCTCTACGACACGAAGGATGTCCGTCACCACTTCCAGTCCCCGGATGGAGACGACATCGACTGCGTGGACCTCTACCGCCAGCCGGCGCTGCGGCAGCCGGGCATGGAGAGCCACGTCATCCAGTTCGCCCCGAGCACCTTCCCAAAGGAGCTGGACGAGGCCCCCACGGGCCCTGCCGTCGCTGATGCGCGGCAGCCGGCCCAGGCCGAGCTGGCCTTCTCATTGGACGCCACCGGGGCGGTGCAGCGCTGCCCCCAGGGCACCATCCCCATCCTCCGGGTGACGCTGGACACGCTGAAGCGCTTCAAGAGCCTCGAGGACTTCCGGAGCAAGGTGCCCAGCCATCTGTCGGGTGACGCGCTCCGCGCGGGCTCGACGGCCCTGCACCAGTACGCCGCCTACCGGCAGACGGTGGACAACCTGGGGGCGGAGAGCGCGCTGAACGTGTGGAACCCCGCGGTCGAGGTGGCCAGCGAGTTCAGCCTCTCGCAGATCTGGGTCGCGCGTGGCTCCGGCGCCGACACGGAGACGGTGGAGGGCGGGTGGCAGAACTACCGGAACCTGTACGGGGACAACAACTCCCGGCTCTTCATCTACTTCACGCCGGACAACTACGGCTCCGGGGGCTGTTACAACCTGACCTGCGCTGGCTTCGTCCAGACGGACACCTCCATCGTCATCGGCAGCAGCTTCACCAACTACAGCGCCAGTGGCGGCGCCCAGCATGAGATCAAGCTCTTCTGGTTCAAGGACGGGACGGCCGGCAACTGGTGGCTGCGCGTGGGGACGACGTGGGTCGGCTACTATCCCCGCACCAAGTTCGACGCGAACGGCATCGCCGACAAGGGCGGCCGGGTGACCTTCGGCGGGGAGATCATCAACAACCAGACCGCCGGGCGCCACACGCACACGGACATGGGCAGCGGAGCCTTCGCCGCCCAGGGCTGGCAGCAAGCCGCCTACCAGCGGCAGATCCAGTACGTGGATACCGCCAACGTCTATCGCTCTCCGGCCAGCCTCTCGGCCATCACCACCGACAGCTTCTGCTACGACAGCAGCGCGGTGGCCAATGACACGTCGGCGGGCGGCTGGGGCCGGTACTTCTACTTCGGTGGGAGCGGTTACAACGCCAACTGCACCTAGCGGGAGGCCGCGGGGCCCCTGTTGCTGAACAGCCGAAGGGCCCGGAGCCGTCGAGGTTTCCCTCTCGACTCCGGGCTCTTCCTATCATCGGTCCCGTGACATGCTGTCACACGCCAGCCGTGCCCCGCTGACAGGGGGGCACGCTCGGCGTCACCCTCCAGGCTCACGGCACGAGCGCACGGCGGGGGCCCCAGAGGGGAGCGCCTCTCCGAAGGGCTCATGGCACCGTGCTTGCTCAAGGCCCTCGTGTCCCTCACCCGAAGGAGGCACGACATGATGGCACTCATCGTCCGCAGGTATTTCTGGCTGGTGAACGGCACTTTCATCCTGCTCGTCGCGCTGCTGCTGGCGCGCACGGCCAACCTCTTCGTGGAGGACGCGATTGCCCCTCCGTTACCTGGCACCTCGGCCTCGCTCGCCCCGGTACGCGTGGCCACCGAGGCGGCCCGGACTCCGCTGGACGGCGCACGGCTGGGAAAGCTCACGGGGCTGACGTACGGCAAGAAGGAGCCCGACGTGGTCGAGCCCGCCAGTCCCGAGGTGGCGACAGGCCCCATCCGGAGCTCGCTGCGCGTGAAGCTGCTCGGCACGCTGGTGGCCAACGACGCGCAGTGGTCGTTCGCGTCCATCCAGGACCTGGAGACCCAGCGCGCCCGAAGCCTGATGGTGGGCGATGACCTGATGGGCACGCGCATCCTCACCATCGAGCGCGAGCGCATCATCGTCGCGGCCAACGGGCGCGAGGAGTTCATCGACGGTGAAGCCTCTGCACCCGCGATTACCGCGCCCACCCTGACCCGGCCCATGCCCGCCGCCAGCTCCGGTCCGGAGAGCGGCATCCGCGCCGTGAGCGAGCACGCCTACGAGATTCCGGAGACGGAGCTCCAGCAGGCGCTGGCGCGCCTGGACGTGTTGTCCACGCAGGCGCGCGTGGTCCCCGCCATCGAGGATGGCAAGCCCGCGGGCTTCAAGCTCGCGGCCATCAAGCAGGGCTCGCTCTACACGAAGATTGGTCTCCAGAACGGCGACGTGCTCAAGCGCATCAACGGCCTGTCGCTCGACTCACCCGAGCGCATGCTCGAGGCCTTCACGAAGCTGCGCGAGGCAAAGCACATCGAGCTGGACATCGGCCGGAGCGGAGGCTCGGTTCGAAAGACCTACGACGTGCGCTGACTCGGAGCCGAGCTCCTCCTTGATGGGGCCTACGGCTCCAGTCCCACGGAGCCCACATCCGCGTGGGTGAGTGTCTCCCAGGACATCTGCAGGTCCGTGGATGAGCCTCCCGCGCGCACTCGTGGGAGGAGCGCCGCCGTCGAGGGCATGGAGCGGCCCTTGCGCGTCACGTAGTGGTTGAAGAGGATTTCCCAGGTCGGGAGGATCTGCAGCTCCAGGGTGTTGTTCGGCACGGGCTGGCCGTTCTTCTTCACGTACTCGCTCCTGCGCGCGCACAGCCAGGATTCGACGGGGATGGTGGCCTGGGCATTGTTGTCCGGAGCATGGGGTACCAGGTACCGCGCCATGAACTCGGCACTCGCGATGAGCCGCGCCTCCTGCTCGGAGTAGAGGTCCACCCCCTGGATGAGCGCCGTCTCCGCCGCCTGTGAGATGGAGGCAATCGACATCGTCGCATGGCCGAAGTCCCGACACGCCTCCTGGGAGAGGCCATTCACGCGCGCCGTGCCAAACTCGGTCTGGCCCCGCCAGCTGCTCAGGAGCACCCCTGCCTTCCAGGTCCCGTCCGCGTTGCGCTGGTCCGGCGCGGGAATGGGCGCCGCACCGTCACTCGTCAGGTAGAAGGTCTCCCGCACGTGCACGCGCCACATCGCGAGTGAGCGCTCGAAGAGCGCCTGGTCATCCGTGTAGACGGCGATGTTCATCACTCCGTTCGTCATGGAGTTGTTCCAGTTGGAGCCGCCGCCTCCCCAGCCGTTGATGATGCGGGGCAGCACCGCCCGCTTCAGCATGTCGCCGAACTCGAGGGCCCTCTCCTCCGGCCAGCCAGCGTCGCTGTAGCGGATGATCTCCGCCGCGCGCGGGAACAGCTCGGCGAGCCAGGCTGCCTGGAGCGGGCCGTTGTGCGTGTTGATGTCTCCACTGACGAAGAGGATGGTCTGGAGCGTGTCGGCGTACGCATCGAGAATCCGGATGGCGGCGTCCGCGTAGCGCTGCTCACCCGTGTGGTACCAGAGGAGCGCGAGCGTGTAGGCCCTCAGGGCGTCCTGCCGGGAGTTGTAGCAGCCGATATCCACCGTGCTGCCGCCATTGCCGCACTGCATGGTCTGCACGGGCCTGGGGGTCCAGCTGGTGTTCGCGAGGGAGCCACCGGCGGCCTTGCTGAACTGGCCGTACCAGGGCTGCGCGCGGGCTCCAATCTTCGCCTTGACGAAGTCGAGCTGGGCCTTGGAGACATGAAGCCCCGGGTGGACGAAGCCGACCGGGGGAGGGGAGTAGGTGACGGTCAGCCGAGGCCTCTGCGCCGAGGTGGTGGCCTCGGAGGAGGCGACGTCCAGCCCGTCCATGTTCGTGCTGGCATCCAGCACGAAGCCCCGGTTGTTCGCGGGACTGTTCACCCACTCCTGGACCGCGGCAATTCCCGCCGCGCCGAGCGTCAGGGAGTAGGCGCCCGTGACGGAGGGGAGGAGTGTGCCCAACACGCTCGAGCCCCTGTCCGCCGCGCCCCGTGCGCCAGGCGCGCTCCATACGGTGCTCGAGGTCGCCCGGGCCCACGTGGCCTGGGACTCGCTCCAATCGCGGCCAGCGGCGTAGAGGAAGAAGCCCTCTCCGCTCGTCCGGTTCGTCACGTGGAGGGAGAGCTGGACCGACCGCACCTTCGCGCCCGGAGGGATGGCACCCAGGTCGAAACGCAGCAAGGCGTTTAGGCTCTGGTGGCTGCCCGCCGGAGCGTCGCGGTCCATCCGCAGCACGGCGTCCCCGCCCGCATTGGTGGACGGAGTGCTCTCCTGCAGCCACGTGTCCGAGACACCCGCATAGGTCGAAGAGGGTGACACCCCACGCTGGAAGGACACCGTCACATCCCCAGCCAGTGCGACCGCGCCCTCGGTGACGGCGTCGAGGCTCGCGTCGCCCGAGCGCTCGGGGCCGCCGCACGCGGCGAAGGTGCCAGGAAGGAGAAGAAGCGCCAGACGGCGCAGCCACATCGAGTTGCCTGCTCTCACGTCAGCCCCATAATCTTGGAAAGAAAGCGAAAACCGTATTTCCAGAAGGTTATCGCGCGTTGCGGCGTTCGGTTGCGGACGTGTGACGGTCACCCTGACACTGGAAGTTTCCAATTCGAGATCGATGCACAGACACGGCTGGCTCCCACTCCACCAACCGGGTGAGCACGCTGGCGAAAGGCTTGCGGCATGAGCCAGCCCCGGGTGGAGTGTTGCGTCGGGGGAGCGCACGGAGCGCCTCGTCCCCGTGTGGTCCTGAGCGTGAGGAGACACCCATGTCGATGAAGCTTCGTTCGATGGTGCTGTCCGGATGTGTCGCGTGCCTGCTGGGAGTGCCTCTGGCAGTGGGGGCGCAGGGCCAGGACGCCGGCGCGAAGGCCCAGGGGCAGGCGCCCCAGGTGGGACAGGACGCCTCGACGGTCCAGACGGGGCCAGACGGGCAGCTGCAGATCAGCGGCGCCATGCGAAAGGACGTCATCAAGTGCGCCGCGGGGCAGAAGGTGGAGATTGCCGGCACCACCCACGACCTCCAGCTCACGGGTGACTGCGGTGAGGTGGTGGTCTCCGGCAACGCCAACAAGGTGAAGATCGACGGCGCCAAGGCCATCACCGTCATGGGCGTCGGCAACAAGGTGACCTGGAAGCGCGGCGAGCCGAAGCAGGAGACTCGCGGGACGAACAACACGCTTACCCGCGAGAAGTAGCTCCGGCCGGACGAGAAGTGTCCCGGATGCGGCGCTACGAGGCCGCGCCGGGAGCTGCAGCTCCCGCCTCACAGTCGGGTGAGTGTGCGACATGCCTTGACCTACACCTGCCAACCCCGCGGAACTCCGTCTCCTTGTCGCGCGAAGGTGCAACTCAGGTGTAAATAGACGCCCTTGTTGTAATTATCCGTGCAGGTGTGGCAAAGAAACGGCCATGGGCAGATGTCGGGGCGCCGACTTCAGCAGCGCTCCAGACCCGCCTGCCGCCCAGCTGTCCGTGGGCGCACACCTGAGGGGACGACGAACATGCAAGGCAACGGGAAGCTGATCGCCGCGATGGCCGCCGCGCTGGGGCTGGTGGCACTGGACGCGAACGCCACCGGCGACACCACGCCCATCCAGACGGGCGACATCAAGATCTTCAAGAGGGTCAACGGCCAGGACTTCAAGTTCCTCGGCGACCTCGCCTTCACGTTCGAGATCCGCAAGGGCGCCAGGGCGGACTTCCCGGGTGGCGAAGGCACCGTCATCGCCGGCGGCCTCATCGCCGACTCGAGCAACATGGGCTTCATCCACATCCCGGCCCTGCCCTTCGACACCTACCAGGTCTGTGAGGTGAATATCCCCGCGGGCTGGCGTTCCTCGCTCAGCCTCGAGGGCGGCTTCATCCCCAACAGCGTCGGCAACTCCAATCCCAACACGCGCACCGTCTGCAAGGACGTGGTGGTGCAGTACCCCTGGGTGCACCTGGTCGAGGTCAACAACACCGAGTACACCGAGCCGCCGCCCCCGCCTCCGCCGCCCCCCTCCGCCCCCGCGCACACCATTGGCTATTGGAAGAACTGGTCCTCCTGCACCGGCGGCAAGCAGGAAGCGCTGCTCGACCAGGCTCTCGCGGCCGCCAGCGGCATCCGCATCGGCGACCTGCTCGTCAACAACTGCCAGGACGCGGTGGACCTCCTCAGCAAGTCCGACCTCAACGGCGCGAAGCGCGCCACGGACGCCGCCTACCGCCTCGCCGCGCAGCTGCTCGGCGCGCGCCTGAACTTCCAGGCCGGCGCGGTGCGCTGCGACGAGGCCGTCGCCGCGGCCAACAGCGGCCAGTCACTGCTGGACGGCATCGGCTTCACGGGCACGGGCTCGTACAAGCCCGTCATCAACGCGGACGCCGCGGACATGCTCGCGGAGAGCCTGGACGAGTACAACAACGGCCACCTCTGCAAGTAGCGCAGGGGCCGCGGCCCTGAAGCACCCAAGGCCCCGGCCGCGCGAGCGACCGGGGCCTTCGCGTCATGGGCGGGTGGCCTGCCTGGAGCCTTCGGCTCAGCGCACCTCGAATTCGTAGATGCGCGTCGCCGGGTCACCGTTCTGGGTCGGGGTGGTCACGTTGAGCTTGATGTAGCGCGCCGAGGTGGCGCTGATCGAGTGGGTCGACGTGCTGGCGGTGTTGTTGGTCACCGTCACCGGGGTGCTCCAACTGGTGCCGTTGCTGGAGGTCTGGATGGTGAAGGCCCGGGTGTTCCAGGTGCTCGATTCGCCGCCCGCGCCGGCATGCTTGACCACGAAGCTGCTGACCGTCTGAGCCGAGCCGAGATCCACCTGCAGCCAGGACGCAGCGGTCAACGAGCAGAACTTGTCGGTGGTGCCCCCGGAGACGCTGCCGTTGACCGCCTTGGCCGGCGTTTCGCTGCTGTTGCAGGCGCTGGAGCCAGTCGCCGGTTTGTTGAGCGCCAGGTTGATGTTGCCGGCGCCGACCGAGACAGTCTGCGTCCGGGTGTGGCTGGCGCCGCCGTTGTCGGTCACCGTCAGGCTGACGTTGTAGTTGCCGGCGCTGGCGTAGACACGGCTGGGGTTGGTCGCGGTCGAGCCGCTGCCGTCGCCGAAATTCCAGCTGCGCGAGGCGATGCTGCCGTCGCTGTCGCTGGAGGAGTCGCTGAAGGTCGCGGTCAGTCCGCTCACGGTGACGCCGAAATTGGCCACCGGCGGGGTGTTGCCACTGACCGCGGTGTTGATCGCCGCCGCGTACTGCGCGGTCGTGCCCTGCGCCCAGCACTTCTGGATGTCGTCGTACAGCCACATGAAGCCGCCGCTGATGCCGGCGGTGCTCTTCCAGTTGGTCATCCTGCTCTGCACCGTGGCCGGACTGTCGCCGCTGCCGCAGCCGGTGCCGTGGCGCGACCACAAGCCCGGGTCGACAGTCATTCCCATCGCGGTGTTCCAGCTCGCCGGATTGTTGCCGGCGCCGCCGTCGTACACCTGCAGGTAGATGACGTCGACCGCGCTGCCGAGGTTGTCCTTGAGGCTCCTCCAGAAGCTCTGCTGGGTGTAGGGCGCGAAGGTGATCTTGTATCCCAGGCCGATCAGCATCTGCCCGAACTGGGTGGTCGGGGCGAGGTCGTAGGCGCTCTCGTCGTCGAAGTTGACCGCGTCGGCGCCGGTGGCGGTCTTCAGCGCCTGGAAGTTGCGGTACAGGATGCTGTTGCTTCCGGTGCCGCAGACGAGGGTGCTGCCGCAGCCTGCGGCGGTGCCGTTGACCAGCCGGGCCATGCGCTCGAAATCGGGGACACTCCAGGCGCCGATCGACACCTCGATGCGATTGACCGAGGTCGGCGCGGTCTTGAGCGTGGCCAGCCGCGTCGGCCAGGCCGGGTCGCCGATGTAGGCGCCGTTCCTGACCACCGGGATGTCGTTGTAGACGAGGTCGCCGTTGTCCTCGATGTGGAAGCTCCACAGGATCACGGTGGTGAAGCCCGAGCCGCGCAGGTCGTCCATCACCGCGGTGCCGCCGGAATAGAACGGGCCGCCGCCGTAGATCGCCGAATCGGCATGGGCCACCGGCGCGAGCGCGGCCAGGGCGAGGGCGGCGAGCGCCGACCAGGCTCGGTGGACGGGACGGAGGCAGGACGAGAGTTGCTTCAACTTCGACATGGTGCGCACCCCTGCAATGAGCATCGTGGACGCAATGGAATCAATGCGCGCCGTACGCGCCGCGGGCCTGCCCGCGGCGCGACTGCGCGCTCCCTGTCGCCGGCTTCGGCGATGGGCTGACATTGCGAGCGCCGAAATCAGAGTGTCAATCTTTGGATCGACTTAAACAGGGTTGGAATCGTCCATGCCGGGCGAGCCGCGCCGCCGTCAGGGAGCAAGCTCGCGATTCAACGCCTCCGCCATTCGCGACACCGCTCCCGGCAACGTGTCGAGGCTGTGGCTGCCGCCGTCGTATTCGAAGTAGGTGAAGAGGCGGCTCGGGGAGGCACGTCCCGCGTCCGCCATCGCGGCGGCGAGCGCGCGCGAATACTGGACCGATGCCGTGGGGTCGGCGGTTCCATGGTGGACCTGTGTCGCGGGCAACCTCGACGGCGAGGCCAGCGCGCTGGTGGCCGCCATTCGCCGCCGCATCTCCACGTAGCCGGCCTCGGTGATGGCGAGGCCCGCATCCGGGTTCACCGTGACCTGATCGATGGGGATGAGCGAGCGCAGCAGCAGCGTCGCGGGGTCTTGCGGAGAAGCCACGGCGCCCGTGACAGACGCTTCGAACAGCCCCGGAGGCAACCCGGCGAGCGCAACCCTGAAGTCCGTGGGGCCGAAGGCGTCGATGACAAGGTCGAACCGCTTGTCGACGGCACCCAACGACAGCGCCACCATTCCTCCGCGACTCTCGCCGAAGACAGCCACGCGGTTGACGTCCGCGAGTGGCGTCGTGGCGACCACCGCGGACAGGAGGGCTGCTGTGTCCGTCAGGTCGGTGGTGCCGAAGAGCGTGTCGCCTCCGGAGCTGTAGGTCGTGTTTGCAATGCGAATCCGCTCTCCCCTGTATGAGGGGATGACGTAGATGAGCCGCTCTCTGAGGGGCTGTCCGGGAATCCGGAACGCAAGCTCCTCCACGGTGAACGGCGGCAATCCGCCATCTCCCGTGTACCCGCCATGCGTGTATACGAGCACGGGCGCAGGGGAGGTCAGTGAGACCGGCACCAGCACGACGCCGACGTGATGCGCGCCGCCGACGACGTGATCAATCACCCGGTAGGTCATCGGCACGGTTCCGAAGGTCACCGTCCCGCTGGCGAGCTGCGTGACGTCGCGCGCCGAGATGTCGCGAGAAGCCCACTCCTGCTCCAGGAACTGAAGCTCCTCGGCCGTCACGGGCGCCAGCAGGTCACCGAGCACGAGGGGGCGTGGAGTCCCTGAATCGGCCCCGTTCGGAAGTTCGCCGCCATCCACAAGGGGGGCGTTGCCGGCGTCACTCCCGCCGCCACCGTCCGGCGGACTGTCGCACGCGAGGGATGCGCCGACGACTCCGAGCACGGCGAGTCCCAACGACGTCAACACCCGGGTCTGCCTGCTCATTGGCTCGTGCTCCTGTTCATGGTGGCGTGCGGTGAGCCTTCCAGGCCTCCTGATACCTCCCCGTGCGGCCCCATGACCTGCGAAGGCTGCTGCCTCGCAGGCGTCTGTAAGCCGGAGAACAGCGGCTCCGCCCGTGGCATGGGCGGAGCCACCTGTCAGGGGATTGCGCGCGCGAACGTGGCGGCGCGCTGGACCTTCGCCCTCATGAACCGGAACGAGGCAGGAGGCCCGTCAGCCCTGGTCGCGCCGTGGATGGGCCTTGGCGACACGCAGGGCCCAGGCCTCCGCCGAGTCGAGCTCCGCCCGCGCACTGGCATAGCGGTCGAGGCTCGCCTCGGTGCCATCGTGGGTGAAGATGGCATCGTGGAGTTCCTTCTGTGCCCGGGTGAGGCGGAGGCTCGTCTGCAACCACAGCCGGGCCGCCATGTCCGGAGTGAGCTTCACCTGCGTGGGATCCCAGGCCTCCAGCGCTGCGAGGTCCACCGACGTCAACTCCTCAATTCCTACCTGCTCATGGGTCGCGTGCATGGGCGGATGTTTGCCATGGCCGTCAGGGCCAGCATCTGACCTCTCGGGCAACGAGAAGGTAGCTGCTGAGCACTCGCTGACAGTTCCATCCTCTCCGAGGGCACTCCCTTCCCGGGGAATCCGAGTTCCGGAACTCCAGCTCCTTCGAGGTGCCAACAGGGAGAGCGGTGCCATCGAGCACATCGTGGTGAAGGGGCAGCAATTCTCTCAGTCGTCGGTGGAGGACGACCCGGGCGTCCACCGGAAGTCGTGGTACCAGCGCGCCACGTCCACGCTGAGCCCCACCACGGTGGTATCTTCGTCGTGGGGCAGGGCCTCGCCGCCCAGCTTGAGCGTCCAGGTGTGCTGCACGAAGGCCTTCACCCATTTGTAGCCGACCTTCGCGGTCACCGCTGGCTCGGCGAAGAGCCACACGGGGTCCGTCACATTGTCGGCGACGAGGAACTCCCGCGCGCGCTCCGGCTCCGTGTAGCCCTCGACGTCCAGCGAGACGTACTTCACGGCGGACAGGCGCATGGAACCGCCCACCTCGAAGTACGGCGTGACGTAGCCCAGGTTCGGCTGCACGAAGGCGCGCACGCCACGCGCCGTGAAGCCGACGTCCCGGAAGGCACCGCCCCCCGTGTCGACCTGGTCGCTGGCGGTGGACCGGCCGTAGCCCAGGCCCCCGTAGGCTTCCCAGACGAGGTTCTCCAGGAAGCTGCCGTAGAGGCCGCCGCCCACCTCCGCGAGCAGTCCGTTCGCGTCTCGCCGCCCCTCCTCGTAGGACTCGTAGTAGCCATTGGCCAGGAGGCCCACGCCTTCCCGTGGCGACCAGGCCACCTGCACGTTGCCGGGGCCGAGGCTGCCCTTCAGCTCACCCTGCTCACGCAGGAGCGGAACACTGACCTGGCTCGACTTGTACAGCGTGGTGGTGCAGCCGGTGGACACGAGTGTGACGACCCCTGCGAGGACGCTGACGCGAAGCGGGTTCATGGACGCCTCCTGAGTAACGAACACAGCAATGGGTGTGCCCGCTTCCGGCAGGCTTTGGACGCACTGCGCCGTAGTGGGGAAGCCCGGGACGCGGTGCGAAGTGCGCGATGCAGCTTCGGGCACTTCGAGTCCCCGGGCGGGAGGCGCGAACGCCTCGACTACTGGATGTTGAGGGTGGAGCGCGGGATGCCCCATACCCAGGGCGCCAGGACAACAGAGGAGGAGCCCACGGCCTGCATCTTCTTGGACGCCCCCTCGGTGATGCCCCAGACCATCCCGTCCGTGGTGACCGCGACACCCTCGCCATTCGTGGCGAGCGCACCGGCGATTTTCGTGACGGTGGTCGTAGAAGCAGACGGGCAGAATTTATAGAGCACGGACGGGTTGCTCTCGCCGCCCGAGAACTGAAGCACGAAGCACGGATTCGCCGCCGCCGAATTCCCCGGGTGATACGCAGCGGCTCCCTGCAACTGATAGGTCAGGGTGCCCTGGGTATACGGCGCAGCGGGAATCGTCCAGGTCACCTCCGCGGTGCTATCCGGCAGCGAGCCATCGGCGTTCAGGTCGAACCCCTTGATGGTCCTGGACCCGCTGTGGAAGCAGTACAGGCGGTTCGCGAGCGAGTCATAGGACACACTGGCCCCCGTACAGAGGCTGGTATGGCTGGTGACGAGCTTGAGGTCCTCGATGGCGGGCCGGCCTGTCGCGGTGTCGGCGGCGTGCCACGTGGTCCGAGCGGCCGAGAGGTCGAAGCGAAGCAGGCCTCCAATCCCCGTGGACGTGTTCATGAGCGAGTTGACGTACAGGATGTTACCGACCTTGACGACACTGCCAGGGTGAACGCCATTGAGCTCGGCTCCGGTCCCACTCACGAGGCGGTAGGTCTTTCGGATGACCGGGGCGCAGGTCCCGGTGGCACACCCGGTGATGTTGACCTCGGGGACGATGACCATTCCCTCTGACAGGTCCGGGTCCGGCTCGTAGTGCCCCACCATGAACATCGTGTCGTTCGCGGCGGTGGTCGTGCCGATGGATACGCCTTGATAGACGAAGCCGTCGTTCAGGTAGGGGAGTGAGATGCGCCGGGTGACCTTGGTCCGCATGTCATCGAACTGCGGGAAGTTGCTGCCTCCCTGGGGCTCGTTGATGGCATCGGCCATTCTCCGGTACTTCGAGCGGTATTCGCCCGTGCGTGTATCCGTGACCGACGGCGTGTAGTCGAAATAGGAGGGCAGACCGGCATACCAGCCTCCGTCATTGAGCTGGGAGAAGAGATAGCTCCTCGACCACAAGGGATAGTTGAGGACTTCCACGGTCGCGATGCGGCCGACGAAGTACTCACCCACCGGACCCCGGTCGGTGCCAGTGCCATCGCACTCGGCCGCGACGCACCCGGGCTGGCCGCTGTTCTTGACAGTCTGGGCGCCCGGAATCGGAGAGACGTCGATGCGCTCCTGACCGTCGACATAGATGCGCGCATGGCTGCTCGACGGTGTACCGCTGTTGATGGTGACCGCCGCGACGACGTAGTGCCAGTTGGTATTGATGGCGTAACCCGTGGCAGTGACGGACTGGTACCCGGTGCCGTCATGCCACTGCACCTGCATGCGGCCATCGACGATGTCGAGCGCGACGCCACCGCCTCCCTGGTCCGAGTAGATGGTTCGACGGCCGGTCAATGAAGCCGAGTCCGGCTTGAAATGAGCAACGATGGTGAAGCCGGTACCCGTCTGGACTGGAGCGGTGGCACTGGCCTTGTACGCGCCCGAGGTGAAGGGGCGATACGTGAGGTTCATGAACTCGGTGTTGCCGGTTCCACCGCGAGCAATGGTGGCGGCCGCGCCCACGGTGCCCGTGATGACCCCGTCACTGGCGCCCGTGCCAGAGGCGCGGTAGCGGAACACCAGCTTCGGGTCGGGCCCTTCGTACAGCCCGGCTTGAGTCGCTCCAAGCTCCGCGGGAGGTGGGGCCACCTCGGTTGAATCCTCCGGACCACATCCGGCCAGACTGCCCGCGACGACCAGCGAGGCCGCATGTCCCCAGAATCTCTTCAGGAATTTCGAACGCAAGGTGTTCCCGCTCCTCTCAAGGTGAAGCCACGTGCTGTAGGAGGGCTCGACCCGCCCGCCATCTCAGGAATTCGTACCGGCCTGAAACTTCGCCTCCAGGCCCTTCCCTGGCGGGGCCCGGCTCGGGTGATGATGGAGTCATGGGACCGGAGCGCTACGAAACCCTGGATGGCTCGACGCCAGACATCACCCCGCTGGCGGCGGAGGTCGGACGCCAGCAGCCCCTGAGCGCCTTCACCCTCCTCGCGGGAGGCGATGTCTTCGAGGCGCGCGGCGGCCGTCCTCCGGCGGAAGGACCCGCGCGGGCTCGCGCCTATGTGAAGGCGAAGCTGGAGCTCAAGACGTACGGCGCCCCCGCCGCGCAGGTGCAGCGGGTGCAGGAGGAAATCGCCCGTCAGCTCTCTGGGAACCTCCAGCTCATCTCCCGGCTGGAGGCCGCCCGGCCTCTCACGCTCGAGCTGATTCCGCCCGGCCATTCCCTGGTGAAGTATGGCTATCCCAGGGCCGTGTCACCGCAGGCCGCGGGGCTGTTCTGGGACCACCCGGACTGGCCTCGGGCGCGCATCGCGCTGCGCCAGGACAAGCTGGAGTCGGAGCAGTACCTCGTCTTCCACGAGATGGCGCATGCCATCCAGGGGCTGGCCTTCACCCAGGAGGAGAGTGAGCTCATCTACCGCACCGTGCTGCGCACGTACCGCAGCCGCGCGGCGGTCGACGAGGTGTTCGCCATCTACAGCGAGCGGGAGTTCGTCACCGGCGTCTCCGCCAACGATCTGCGCGCCCCCGGCGTGTATGGCATGGCCCGCCAGCGGTGGAACGAGGAGCACCTGTTCACCCGCTTCGTGCGCAACCTCTACTTCCCCTACAAGCCGCTGGCGGGCGGCAACGCCGGCACGGCCACGTCCAGCTTCGGGTGACCGAGAGGCTCGTCGGGCCCTCTGGATGCGAGACTCCCTGGCGCCTCATCGGGAAGCCCTCACGATCGAGGTCGATGCACAGACGATTCCACCGGATGAAGCGAGTCCGCAGTCTTCACCACCTCTCCCCATGACCTCTGGAGGTCCTGATGTCCCCCGAGTCCCGTCCCCATCGCCGATTCTCCCGGCGCTCCATTCTGTGTGCCGGCAGCGTCGCGGCCGGCTTCGCCGCCTTCGGTGGGGCTGGAGCGCTGGCCAGCGTCGCCCTCGCCGGCGAGGTAATCATCAACCCGTTCGCTGGTTACCCGACCTCGGATGGGTGGTGGGACCACATCAACCGCGGCTCCTTGGGCGGCATCGACTATGTGATGGGTGTTGGCACGCCGCTCCGGGCCTGCGCCTCGGGGCAACTCCTTATCGACTGGAACAACGGCACGGGCGGATACACCGCGACCCTCGTGATGGCCAACGGCATGAGGAGCCAGTACCTCCACCTGTCAGGCTTCAACGGCGGCGAACGCCTGGTCAAGCAGGGCGACATCGTCGGGTACTCCGGCGGTGCCGCCGGTGCGCCCGGCTCCGGGTCCTCGACCGGTCCTCACCTGCACTGGCACCTGGTGACCTCCGGCGGCACCCGGGTGAACCCGCTCGACTACATCGGCGCCAGCAGCGGCGGCATCGGTGGCGGTCTGCCGCTGGAGGATCGGCGCCTCGGTCATCTCGGCACCGCGGGTGGCTGGGCCCACCTGCTCAGCAACCTTGTCCTGCCGGGCAACACGACGTACGGGGCGTTCTCGCCGGGCGCCGGGCAGTCGCCGCGCGCCATGGCGAATGTCGACGGCGTGATGAAGCTGGTCTACGCCGACAGCAACGGCTGGACCACGATGAGCAGCGGCCTGGCGATGGCCCCGGGGGCTCCGCTCACCGTGCTGCGGACCCCGGCCAATGCATCGGCCCAGATCTTCACCCTCGAGGGCGGACGGCTCTGGCACACCTTCGACGGCAACGGTTGGAGGAAGCTCCCGTCGTCGGTGACCGTGTCGGGCAACTGCACCTTCTCGATGGCGGCCAACGGGACCGCCCTTCATGGTCTGTTCAACGACAACGGTCGGCTGTTCCATGTCTGGGCTGACGGTTCCGGCTGGCACAAGGGCGACACCGGGGTGAACCTGCAGCCCGGCGCCGACCTGGTCGCGGTCATCCAGCCGGACGGCAGCCTGCAGGGCCTGTCGCTGGAGTACGGCCGGGTGCACCACATCTTCGGGGCGAACGGGAAGTGGAACCGGATACCGACCACGGCGGCCCTGCCGACCGGGACGCCGATCGCCGGCCGCGCCGGCAACGGCTGGCCGCAGCTGGTCGCCAACAACAACGGTGATATCACCCACGTCTGGGGCACCTCGTCGGGCTGGAGGTGCGTGCCGACCGGAAGGACGACGAACCCGGGACGGCGGATCAGCCTGGTCGAGGATGTTGCCTCGGCCCCGTTGGTCGGCCTGACTCTCTGAGGCGCTCCTTCAGCACACCACCGACACGTCGGGCTGGTGCCCGTCTGCTTCTGACACGGTCATCTACGCGGTGCGGAGAAAGAGCCCGGGCAGGAAGGGTGGGGGAGTCCCTCCCGGCCCGGGCGGCGCCGTGCAGCAGCGTCGCGAGAACAACCCCGCCAGGACCCCATGCCCCGGCGGGTGTGGTGGGCGTGGCAGGCCGAGAAGCCGCGCCAGAGGACCTGCCGCCACCACAACTGGCTCCACCAGGCGGAGGTGAAGGTGTTGCTCGTCTCACGCGGGTACCTTGGCAAGAGGGATGGCATGGCCGCGGGACGTGAATCGTCGGCGCGTGCGCATCCGCTGGGCCTTCACCGTGCCGAAGGTGCGCTGCAAGTTCCGCTACCATCCTTCGGACTTCGCCCGGCAGGGGGATTAGGCTCGTCAAGGATGGAACTTCAGCCTCCAAAGAAGCGTGCCGGGCAGGCCGTGGGCCTGCTGCTTCAGATTGCCGGCATAGGCCCCTTCCTTGGTGGTTCCGCTTTCGCAGTCTTGGCTCTCGCCCACTACCCTCCCGACATCGAGGTCCTTGTGGTGACCCTCGGCTTCGCAATCGGTGGTGGTTCTCTGGTCTGGGGCGGACGACGGTTGCTGCGCTGGGGAAGCAGCTCGTCAGGCCCCAGTGCACAGCCAGCTCGCCCTGCAGACTCCATCCGGCCGCAGGACTAGGCCATTCCGACGCATTCCGTTCAGGGGGAGCGGCGCGGAAGCCCGGTTCTCAGCCTCAGCGGTGGTCACCCCTTGGAGCGTGGAACGAAGGTTCCTTCCGCGCCAGCCTCTCTCGCGGAGACCCCGTCCGAGGGCGTCTGGCCGCACCCCGGATGAGCCCCAGGGGAGCGCCCCTCCGGGCGGGCCGCTCGATTTCACCGGAAGCCAGGGCGTGTGCCTCCGGTGTGCATATCTGTCTTCATCCTCGAAGGAGCAACGGCCCTCGGTGACGCTGCTCAGCGAACGCTGCCTCCATTCGCTTGCGTCCGTCCCGGGCTCAGGGGCAGAGCCGCTCGACCGACTTGATCCGCACCGCTCCGTCGACGTTCGGGTCGTTGGTCTGGTCGCCGATGGCGATGGTGCCGGTCACCGTGAAATTGCTTCGCGTGAGCTTCGCGACGCCGTCAACGCTCACCGTCGCCACCTTCGCCGCATCCACCGCGAGCTCGTAGACATGGTACGCGCCGTCGGTCGTCGGGAACGCCGCGGACTGCGTGTCGTCCGCCCAGCCAAGCGCCGCGCTGTCGAGGTAGAGCATCTGCGAACGATCCGTGGAATTGCCGAACGGCGGGGTGAAGCTCCCCAGGATGGCCGCGCCGCTGTCGAGTGAGTTGTGGTTGTTCACCGACTCAACCTGCATCGTCACCTGGAGCTTGAACGGCTTCGTCGTGTCGAACGCGTTCGCCCGCGTGATGAGCAACTGCCCGCTCGTCCGTCCGCCTCCGTTCGTCGACGTCGCGAGGCGGACGTGGTCCGCGCCGTAGGTGAGCGTGTTCGGCGCCTGAGTGACTGTCGTCCAGCCTTGCGCCGCGATGTCGGTGCCGCCGACCAGCAGCGGAACGCTCGCGCGCGGCGTCCACTGGGCCGTCGACGTCGTCGGCACGCACACCTCGCAGGGGTTCGCCGGGTTCGGCGTACCCTCGGCGAAGAGTTCACCGCCAATGAAGCACTTCGCGCTGCACGCTCCGGCCGAGCAGACCTGTCCCGCGCTGCACGACGTGCCGTCCGCGCGCGGCGTCCACTGGGTCGTCGAAGTCGTCGTCAGGCACTGCTCGCACGCATTCGCCGCGTTCACCGTCCCGTCGGTGACCTGCTGGCCGTCAATCTGACAGACCGCGATGCACGCGCTGCCCATACAGGCCTCGCCGGTCGCGCAGGCATTGCCGCAACCCCCGCAGTGAGCGGGGTCGCTCTCGGTGTTCACGCAGGCTTCGACGCACAGCGTGAGGCCAGGGTCGCACTTCAACGGCACGGACGCGTCGGGGGGGTCGACGGGAGGGGGAGTGGAGTCGCCGCAAGCAGCCACGAAGCCAATGACGACGATGCAGGAGAGCGCGATGGAGCGAATGGAGATCATGGAACCCGCCACCTTACGCGACCCCGCGCGACGTGTGCTCGGTTGAAAGTGCTCATGGCGGACAGCCTCGCCGGGTGGAGCCGCGCATGCGGATGGAGCAGATACATGGGCAGGGGCGCGGCCCGCCAGCGCGGCACCAGATGCAGGAGTCGGCCCCGCGCGAGTTCCTTCTGGATATCCCATACGCTCTCATGCCTTCCCGGAAAGGAACACCTACCGTGACTTCATCGAAGCAGTGCTGGCAGGCGTGGCTTGGCGCCGTGGCCCTCGTGGGGCTGGGCGCGTGTGGTGGAGATGACCTGGAGGAGACAGCGGCGGGAGGCGAGGAGGCCTCCGTCGCAGCGGCACCGCTGACGCTGGCGGACTACCCCATCAAGGCGAGCGCGGACCAGCGCTTGCTCGTCACCGCCACGGGGGCGCCCTTCCGGTACGTCGCGGACACGCCGTGGGCGCTGCCGTCCAAGCTGAGCCAGGCGGACGTGAAGGCGTACTTCGATGACCGCCAGGCGAAGGGCTTCAACACCGTGCAGGTGATGCTGCTGCCGATGCTGAGCCAGTGGACGAAGAACTTCTACGGCGACGAGCCCTTCAACGGGCGCAACCCTGCGTCGCCGGCCATCTCCCCGGTGGCGACGACGGACCCCACGGACACCAGCGGCTACGACTACTGGGACCATGTGGAGTGGGTCATCGACGAGGCCGGCAGGCGCGGCATCCAGGTGGGGGCGGCGGTGTCCTGGTACGGCTATGGCGGCCGGGACTGGCGCCCGTACATGACGACCAGCGCGGCCACCGCCTACGGCACCTTCCTGGGCCAGCGCTTCGGTGGCAAGCCGCACCTCTTCTGGATTCTGGGCGGCGACAACAACCCCGTGGGTGACGCCGCGGCCGTGCCAGCGGGAATGGACACGAGCGACCGCGTAGAGGCCACCAACGCGATGGCCAACGCCATCCGCGCCAACGAGGCCGTGCGTCACCTGATGTCGTACCACGCGAAGCGGCGGACCTCGTCCGCGACGTACTTCGCCAGCCAGGCGTGGCACACCGTGCACTTCGCCTACTCGGCGGAGAATACGCACAGCAACGTGCTCACCGACTACAACCGCACCCCGGTGCGGCCGGTGGTGATGCCGGAGGCGTACTACGACGCGCGCACGGGCACGCCCATCCTCGACCGTCGCCGGCTGCGCGCGCAGGCGTGGTGGTCCTATCTCAGCGGCGCCGTGGGCTTCGCCTATGGCCATGAGAATGTCTGGGATATGGACTCGGCCTGGAAGCCGGGCCTGGGGGCGGCCTCCGCCACGGACATCCAGCGGCTCCACACGTTCCTCAACGGCTACCGGACGCACCTGCTTCGGCCGGACCACCGCAGCGGCAACACCGTGAAGCTGCTGTCCACCGGCTACGGCAGCTCCACCACCAACGGCGGGCTGGACTTCGGCGTGTCCGCCACGGCGAGCGATGGCTCCTTCGGGCTCGCGTACCTGCCGACGACGCGCTCGGACCTCGTCGTCAACCTCGCGGCCCTGGGCTCGAGCAGCGTCACCCTGTCCTGGTGGAACCCGGGCGTGGGCGGCGCGAAGACGCCCATTGGCACCTTCGCCGGGACGGGGACGCGGGCGCTCACGTGGCCCTCGGGCTACTCGGACGCGGTGCTCGTGGTGGAGCGCGCTGGCACCACGCCGCCGCCGGGCTCGCTGTACCGCGCCATCAACCTGGGCGGGCCGGCGCTCACCATCGACGGGCGGAGCTGGGAGGCCAGCAGCGGCGCGGCCAACGTCACCACCTCCGGCACGCGCTTCGAGGACCAGAGCATCCCGCTGGTACCCGCCACGGACGCGGCCCGCGCGCAGATGATTCGCTCGTGCATCTACAGCACCAGCGCGGCGGTGACGATGGGCGCGATGCCCTCCGGCACCTATGACGTGTACCTGTACGTCTGGGAGGACAACGCGACGAAGACGTTCGACATCCGCGCCGAGGGCGTCCTCGTCCAGGACGACTACGTGAGCGGCGCCCCCGGACAGTGGAAGCGGCTGGGGCCGTGGGGGGTGTCCGTCACGGATGGCGCGCTGAACGTGGTCACCTCGGGCGGCACCGCGAACCTGTCGGGCATCGAGGTCTACCACCACTGACGGAATGCGCTCCGGCCCTCCTCGGTGTCCGGGAGGGCGGGGGCTACCGGTGCCTGGCGGATCCAGCGGGCGGAGGGACCGGCTTCCTAAGCCGGGCCCATACCAGCACAGAATGAATTCGAATAAATCCAGTCTCAGGCGAAGCGGGCGCGCTACTCGCAGGCCGCGATGCGGACGGAGTTGGCGGGCTCGAAGCCACCCTCCTCCTCGCGCTCCTGCCATCAGGCGCGGCTCCGCTTCGGGGATTCAGCGGAGCCGGCCCGGGGTTCATCTCAGCGACTACTTCCGACCGACGGACTCGGAGGCGACCGTGATGCTCTTGGCGCTGCCCTTCACGGCCATGCCAGTGAACTTGCTGTACGGCGACGCGGCACCCTTGACGGTGATCTCGACGTAGGTGGACTCCACTTCCTTGCCATCCACCACCAGCACGAAGGCCTCACCCTTCCCGGCGGCAATGCCCCACACAGCGCCGTCAATGGAGTCAGCCGAGTTCGCCTTGCGAGCCCCGTAGAAGACCGGGCGGTAGGTGGGGCGCCAGTACAGCCCGTTGCCCGGCCAGTTCCACCGGATGTAGAGGGGCACGTAGCCCGAGCTCTGCACCGAGAAGTCGAGACCGGCCGCGGTGTACGAGTCGATCTGGTACTGCGCCCATGGGCTGTCGTAGTTCACGACGAGGCCCGTCTGGAACCCCATACCGCCGGCGCCGCGGGCGGCAGCCGACACCGAGTTCGTGGTGAGCTCGAGGGTGCTGAGGACCTTGTCGCCGTCGAGAGCCGTCAGCGTGAGGGAGTCGAGCTCATCCACCACGGCCTCGTGAGACCAGCCCGAGGCGTCCTCGAACGTGCTGGAGATGCCGTCCGACTTCGAGTCCTTGAGCCCGCCGACCTCGAGGCCCGTGACGCCTCGGTCGACCGTCGCCGAGCCCAGGGCGCAGGTCTCGATGCCCTTGAAATACTCGGTGCACCCCGACTCCACCTGCGACGGCTGGGCATCCAGGGAAGACTCGCTGCCGTCAGCGGGCACCTCGCCCTGGCAACCCGCGAGGGTCAGGAATGCGGTCGCGAAGAACCGCCGTGTCCAGTTGTGATGCATTCGGCACCTCATGTCATCGGTGACAGATGGCTTCCACCATTGGAAGACGGTCGCGCGCCCTGCACCGGTCGCGCCAATGGCGCGACGCCCTGCATCAGGCACTACGCGCTGCGTAGAGAGGAACTCTCGACCGCACGGGTGTAGCCTGTTTTGTTACGAATTCGGACGAGATGTAGCGTTCGCCGCTACTGGCTGCGGAGCGTGCGCACGACCGTGACGTGACAGTGACGTCCGCGCGCTTGGGGCAGCAATGCTCCCACGGTCCGGCTCGCGCGCACGCCCCGTCAAGGCCGCCCGTCTCTTCGACGCGAAGACGGGGAAGGTCGTCACCCCAGGCATGGGGGTGGTCTCGGAAGGTTCACATCCAGCGTCCCCGCCAGCGTCCTCAAGTACCGCAGCCATTGCCCGGGAGCGGCGCGGGCGGAGTCAGCGGGCCACGGGGCGCATCGAGGACGTGTCGCGGCTCGGTGGCGGAGACCTCCACCCGCGTCTGCCCGGCCGCGGTGAGCTTCACGGGTACGCGAACGAACGCCATCCCGTCGAGCCCGGACCGCATCTCTCCTACCAGCAGCGTGTATCGGCCGAGCGGAAGCTGGCTGAACGTGTATGCACCGGAGCCGTCGCGCAGTTGGCGCTCCCTGCAGTCCTCGCAGGGGTCGGTGCGAAGGACGCCTCGTAGCTCCAGGTACTGCTTCCACGTCCCCGGCGTGGGGACTTCTCCCTCCAGGAGCCCAAGCCACACGGCCCTCCTGGGCACCTGGACCGCCAGGGAGGCCGGACCCCTGCGCGCGGACAGCTCCACTCGCAAGGTGCCGCGCGCGGGAAGCACCACCTGGCGGGGAGAGAAGAAATGCAGCGGAGCCCCGGCCTCGTCTTTCGTGACGACCTGGAGGGAGCACTGCTGGCCGCCCTCCAACCCATGCACCACGAAGCGCCCCGCGGCGTCGACTTGAATGGGAGACGGCGCGCAGTCCACGTCCAGCCTCGCCTCGCCCAGGGGACGCCCCTGGTTGTCCTTCACCACACCGACGAGGTTCACCTCGGGAGTGAAGCGCACCGTCAGCGCATCCTCGGCGGCCCCCACGGGCACGCGCAGGAGGGGAATGGGGGCACGGAAGAAGAACGAGGCCTCCCGCTTGGCGACCCGGAGGAACAGCGGCTCCTTCTTCAGCGAACCGAGCTGGAAGCGCCCGTCCACATCCGTCCACGTCGACACGAAGTCTCTCACGCCGCTCCTTGGCGCGTCGGCGTGGTCGAGAGAGACGACGGCACCGGCGATGGGCGTGCAGCCGTCCTCCTTCACGACGCGTCCGCTCACCATGCGCCCGCGCTGCAGGACGATGGGCTCGCGAATCCGGCCCCGCTTCCCCGCCGAGATCTCGACGACGCGGAGCTCCGTCGCGAACCCTTCCGCCCAGAACGCCAGGGTCGACCGGCCTTCGGGAACGAGCACATCCTGGAATTGCCCCGAGGTGGCGCTGAAGTAGCGGTGATTCACGGAGAAGGAGGGAACAGGCCTTCCCTCCGGGTCCACCACCCGCCCCTCGACCGAGCGCCAGCGCTCCAGGACCACGGTGACTTCGTCCTGTCCGGGAGCCACCTTCATGGGTGGCAGCTCCTGGAACAGCTCGTCCCGATGCCAGGCCCTGACGCGCACCGCGCCCGCTCGCAGGTCCTTCAGCGTGAAGCGCCCCTGGGCGTCGCTGCGCGTCTCGCTCCCCTCGAGCTGCGCCCGCGACCAGAGCAAACCTCTCACGCTGCCCGGGTCGGGATGCGCGAGTGGCGTGGCCATCACGTTGGCTCCGGCGATCGGGCGTCCTGCCGTATCCACGACCCTGCCGGTAAGCGGCGGACGGAGACTGAGCCCCTTGAACGAAAGCACCAGGGAGTGGCGCTGCCCGGCGACGAGAGAGACCTCACCGGAGGTCTGCCACCCGAAGCACTCGCGATTCCAGAAGACGGTGGCGCGAATGCGCGTCACAGGAAGCACGGCCTGCTCGACCCGTCCCTCTACGTCGGTCTTCATCAGGGACGAGAGCACGACAGTCGTGGAGGCATCCTGGAGGCTCACGAGGACGCCCGGCAGCGGCTGCCCCCGCGGGTCGAGGACCTGCACGCCCAGCGCCGAGGAGGCCCCTCGCAGCTCGACGTCCCGCTGGGGAGCGACGACCCGCGTCTGTGAAAGAGCCTGTTCACCGAGAATGACACTCAACGTGCCCCCTCCCTCGGGAATCCCCGTCACGGTGAAGCGTCCTTCGGCATCGCTCTCGGCGGAGGCGTTCTCGCTGTAGCCCCTCGAGCTCCTCACCCTCGCGCCCGGCAGTGGCCGTCCGCGAGCATCCAGGACCCGGCCTGAAATCGCGACGGGCTTCCGCAGCTTCACGTCCATCCGTCGCTGCTCGCCCGGAGCCAGTTTCAACGAAGCACGCATGAGCAGGTAGCCCTCCGCCATGACGTCGATGAAGGCCGACAGTTCTGGGCCCGGACGCAGCGCGAGGCGCGCCTCCCCCCTCGCGTCCGTCACCGGCCCGTCTTCCAAGAAGCGTGGCTCCTCCCAAGCCACAGGGGGACCCGGTGCGACCCGAGCCCCCGGGATGGGCTGTCCCCGCACGTCCACCACGCGCAGGAGCACCGTGGCCGAAGCCACTTCGGTGGTGCAGGCGTACGCCTCACGCGGCTTCGGCACGGGCTCGGGGCCCTGCGGCTCCGGGGTCGACGCGGCAGGAGACACATGGGCGCATGCGACCCACGACAGCACGAGGACCCACGACAGCACGAAGAGCTTCAGCGCATCTCGCAAAGAGGGCATGCGGCGAGCCTGGCATTCGCGCGCGACGGCTCACCTCCAGGATCTCTCATGACTCGCGCATGAAACCATCATGAACCAGGTCAGCGCAGGCGGAGCTTCGCGGAGAGCCCTCCGCGCCACTCGTGAGCATGCGCCCCTCTTTGGAGTACGGGACTTGAACCCGTCGGCAGGGCGATAGCAAACCCCAAGCAGGACGCGCTGTTACCGCTATTGCTTTGATTGCCCTCGGGTTCGTCATCCCGCCCCCTCCCACGCCGGCCCCCCGTGTACCGCCTCCAACCACGCTGGAGGGCCACCTGGGGAAACATGCATTCCAGTCTTCCGCCTACGCTCCCAGAGCGCCTCGCGGTGTGCGGCTGGCGGATTCCTACGCATGGGGCTGCCGCGTTGGGCCCGGCGATTCTTGGGCCGCCCAAACAAAGCGATGATCGGCGCCCTACAGGCGAGGCGCGCGAGGGTTGCTGCGCTCGCACCCACCTTGGTAGGTTGGCCAGACCATGCGTACTCTCCCACTTTTCGGGTATGGCCTGATTGCTGTCTTTGTGGCTTCGTCAGCCGCTCAGGCCAGCGATGAGCGCGACAAGCGCACCGTGCGCCCCATCATGCTCTCCGAGCACCCGAACGAGGGCACCCACTCCATCTACGTCAAGGGGCAGGTCGTCACGACATTGCGGTTCGAGCAGCTTGTAGACGCGATCAAGACGAAGATGATTGGTTGGGAGGGCCGACTCGAACCGCTGGCGGTGGTTCGGAACAAGGTGATCCTTGAGCCCATCCACGACCTCAACAGGGACGAAGGAATTCCCCTGGTCGTGACGCTGGCTGATGGGACCGAAATCCCGTTCCTCGTAAAGCCACCATGGAGCAAGAAGGACGGAGGGTGGCCGCCGATTCTCGACCAACAGGTCGACGTGTTCAAAGACCGGGAAAGTCATGCGTCCACGCACGCGGCGCTGATGGACGCGCTCAAGAAGAATGACACTCTCACTGACGAGAATGAGCGCTACCGCAAGGAAGAAAACTCCGTCGATCACGCCTACGCGACGCTCCTCGTAAACGGACAGCGGAAGAAAACCCCCTTTCGCCGCAGGTTCGTTTACCGGCCGAAGAATGAGGACATGGACATGGTCGTCGAAGTCTTCGGAGGCCCCGGCAAAGCGGCAGCGCTCATCACATTGAAGAACACCTCCTACGGTGGGCCCTGGGAGTTTGACGGTGCCTACCTGACCCGTGACTTCACCCACTACACGGCTCGACCCTTCGCGCTTCGCATGGACCGAGCCACGATCGTTCCGGGGCAGACGGGTCGAATCGCGGTCGTAGCGGACAAGAGCGCCTTCCTGACGGACGACGGGCAACTCACTGATCTCGCGCTCCAGATCTTCCGAGGAGACGGCCTCCTCCAAGTGTTCGTGAAGTTGGAACGCACCCTCGTTCAGAAGTAGAAATGCCGTTCATGCCGACCCCCCAAGCCCTCCTGTTCAGCTCTATCGTCCTGCTCGCTACGTCGCCCGGCTGCACAGGGAGTGGCGTGGCGTTGCGCCCCGACGGTAGTCCAGGTCCGCAGGAGTGCCCGGAAGAATCAAAGAAGGCGATTCGATACATGGGGCTGCGCGTTGGGGACAGCGTGTTGGTGGATCTCGACGCGAACCAAGCCGAGAGCCGGCGCGTCACGCTCTACGACGGGCCGATTGAGAGTGTCATGAGGGAGGAGTTCGGCCCGCTCGGTGCGACGAGCCGCTTGTACGGGCAGGTCTGGACGAGCGGCCCGCAGGTCGTCATCCGGTACTACGAGGCGCAGTCATCGAACGGGGAAAAAGTTCCCATCTGCGCGGTGGCGCGGCTCGGCTATGACCAGATGAGGAAGCTGCCCGAGTCCAAGCCTGGAACCGCGATCCTCGACGGCTCTGTCGCAGCCGCGTTCATCGTCGATGCGTTCCGGTGACTCAAGGGGTGGAGCGTCCGCCTATCTCCGGGAAGCGATCATAGGCCCGCTTGAGCGTGTCGAGGTGGTCGGGGTTGTCGAGGTCGAGCGGCGCGTCCGTGAGCTGCACAACCCACCCGCCCGTCGTCGTGCGCCGCGCCCGAGACAGAAGGTCCGCGTCGCGGGCGGGGTCCGGGAACCCGATGGCCTGTGCGGCGGCTGCCGACCAGTAGTTCAGCCAACCCAGCCGATGCGGAGTTTCAGGCGAGCGCATGGCACCAGGGGACTTGATCACCGGCAGGCCTCGGGGAGGGGGCTCCAGGTCATCTGGCCGGTTCCTCGTCTGGCGCGCGATGTCCACGCTTGCCCTGAACGGCGTGGCATGCCCCCAGTACGCGCGTGCGCTTTCCGCCACGGCCTCCAGCACATCCGCCACCGCCGCGCGCCCGCCTGCGTCCGGTGGCAGCTGCGCATGGACCTCAAGTTGTGCCTGACCACCTGGCGAACTGCCCGCTGGCAGTTCCCACCCGGAAATCATCACCGGGTAGCTCTCGTCACCGTTGCACACGAGAGGGAAGCTCCCGTCCTTGGTCCCTTCTGCGAGCCACGCGTCGCGCTGCGGCAATGCGATGGGGCGCCCGTCTTCGGCGACCCTCCAATCCAGGCGCAGGCCAGGGAACGCACGCTCCATCCCATGAACCACGGCCACAGGGCGGCTGTCGTCGCCCACGAGCGCAGGGGCGTAGACGATGAGGGTCATCTTTCGCCTGGCTGCCATCTCAACACCAGTCCATGACGACGATAAGGCCCTTGAGATCCGGGGCCGCATCTTCCAGCGCTTCCTTATGCGCTTCGCTGCGTACACCGACCCGGAAGCCAAATCCGCAGGCCAGAGCGAGGGCACGCTCAATCCGCATCTTCAGCACCTGATCTTTGATCACCTGACCTCGGAGAAAGTCACTGTACGTGTCGAAGTTGTCGGTCTTGACCTCCCAGAGCGTGCGCCTGGCCAGTTGCAGCGCGTCGAAGTTCTTCCCATTCACGAACACATCCCACCCGGGGAAACTGTTGTTCGGAATCTTGTCGGCACAATTGTTGTGCGGGTCATTGCCGCCACGGTGATTTGCCCGTTGAGGCTTGCACTCCGGGCGGCGCTCTCGCTCTAGTGGCTCGGTCGGCACCGGGGGGAACCAATCCTGCCCTGAGGGCTCCGGCTTGGGCTTTCGATTCGCGGAGGGCTCCTGCGGGACGGGCTTCGTTTGGGGCGCGGGCTCTACATCCTCCGAGCTACTCCCTCTCAGTTCATACGCATCCAGCGCTTCCTTGATGGCGACTCCCACCACCACCACGCCAATGACTATCACCGCACCCACAACGATCTCGGGAGCAGCCAAGACGCACAGGCCGATTCCAAGAGCCGCCGCGTCCGTTGAAGCAACAGCGCACCTTCCCGTCCGGTCGTTGAGCCGGACCCTGTCATGGTCGAGGGCGTGAAAGCAGCGCTCCGCGAGCACGGGCCAGGGCTGGGAAGCCTCACGAACGACGCACCGCCCCCCGTCCCTCCAAGGCAGCTCTGCCGCCCGCTGGAGGTTTGCGACCCTCGGGTTTCGGCTCGCTGGCTCTTTCGGGCTGGGCTCAGTCGTTGCGCAGGCCGAGAGAAGCAGCAGGAGTGCGATGCAGGTTCGGTGAAGCATGGACACCTCAGGCCGTCGCGGAGCGCACCGCCGCGAGCAGCGCGCCCGAGTCGATGAGCTGGCTCACCGCCTCGATGTCCTTGTGCAGCTCACGATCCCGGTCCATGTGCGGCACCTTGCTGCGCACCAGCTCGTACGCCGCCAGCGCGCCCTTGCCGGGCTTCACCGGCAGGCGGAAGTCCAGCGCCTGCGCCGCGCACAGCACTTCAATGGCCAGACACGAGCGGGTGAAGTCACTCACCTGTCTGCCCTTGAGCGCCGCCGTCATGCCCATGGACACGTGGTCCTCGCGGCCCGCGGATGACGGAATCGAGTCCACCGACGCCGGGTGGCTCAGCACGCGGGACTCGGCCACCAGCGCCGCGCTCGTCACCTGGGCAATCATGAAGCCCGAGTTCAGCCCCGAGTTCTTCGCCAGGAACGCCGGCAGCCCCGACAACGACGGGTTCACCAACTGCTCCACGCGCCGCTCGCTGATGGACGACAGCTGCGTCAGCGCCATGGCCACCACGTCCATCGCCAGGGAGATGGGCTGCCCGTGGAAGTTGCCGCCCGAGACAATCCGCTCCGTCTCCGTGAACACCAGCGGGTTGTCCGTCGCGCTGTTCACCTCCACCTCGAGGATGCGCCGGGCGAAGGACAGGCCCTCGCGCGCCGCGCCGTGCACCTGCGGCATGCAGCGCAGCGAGTAGGGGTCCTGCACCTTGCTGCAGTTGACGTGCGTCTCCACCAGCTCGCTGCCCACCAGAATCTCGCGCAGGTGCGCCGCGCACTGCTTCTGGCCCGGGTGGGCGCGCACGTCGTGGATCTCCGGGATGAAGGGCTTGTGGCTGCCCAGCAGGCCCTCCAGCGTCATGGCGCCCGCCACGTCGGCGAGCTCCGCCAGCGACTCCGCGCGGAGCTGGAGCAGGGTGCCCACCGCGCACATGGCCTGCGTGCCGTTCACCAGCGCGAGGCCCTCCTTGGCCTCCAGCACCACCGGCTGCAGGCCGGCCCGCTCCAGCGCCTGACGCGCCGGCAGCCGCTGGCCCTGGTGGAACGCCTCGCCCTCGCCGATGAACACCAGCGCCAGGTGCGCCAGCGGCGCCAGGTCCCCCGAGGCGCCCACGCTGCCCCGCTCGGGGACCACCGGCACCACGTCCCGGTTCAGCATGTCCAGCGCCAGCGTCAGCGTCTCCGGGCGGATGCCCGAGTAGCCCTTGGCCAGCACGTTGCACCGCAGGAGCAGCAGCGCCCGGGCCTCCGGGAGGGGCAGGGGGGTGCCCACGCCGCACGCGTGCGAGAGGATGAGGTTGCGCTGGAGGTCGCGCAGGTCCTTCTTGTCGATGCGGACCTCGGCCAGGGTGCCGAAGCCCGTGTTGATGCCATAGGAGGGCGTGTCCCCGGCGGCGACCCGGTCGACCAGGGCGCGCGAGGCGCGGACACGGGTGGCCGCCTCGGGGGCGAGCTCCACGGTGACCTCGTTGCGGGCCACCTGGAGGATCTGCTCCAGCTTGAGGGTGTCACCGTCGATGAGGATACGGGCGCGAGACATTGGGGCTCCAATGGGGTGCGTAAACGCCAGAATGCCGGCTGCGGGCGCTTTACACCCGGGAGCGCTGCTCGTATAGCTCCGCCCGTCTCCACAGGGAGGTCGCAGGCGCCGTGGCATTGATCGTCCAGAAGTATGGCGGTACCTCGGTGGGAAGCGTCGACCGCATCAAGAACGTGGCCCTCCGCTGCCTGGCAGCCCAGGAGGCGGGCCATGACGTGGTGGTCGTCGTCTCCGCCATGTCCGGAGAGACCAACCGCCTGTTGAAACTCGTGGCGCAGATCACCGATCGGCCCGACGAGCGCGAGCAGGACGTCATCGTCGCCACCGGGGAACAGGTGTCCATCGGCCTCGTGGCCCTGGCCATCCAGGCCCAGCAGGGCAAGGCGACCAGCTTCCTCGGCCACCAGGTCCGCATCGTCACCGACAGCACCTTCTCGAAGGCCCGCATCAAGAGCATCGACGCGCAGCCCATCCGCGCCGCCCTGGACAAGGGCCACATCGTCGTGGTGGCCGGCTTCCAGGGCGTGGACGAGGAGGGCAGCGTCACCACGCTGGGCCGGGGCGGCTCGGATACCACTGCGGTGGCGGTGGCTGCGGCGCTGCAGGCGGATGCCTGCGAAATCTATACGGACGTGGACGGCGTCTACACCACCGACCCCAACATGGTCCCCGCCGCGCGCAAGCTGGACCGCATCACCTACGAGGAGATGCTCGAGCTGGCCAGCGTGGGGGCCAAGGTGCTGCAGATCCGCTCCGTCGAATTCGCCATGAAGTACAAGGTGCCGCTCTGGGTGAAGTCGTCCTTCACCGATGACCCCGGCACACTCGTGTGTGAGGAGGACAAGTCCATGGAGGACGTGCTGGTCCGAGGAGTCGCCTACGACCGCAACGAGGCGAAGATCACCGTGTGCGGAGTTCCGGATGTGCCGGGCGCGGCGGCGAAGATCTTCGGAGCGCTCGACGAGAAGCACATCGTGGTGGACCTCATCGTCCAGAACCCGGCGCGGGATGGCCGGACGGACCTGACCTTCACGGTGGGCAAGACGGACTTCGCCAAGGCGCAAGACGTGGTGAAGGGCGTCGCCCAGGACATCCAGGCCGCGGGCATCGAGACGGACGACAACGTCGCGAAGGTGTCCATCGTCGGCGTGGGCATGCGCAACCACTCGGGCGTGGCGGCGCGCATGTTCCAGGCGCTGTCCTCGGAGGGCATCAACATCCAGATGATCTCCACGTCGGAGATCAAGGTGTCGTGTGTGATCCACGCCAAGTACACGGAGCTGGCCGTGCGCGCGCTGCACACCGCGTTCGGGCTGGATCAGCCGCTGCCTCCCGAGGGCGTGGCCACCGTCTCCGAGACGGCCGCCCTCATGGGCGAGAAGGTCTGAGTCCGTGGCGGGCCGCACCGCCGCGCTCGCCGCCGTCGCGCTGGGGTTGATGGGGCTGGGCGCCGTGGCCCGCTTGCAATGGCCCGACTCCGCCCCGGCGCTGGACTGCGCGCCGGAGGCGGTGCGGATCCGCGCGGATGGCGTGGCCATCTGTGGCGATGGGCTCGCGCCCTCGGGTGCGCAGGCCCTGTCGCTCGGCCGGCGGTTGGACCTGAACACCGCCACGGCGGAGGAGCTTGCCCTCCTGCCGGGCGTGGGACCTGCCCTGGCCCGGCGCCTCGTCGAGGCCCGCGAGGCCACCGGGCGGTTCGCGAGCTGGGACGAGGTGGACGCCGTCTCCGGCGTCGGTGCTGCCAAGTTGCAGACCCTCCAGGCGGCCACGTCGCTGGGAGCTGCTTCCGACGCTGGGCCCGTGTGGTAAGCACGGTGTGTGCAGCTCTCCTGTCCCCAGTGCTCGATGCAGTACGTCCTCGACCCCCGCCTGCTCCCTCCGGGAGGCGCGTCGGTCCAGTGCACGCGGTGCGGCCATGTGTTCATGGCTTCTCCCAATGGGCAGCCCCCGCCTCCGAAGCCCGCTCCGGCGGTAACGGGGCAGGGGGGGGCGCCCGCGGTCACGAGCTCCACGCAGATCTTCGGCGCGGGGCGCTCGCCCATGATGTCGACGCAGTTGTTCGGCTCGGGGCCTCATCCCAAGCCGGACACGGATGGGACTGCGCCCACGCCCATCCCGAACACGACGCAGGCTTTCGGGGCCGTGCCCCCCGTGGGGGCAGGTGAGCGGTCTGGTCCGGCGGTACCCCCGCCGCCCTCGGTCGCTCCTGTCGGGGTGACCCGGACGTTTGGCGCGGTGCCGGCGCAGGGGGCCACGGTTCCCGGCAATGCGACGCAGACGTTTGGCGCGGTGCCGGCGCAGGGGGCCACGGTTCCCGGCAATGCGACGCAGACGTTTGGCGCGGTGCCGGCGCAGGGGGCCACGGTTCCCGGCAATGCGACGCAGACGTTTGGTGCGGTGCCGGCACAGGGTTCGCCTTCGCCCGGAAATGCCACGCAGACGTTCGGCGCGGTGCCGGCACAGGGCCCGACCTCGCCCGGCAATGCCACGCAGACGTTTGGCGCGGTGCCTGCGCAGGGCTCCATCGCCCCGGGCAACACGACTCAGACCTTTGGTGCCGTGGCTCCGCGAACCCCGGCATCGCAGGGCCATACCCAGGCCTTTGGCGCCGTGCCCGCGCATGACGCACCCTCGCAGCTCGGGAGGACCCAGACGTTCGGCGCCGTGCCAGCGCCCGTCGGCTCGGAGCGGGTCATCGGCGTGCCGCCAGTGCCCTCCCAGGAGCCCGGCGCCCCGTCTCGGTCGTCGTCCGGCATCTTCCCGCCGAGGACCTCTCCGGCCCATGGCGCGACGCAGGCCTTTGGCGCCGTGCCCGCCACGCCGCCCCCCGACAGCCAGGCCCGCGTGGGGTCGACGCAGTCCTACGGCGCGGTCTCCGCCGAGCTGCCTCCTGCCTCGGCCACACAGGACCCTGGCATCGTCCGCACGGCCCTCTTTGGCGCGGCACTCCCGGCGCCAGGACAGGACGTCGGCATCCGGCTGCCTCCCGAGTCCCCCGCGCCCGTGGGCTCCGAGACGTTGCTGTCCTTCGGCCCGGCCTCAAAGGGGCCCGGGGCCGCCGAGCCGGTCTCCGGGACGGGGAGCCCCCTGCGCCGCGTACCGGTGGAGCTGCCTCCGGAGTTGCTGGCCGCGAGCCGCACCGCGTCCAGCGGCGAGCGGTTCGAATCCGCGCGCCCGGCGGCGGGCCGGGAACGCCTGCTGCCGCTCGTCGTGGTGGCGGGGCTCGTGCTGACAGCCGTGCTGGCCTACCCGGCCTGGCGCGACCGCGACTCGGACATGCCGGCGGCGGCGGTGGAGGACAAGGACCGGGCGGCGGCGCTGCTTCGTCGCGATGACCTGGCCTCGCGCGAGCAGGCCATCCAGCGCCTGCGCACGCTGAACGCCGCACACCCCAAGTACACCGAGGCCCAGGCCGAGCTCGCGGTGGCCCTGTCGCTGCGGATGTCCGACCTCCAGGCCGAGCTCGAGCAGCTCCGCGTCCGCGCGGAGAGGCTGAACCGGAAGAGGGACGCGACCCGGGACATTGGCGATGCGGCGGAGCGGCAGCTGCAAGTCGCCTCGCTGGACAAGGCGCTGGGGGAGGTTGCCAAGGAGCTGGCCCCCATCCGGAGCGAGGTGGACTCCCTGCGCCAGGAGCTGGACAAGCAGCTCGCCGTCCTCTCCGCGGCGCCCGAAGTGGAGCCCGCCCCGGCGCTGTTGGCCCGGCTGAAGGCCCGCGCCCTCCATGCCGGCGTGACGGTGGCACCGGATGCACTGGCCCTGGCCGAGCGCCTGCGCAACGCGGAGGGCTCGCCTGGCACGTGGAGCACGCTGGCACGGGCCGAGTACGCGCTCAGCTCCGGCTCGCCTCCGGACTCGCTGATGGGGGTTGCCAAGGAGCTGGCCGCGCTGCGCCAGGAAGACCGCACGCTGCTGCGCGCCTATGTCCTGGGCGCCCGGCTGGCCCTGCGCCTGAATCAGCAGGACACGGCCCACTCGCTGCTGGACGACACGCTGGCCCTCAACCCCAATCACCAGCTGGCGAGCAAGCTGCTGGCCTCGCTCAACGCCCCCGCCAGGCCCTGAAACGACGACCGTCTCCCGGCGCTCCCGGACTGGAGAAAGTCCAGTCCTTCACGCGCTGATCCATCGCCAGTCCGAGTTTCCGCGGGCGGCGCCCGACACCAGAGTCTGGCGCAGGTCTTGCTTAGCCCTCATGCAGGTTCGAGGACTGGGTACTGGGAGGCATGGTCGATGGCGGAGGTCTTCTTCTGGTGTGCCGCGCTGCTGCTCGTGCACACGTACTTTCTCTACCCGTTGTGCCTGTTCGTGCTGGATGGGGCGGCGCAGGTGGCCCAGAACATCCGGGCGATGAGGGGCAGTGGGGTGCGCCGGCAGGAGGCGCGTGCGGCCGGGCCGAAGAGCTCGGTCAGCCTGGTGGTCGCGGCGTACAACGAGGTGTCCTGCATCCAGCAGAAGCTGGAGAACAGCCTCGCGCTGAAGTACCCGGCGGAGAAGTTCGAGGTGCTGATCGGCTCGGACGGCTCCTCTGACGGCACGGATGACATCGTTCGCAACTGCTCGGATGAGCGGGTTCGCCTGTCCCCCGCGCCACGCGCGGGCAAGACGACGGTGCTCAACCGCTGCATTCCCATGGCCAGGGGCGACATCGTGGTCCTCTCGGACGCGAACACGATGATCGAACCGGAGGCCATTGAACGGCTCGTGCGCCACTTCGATGACCCGGAGGTGGGCGCCGTCTGCGGGAAGCTCAAGCTCTACAATCCGACGAAGCAGGACTACGAGGAGAGCGCGTACTGGAGCTACGAGTCCCTCATCAAGATGTACGAGGGGCGGCGCGGCGCGGTGGTGGGCGCCAACGGAGGGCTCTACGCCATCCGCCGCACGCTGTTCACGGAGCTGCCGCCGTCCACCATCGTCGACGACTTCGTGATTCCGCTGCGCATCCTGGAGAAGGGCTACAAGGTCGTCTACGAGGAGCAGGCGGTTGCTCACGAGGAGACGACGGAGGACTACGGCAAGGAGTTCGGCCGCCGGGCGCGCATCGCCGCCGGCAACTTCCAGAGCCTCCGCATGGTGCCGGGCCTGCTGCTGCCGACCGCTGGCTTCCCCGCGTTCGCCTTCTGGTCCCACAAGCTGCTGCGCTGGTGCGCGCCCGCGCTGATGGGCCTGGCGCTGCTGGCCAACGTGTTCCTGCTCGACAGCATGTTCTACCGCTTCACCCTCTTCGGGCAGGCGCTGTTCTACGCGCTGGCCTACTTGGGGAAGACGGGCGTGCTGAAGCGGGGCACGTCGAAGCGGGTGGCCTCGGTGGCCTACTACTTCGTCACGATGAACCTGGCCATCGTCGTGGGCTTCTGGCGCTTCCTGCGCAACACGCAGCGCGCCGCGTGGGACCGCACCGCTCGCGCCTGAGGTGACGACGGGGGGCCTCCCCCGGGGCCCGGTGTCGGGCCTCGGGAGGACTCAGGGGCAGGGGCCCGCGAACAAACAGCCGGTGCGGGTGGGCTCAGCGAAGCGCCACCGGCACCGGCTTCGTCTTGACCGGGGCCGAGGGCAGCACGCTGCCATACGAGGAGAAGAGCTGGCCGGTGAGCACGGGCTCGCGGTTGGGGCCGGGGTGGCGCAGAAAGTCGTTGAGCGCCTGGCCCGTCTTCGGATCTCTCGGCAGGTGGGGGCGGTCGAGGTTCATCCGGTAGCGCACGACGCCCCGGCGCACGCGGTGGATGACGGTGACGGTGCCATCCGCGGCCACGTCGTCGACGATGCCCACGTGGGTGAGTCCATCGTTGCGCCGGCCGTCCCGGTTCTGGTCGTACGTCTCGCGGAAGAACACGAGGTCGCCGGGCACGGGCCGGCCCTCCGTGAAGACGCGGCCCTTCGCGCGGGCGTGGCGGTAGAGCGCGGTGACGCCGTTGTCGCCGGGCTTGAGCGTCCCCTTGAAGGTGACGCCGGCCTGGGCATAGACGCCCTCGATGAGGCCGGTGCAGTCGGAGGGATACTTGCGCCCGTTGAGCGTCACCTGCTGCTTGCCCACCAGCGCGCGCGCCGTGGCGAGCACCGTCTCGCGTGGGTTGGTGGACTGCGGGGTGGGGCGCGTGGACGTCGTGGCGCGGGTGACGGAGGGCTTCTTGGGCGCGCGGGAGGCCACCGGCTTCGCCTGGGCACCGGCCCGGTCCTCTCGCGAGGACACTTCGGTCCTCGGAGGCGTCCGCGCCTTCTTCGTGGCGACCACCGGGCTGGAGAGCGCTTCGCGCGGGAAGGCGGGCGGAGAGGCGGAGCGGTAGCGCAGGCTGTAGGAGTCCAGCCAGGGCTCCAGGGGCGCGCCCGAGGTGGCACACCCCGTCGCCAGCACCGCGAGGGTTCCGATCAGCGCAACCGACCTCATGGAGCGACCTCCCTGTAGCGGCATGAGGCAGCCATGCTCGGCCGGAGTTCGTGTGTCGTCAAAAAACCTACCCAGGCAACCGGCCGTCAGGGCTCGGGTTTCCGGGGGAGCGCGGGTGCGGTATTGCTGGGGGTGAATGGCCCCCCTTCGTCGAGCCCTCGCCGTCCTGCTGCTGGCCACCGGCTGCATCTCCTCGCCCTACACGCGCGCCGCGAGCACCGACACCGTGGAGGCGTACCGGGCGTTCCTCCGGGAGAATCCCACGCACCCGGACACCGACGCCGCCCAGGCGCGGCTGGCGGAGCTGGAGTTCGAGGACGCCAAGCGGCTGCACACGGTGATTGCCTACAAGCGCTATTTGGAGGCGTACCCGGACGAGGCGCCCTCGCGCACCGCGAAGACGCTGCTGGAGGGCCTGCGCTTCAACGCCGCGAAGGAGGCCGACACCGTGGCCGCCTGGCGCCAGTTCCTCCAGGAGCACCCGGACGGCTCCCAGCGCGACGAGGCGAAGCGCCTGCTGTCCGAGGCCGAGTCTCGCGAACTGGCGAACACCGAGGACCCGACGAAGCTGGCCGACTACCTGAAGGCCGCACCGGATGATCCGCGCCGCCAGGAGGTGGAGTCGCGGCTGGACGGCCAGGCCTTCGCGCAGGCGAAGGCGTCGGGCGCGATGAAGCTCTTCGCGTACCTCAAGGACTTCCCGGCCGGCGCCCACCGCGAGGAGGCGCGCGCCCTGCTGCTGGAGCTGGAGGTGGAGGGGCTGCTCGTCTCCGGGCTGGTGGACGAGGCCGAGGCGCGAGTGAAGGCGCACCCGCTGGGGCCGAAGCTGACGGGCTTCCCAGCACGCCTGGCCCAGACCCGCGCCGAGCGCGCCGCCCTGGCCCGCCCCGAGCCGCTCGTCCAGGCCTCGCATGTGGGCCACTACCTGCGCGACTTGGAAGACCTGAAGCGCGCGCTGGTGGCGCCGGACGCGCTGGACCGCTGGCAGGCGGCGGAGGAGCTGGGGCAGCACGTCTCCGTGCGCGCGTTGGATCCACTGCTGAACGCGCTGCGCGCCGCCCGCAACCCGCTGATCCGCCAGCACGCGCTGGAGTCCCTGCGCACGGTGCTCTCGGCGCTGCCGCGCCCGGTGGCGGAGTACGAGGTGGCCTCTCGCCTGGAGACGCTGCGCGAGCGGGCGACGAGCTCGGAGCTGTACCTCACGGTGGCGGTGCTGCTGGACCTGTCCGGTCGGCTCGCCCAGGCGTCCACGGAGTACCAGCGCGCCGTGGACGGAGGCGCGCCGGATCCGGTGGTGCTGCGCCGCTGGGTGCAGATTCGCGAGCAGCGCGGCCAGCACTTCTCCTCGGCGGTGGCGGCGCGGCAGCTCGCGCTCTGGGCACTGGAGGTGGCGAACGAGGAGCCCGTCACGTCCGAGGGCCGCATGCCCCTGGGGACCGCGCGGCAGCTCTGCGCGGCGGCCGTCAACGCGCGCTTCGCGGCGGAGTCCATCGCCCGCGCCCGCGCGGCCAGTTCCGAGTTCGCCGAGGACCTGGCCGAGTTCGACCGCAGGGCGGCCGAGGCGAAGCGGCTGTCCGAGGCCCGGCTGGCGGACGCGGAGCTGCTCCTGCGCGAGCAGTCACCCGGTGTCCGCACCTGCGCCGACCAGGGCGTGCGTGAGCGGCTGGACGGCGCGGTGAAGGAGCGCACCGCGGCGCTGGAGGCGGTGGGGACGAAGCTGCCCCAGCAGGTTTCGCGACTGCTGCTCGAGCTGGCGAGGGAGCGGGATCCATCCCCCCAGGTCCGCGCGGCGGCGTCGGCCCGGCTGACCGCCCTGAAGCCCGTGCCCTGATCCACCCGGATCCGGGTGTCCGCGAAGGGCAGGGCGGTTAGAGTTCCCCGCCCCATGGCCACTCGCTCGTACACCCTCAAGGTCGCCCCCGCGAAGCCGTCGTCGCGGATCGACTACGCCGCCCTCCTCAACGAGGAGCAGCTCGCGGCGGTGGAGGCGGGGGAGGGGCCGGTGCTCGTCATCGCCGGCGCGGGCTCGGGCAAGACGCGCACGCTCACCTTCCGCGTGGCCCGCCTGCTGGAGCGCGGCGTGCCGCCGGAGGGCATCCTCCTGCTCACCTTCACCAACAAGGCCGCCCGGGAGATGACGCGGCGGGTGGAGGAGCTGGCCGGCTCCTTCGCGGACGTGAAGCGCATCCTCGGCGGCACCTTCCACCACGCCGCGCACGTGCTGCTGCGCCAGCATGCGGGCGCGCTGGGCTTCTCCCCCAACTTCACCGTGCTGGACCGCGAGGACTCGCGCGACCTCATGGTGACGTGCATCGCCGAGCGCAAGCTCAAGAGCGACAAGCGCTTCCCCCGCCCGGAGCTGGTGCTGGAGCTGGTGTCCATGGCCACCAACCTCCAGCAGCCCGTGTCCCAGGTGCTGGTGGACCGCCGCCCCCAGTTCCTCCCGCTGGCCCCCGAGGTGCTCGCCACCGGTGCGCGCTACCAGCAGCGCAAGGCGCAGATGCACCTGATGGACTTCGATGATCTGCTGCTCCACCTGAAGCGGCTGCTCACCCAGCACGCCGACATCCGGGCCCAGCTCACCGAGCGCTTCCGCTGCGTCCTCGTGGACGAGTACCAGGACACCAACCGGCTCCAGGGCGACCTCGTGGACCTGCTCGCCGGGGAGCGCAAGGACCTGACGGTGGTGGGCGACGACTGCCAGTCCATCTACAGCTTCCGGGGCGCGGACTTCACCAACATCATCGGCTTCCCCGAGCGCTACCCCGGCTGCGCCGTCTTCACGCTCACGCGCAACTACCGCTCCACCCCCGAAATCCTCCGGCTGGCCAACGTCTCCATCTCCCGGAACGAGCGGCAGTTCCCCAAGGAGCTGACCGCCGCGCGCCCCTCGGGCGTCATGCCCGTCGTCGTGCCCACGAAGGACGCCGCCGAGCAGGCCACCTTCGTGGCCCAGCGCGTCCTCGAGCTGCGCGACGAGGGCCTGTCGCTGGAGGCCATGGCCGTCCTCTACCGCGCCCACAGCCACTCCCTGGAGCTGCAGCTGGAGCTGGCGCGCCGGGGCATCCCCTTCCGGGTGCGCTCCGGGGTGCGCTTCTTCGAGCAGTCCCACGTCAAGGACGTGCTGGCCCACCTCCGGCTGGTGAACAACCCCGCGGACGAGCTCGCCTTCAAGCGGGTGGTGCGGCGGGTGCCCGGCGTGGGCCCCGCGACGACGGAGCATCTGTGGACGTCCCTGCGCGCGCTGCCGGAGGGCACGCCCCTGGCGGAGGGGCTGGCCCATGGCGACGTCCGCGCGCACGTGCCGCGCAAGGGCCAGAAGGGGTTCCAGCGCTTCTCGGACCTGATGCTCCGACTGACCCGGCCGGAGGGGCTGCGCACTCCCGGGGCGCTGATTGAAGACGTGCTGGCAGGTGGGTACGCGGAGTACCTCAAGGCGGAGTTCGCCGCGGAGGAGCTGCGGGAGGAGGACCTCCGCCAGCTCGCGGAGTTCGCCAGCCGCTTCGAGGACCTGCCCCGCTTCCTGTCCGAAATCGCCCTGGTGGCGGAGTTCGCCGCGGGGGAGGCCCTGGGGGCGGACGCCCCGGACGAGTACCTGACGCTGTCCACCGTGCACCAGGCCAAGGGGCTGGAGTGGCGGGCCGTCTTCGTCCTCTGGCTGGCCGACGGCCGCTTCCCCCTGTCGCTGGCCACCCGGTCGCCCGAGGAGGAAGAGGAGGAGCGCCGCCTTTTCTACGTGGCCATGACGCGGGCCCGGGACGAGCTGGCGCTGGTGTACCCCCTGACAGTGCTGCCCCGGGACGGGGAGCGCATCCTCCTGCGGGTGTCCCGGTTCATCGAGGAGCTGCCGGTGGGGGCGGAGGCGCCCTATGATCGGCTCGTCCTGGCCTCCGTCGAGGCGCTGGAGCTGGCCCTGCCCCGGGGGGAGACTCCGGTCGTCCCCACCGAGGGGGCGGCCGAGCCCCCGCCGGGCGACCCGGACCCGGGGGACTGAGGCGGACGCCCAGAAACGCGCACGCGCACGCGCGACGTGATAGAGAGTGGAGGGCAGGCGCGCCTCCACTGGCCCACGCCCCCCGAACTTCATGGCGGACAGACCTCGCATCGTCGGGATTGACCTGGGCACCACCAACACGTTGGTGGCCTCCGTGCGCAACCGCATCCCGAAGATCGTCCCCACGGATCGCGGCAACCTGACCCTTCCGTCCGTGGTCGCCCTGTCGTCCCGTGGCGACCTGATGGTGGGCGGGGTGGCCAAGGATCAGATGGTCACCAACCCCCACAACACCCTCTGGGGGACGAAGCGGCTGATCGGCCGGAAGTTCAACTCCAAGGTGGTGGAGGACCTCAAGGGGTACTTCCCCTACGACATCGTCGAGGGCCCCAACGGGGACGCGGCGGTGATGCTGGGTGGCAAGCTGTACTCGCTGCCCCATGTGTCCAGCTTCGTGCTGGGCCAGGTGAAGACCATCGCCGAGCAGTTCCTGGGCGGCCCCATCGACGCGGCGGTCATCTCCGTCCCGGCCTACTACAACGACAACCAGCGCAACGCGGTGAAGGAGGCCGGCCGGCTGGCGGGCTTCGACGTGAAGCGCATCGTCAACGAGCCCACCGCGGCGGCGCTGGCCTACGGCTTCAACCGCGGCCTGGACCAGAAGGTCCTCGTCTATGACCTGGGCGGCGGCACGTTCGACGTGTCCGTGCTGCATTTGGCCGGCAACGTCTTCGAGGTGCTCGCCACCGGCGGTGACACCTTCCTGGGCGGCACGGACTTCGACAACCGCATCATGGAGTATGTGCTGGAGCGCTTCCGCGAGGAGAACAAGGTCGACCTCACGGAGAACCCCATCGCCCTCCAGCGCATCAAGAACGCGGCGGAAGCGGCGAAGATCGACCTCACGCTCATCCCCAACGTCGTCATCGACCTGCCCTTCATCGACGAGCGCAAGGGCAAGCCGCTGGATCTGCGCATCCCCCTGACGCGAGAGTTCCTCAACAGCCTCTCCGGCGACCTGGTGGACCGCACCTTCGACATCTGCGACCGGGTGCTGGAGGAGAAGGGCATCTCCCGCGCGGAGATCGACGAGATCATCCTCGTCGGCGGCCAGAGCCGCATGCCCCTGGTGCAGCAGAAGATTCAAGCGCACTTCGGCAAGGCCCCGCGCAAGGGCGTCCACCCGGACGAGTGCGTGGCGCTGGGCGCGGCGCTGCTGGGCGACTCGCTGGGCAGCATCGACGCGGTGACGCTGCTGGATGCGCTGTCCATGCCCATCGGCTACGCGATGCCCAACGGCCGCGTGAAGCGCATCATCGAGAAGAACTCGCTCATCCCGCTGGTGAAGAGCTTCCGCCTGCCTCCGCCGAAGGAGCCGGGCTCGCCCTTCATCGAGCTGGACATCTACCAGGGCGACAGCGACATGCTGGTGGACAACGAGTACCTGGGCACCGTGCGCGTACCGGCCGCCGCCGCGGGCCGGAAGATCGACTTCCGCCTCACCGAGGAGTGTCTGCTCCAGGTGACGGTGGAAGAGGCCAGTGGCATGCGCAAGGTGGACCTCGCCACGCGTGACACGCCGGAGCAGCTGAAGCGGGCGCTCCAGGAAGCCGCCGCGCGCAACCCGCAGCAGGGCCCCACGGCCAGCAGCGGCAGCGACAATGGCGGGCTCCTGTCCAGGATCGGGAGCATCTTCCGGAGGGGCTAGGGAGTCAGTGATGCCGAAGTTCCCGTCGAAGGAGTGGTTGGACGAGGCCGTTCGTCTCACCAATGAGGACCCCGAGTGCGTCGTGGCCGGCAAGGGCTGGAAGGGCGACTTCGGAGCCATCATCGAGGCCGAGCCGGGCAAGCTGGCGAAGACCTTCGTGGTGCACGTCGTCCCCGGCGACTGCCGCATCGAGAAGGCCCGCGTGCTGGCGGATCCGGATGACCTGGACGAGCTGGAGCCCGTCTATCTGGCGCGCGCCCCGTACTCGGTCTGGAAGCAGCTGCTGACCGGCACGTTGGATCCGGTGGAGGCGGTGCTCAAGCGCCGCATCTCCATGAAGGGCGACCTGCAGCCGCTCATCGAGCGGATGAAGTACAAGGGCATCGCCGACCGGGTCTTCGCGAAGCTGCAGACGCAGTACATCGACGAGCCGTGAGCGGGGGAGGGGCACCATGGGCATCAGGGACGACTTGAAGAAGCAGGCGCTGGACGTGTCCGGCAAGGCCATGGAGAAGCTCATGGCCGACGACAAGCGGGCCATGGCCATCGCCAACGCCATCGGGAAGGTGCAGCGCGGCAAGCAGGCGCTGGACCGGGGGCAGGAGGAGCTGATGAAGGCCTTCAACTTCGCGCCCCGCAGCGAGTTCAAGTCCCTGGGCAAGCAGCTCTCGGGACTCAAGCGCCGCCTGCGCGAGTTGGAGGAGAAGCTCGACGGCCTGTAGTCGAAATTGCGTTGACACCCGCGCGGGCGGATGGCATTTACCCCCGCGTTCGTTGCCGACACGGCAGCACACACAGCAAGGGCGTATAGCTCAGCGGTAGAGCACTGCCTTCACACGGCAGGGGTCGCAGGTTCAATCCCTGCTGCGCCCACTTCAAAGAGGCCGTGAGTCCGAGGGGAAACCCAGGACTCACGGCCTCTTCGTTTTCCGGCTCATTCGCCCATGTGTTCACTGTACGTAGCCTCGCACTGCCCCCCACGTGTGTGCGGGCGCGAGGCATGTCACCCTGGGCTCGTGTCGACGAGAAATCTTCGCTTCACGTGGGAGCCGTGGGGAAGCGTGGTCGTTCGGGCTCCGGCTCCGGACGACGCGCTGGCGGACTACCTCACCAGCGAGCTCCAGCCCGGCTCGGGCGCGGCGGAGCGACTGCTCGAGCTGATTGGCGAGTTCCGCTCCACCCGCCGGGGCTCCTGGGAGGTGCCGGGGGACAGCTGGAGCGTGGAGCTCACCTACGCCCGCGCCACCCTGCGCACCGAGTACGCCATTCCCGGGCGCACGGTGCACCTGCCGATTGAGGACTTCGAGGAGGCGGTGCGCGCCTGGCTGGACTTCGTGGCGCTGTCACTCGCCTCCGCCTCCTGAGGAGGCCCCGGACAGGGGCCTCCTCCTGAAACCCCGGGCCGGGCGGCTCAGGCCTCGGACGTCCCCGGGAGCTCCTTGGAGACGGGCGGAGTGGCCGGGGCGTTCCGGTTCTTGATGAGCGACGCCACGATGCTCCCGCCCAGCAGGGTGGCGATGACGCCCAGCGACACCGCGGGGGACACCTTCACCACGTCCACCAGCGACATCTTCGCACCGACGAAGACGAGCACCGCGGACAGGCCCACCTTCAGGTAGCTGAACTTCTCCACGGCGCCGGCCAGCAGGAAGAACATCGAGCGCAGGCCGAGGATGGCGAAGATGTTGGACGTGAAGACGATGAACGGATCTCTCGTCACCGCGAAGATGGCGGGGATGGAGTCGAGCGCGAAGATGACGTCCGACGCCTCCACCAGCAGCAGCGCCATGAAGAGCGGCGTGGCCAGCCAGCGGGCGTTCTCCTTCGTGAAGAAGTGGTGCCCGTCGAACGTGTTCGTCGAGGGGATGGTGCGCCGGGCGAACCGCATCAGCCAGCCGTCTTCCGGGTGCTCCTCCTTGTTGCGCTGCAGGAAGAGCTTCACGCCCGTCAGGATGAGGAAGGCGCCGAAGACGTAGATGAGCCAGTGGAAGCGCTCCAGCATGGCCACGCCCGCGAAGATCATGATGGCCCGCAGCACCAGCGCGCTGAGGATGCCCCAGAAGAGCACCCGGTGCTGGAACAGCGCGGGGATGCGCAGCGCGGAGAAGATGACGACGAAGACGAAGATGTTGTCGACGGAGAGCGACTTCTCGATGAGGTAGCCGGTGAGGAACTGCACGCCCGGCTCGGCCCCGAACTTCCACCAGACGACGGCGTTGAAGACGAGCGACAGGCTGACCCACACCACGCTCCAGCCCAGCGCCTCCTTGAACTTCACGACGTGCGCCTTGCGGTGGAACACGCCGAGGTCGAGCGCCAGCATCGCGATGACGAAGACGATGAACCCGCCCCATAGGGCCGGACTGCCGATGCTCTCGAGATTTCCCATAGGGCTGTGGAGATAAGAGCCGCCCGACCCATCGACAAATAGAGATTCCAGCGCCGCTCCTTCGAGAAAACCGAAGAGTCGACGGTGCGCGGGCGCTCAACAGGCGGTCTGTCGAGGTGCTGGCCTGTCCAGTGGAGGGGCGGCCAGGGGGGCGCTCCAGTGCCCGGGCAAGAGTTGGGAAGTGTTCGGTAGGAGGATGGGTTTCGCACGGTCCCGGTTGGACTGAAGAGTCACGGGGCCATCGAGACCAGCCAGGCGTCCCCGCTCCCCAAGGCAGCTCCGGCCTTCGGGGAGGAGGGCGCGTTCAGGAGGCCGCCGGCGATCGTCGCCCACGGCCCCGTCACTCTCGCGGCCCCCCGAAGAAGGACCGAACCTTGACCCGGAACCGATTTCTCGCTTCAACCTGTGGTGCCCTGCTCGCGCTGGCCACCGCTTCCGGCTGCGGTAACCCTGGCAACGAAGGAAGCGATTCGCCAGGGGCTGTCGAGCCGCCCGTGGAGCAGCCCCAGCTGCCGAGCCCCGATCCGTCCGAGCCGCCCGGTGGGCAGCCGACCGAGCCGGCGCCCACGCCCGAGCCGACCCCGGAGCCCACCCCTGAGCCCACGCCGGTGCCCACGCCGGACCCCAGCCCCGCTCCAGAGCCGAGCCCCGCTCCGGAGCCGACGCCCACCCCCACGCCTCCTCCGACGACTCCGAACAAGCCGGGCATGGACAAGTTCGGCGTGACGCAGCTGTACCCGACGGTGGCGGGCGGTGAGGAGTGGTCCCTCGCCGACAACCCGACGGCGGACAAGCGCTTCGACCCGCAGAACACGATTACGCGCAACGCGGACGGCTCCTGGAAGATGAAGAACAGCCAGGTGCGCATGGGCGTCTCCACGTCCACCGGCTACAGCGCCGCGAAGATTCCGACGTATGACCGTGACGTGCTGGCCAGCCGTGGCTACATGCAGGCCGCCAACGACTGGAAGAACGTGGAGATGACGGGCTTCGTGAAGCTCAACGCGGCGCAGGACGGCGCGGACAACTTCGACTGGTATGCGCGCGGCGGCAAGCACAACGACGACCACTCGGGCTGCGAGGGCAGCAGCTACAAGGGCGGCCTGCACTATGACGGCCGTGCCCGCTGGCAGAAGGAGACGTGGCACGTCTCCTACGAGCAGGCCCCGTACAAGCCCGCCACCTCGGCGCTCAAGGGCCGCTGGGTGGGCTTCAAGGCGGTGATGCGCAACACCCCCGTCAACGGCAAGGAAGCCGTGCGCCTGGAGCTGTACGTCAACGAGAACGCGGACAAGGTCACCTGGAAGAAGGTCCACGACATGGTGGACGCTGGCGACTGGGGCGGCGACGCCGACCATTGCGGTGGCGCCGTCGGTGCCATGCCGATCAGCTGGGGTGGCCCCATCGCCACGTTCCGCTGGGACAACGCCAACGACGTGGACTTCAAGTGGCTGTCCGTCCGTGAAATCCAGCCGTAGTCAGGAGTGCGCTTCGGTGGCGCCCCCGTCACACGGGTGAAGCCACCGTCGTGAAGCCAATGGGGGCGTGGAGGGCGAGAGCCCTTCGCGCCCCCCGTGTTTCCTGGTGGACGCGGGCCAGGTCCGCTGACGGATGTCCGCACTGTACCGGAGGGCAGGTGGCAGGTGTGGCCGAGGGTTCCCAGCCTTCGGGCGCCGACGCGCCAGTCGCCGGCCGTTGTCCGGGCGCGGCGCTCCGCCGGCCCGCCTCGAGTCCGAAGGGAAGGGAAGACCTCCATGCAGATTACGTTCCTGGGCCACGCCGGCTTCGTCGTGGAGACCGCGGGGGCCATCGTCGTCATGGACCCGTGGCTCTCTCCTCAGGGCGCCTTCGACTCGGCGTGGATGCAGCTCCCTCGAAACCACCACCTGGCCCCGTTGGTGCGCGAGAAGCTGGAGACCCCGGGCAAGGAGCGCTTCCTCTACATCAGCCACGAGCACAAGGACCACTTCGACCCGGAGTTCCTCGCCACCGTGCAGCGGCGGGACTTCACGGTGCTGGTGCCGCGCTTCCACCGCTCGGAGCTGCAGGACGTCTTCGCGAAGTACGGCTGCAAGCGCGTCATCGCCTGCGAGGACGGACGCGAGGTCCCCATCAAGGGCGGCTACATCAAGCTGTTCGTCTCCGAGCAGGGCACCAACCGCGACTCGGCGGTGATGGTGCGCGGGGACACCCAGTGCTTCCTCAACCTCAACGACTGCAAGCTCCATGACCGGATGGCGCGCATCGTCGCGGAGGAGGGGCCCATCGACGTCTTCTCCGCCCAGTTCTCCGGGGCCATCTGGCACCCCACCTGCTACGAGTACGCGCCCGAGGTGTACTCCGCAATCTCCCTGAAGAAGCGGGACAGCAAGTTCGAGGCGGTGGCCCGCGCGCTGGAGCAGGTGCAGCCCCGCGCGTACATCGCCGCGGCGGGCCCCGCGTGCTTCCTGGACCCGGCCCAGTTCCACCTCAACTTCGAGAAGGTGAACATCTTCCCGAACGCGACGCACCTCTTCGAGTTCATGCGCAAGCGGCTGCCGGACGCGGCCACGCGCTACCTGGAGCCCATGCCCGGGGACGTGCTGGACGCGCGCACGCTGGAGTTCGTCTCGCTGTCCCCGGAGCGCGTGACGCCGGAGAACCTCGAGCAGTACCTGCGCGACTACGCGGCGATGCAGGAGCACGTCTTCCGCGAGCGGCGACGCAACATGATGCGCGCCGAGGTGGATGAGATTCACGAGCGGCTGCGCGTGGAGCTGCAGCGCAAGCTGGACCTGTTGGAGCTGCACGAGCGCGTGGGCATGCCGCTGTACGTGGAGCTGACGGAGCTGCCCGAGCGGCTGCTCCGGGTGGACTTCAAGGGCCGGCGCGTGGACGTGGTGCCGGAGCTCCGCGAGGCGGTGCGCTACACGATGAAGGTGCGCGCGGCGGACATCGTGCGGGTGCTGGACCGGAAGCTGAACTGGGAGGACTTCCTGCTGTCCTTCCGCCTGCGGCTCAGCCGCAACCCGGATGTGTACGAGCCCGTGCTCCACGGCTTCCTGGGCGTGGAGATCGAGGACATGCGCGAGTTCTGCGAGGGCATCCGCTCCACGGAGGCGCAGCGCGAGCGCACCGTGGTGGACGTGGGCGGCAAGCGCTTCTCCATCCAGAAGTTCTGCCCCCACCAGGGCGCGGACCTGTCCGAGGGCTGGGTGGAGGAGGGCCGCTACCTCGTGTGTCCCCGGCACCGCTGGCAGTTCGACATGCAGGACGGCGGCCGCTGCACGCAGAACGCCTCCAGCCTCTGCGCGGAGCCCGTGTCCGAGCGGGAGCCGGACAAGGCCGACAAGTCGGCCGCGCCCGTATCGCTGCTCCAGCCTCGCCTGTAGGGCGCGAGCCTTCAGGGCAGGGGGCTGTAGAGCTGGAGGGCCACGCGCACGTTGTCCGAGCGCAGGCCCACCGGACCGTCGAAGGTGAGCGCCTCCGCGGGCAGCTCACCCTCCCAGGCCAGCCGGCCATCCGCCCAGACGCGCAGCAGGGGGCCGTCGAGCACGGCACGCAGCGTGTGCTGCCTTCCAGGCGCGGGTGCTTCCACGGAGCCCCGGCGCACGGGACGCACGGTGGTGTAGCCCCCGTTGCCGCACTCGCGGCTGGTGTGCTGCCCCGGGTTGCGCTTGTAGTTGACGACGACGCCCGGCTTCGGGGCGATGCGCCACATCACATAGACCAGGTTGCAGCCATCGAGCGCCCGCAGCTTGAGGCCCACCTGCTGGCGCTGCTCCCCTGACGCGAGCGCCACCTGCTGCACCGTGGGCCCCAGCACCGTGAAGCGCAGCTCGGCCGACGCGGCCTTGGAGCCCGGCACCACCGCGCGCATGCGAGGCCCGTCGACGATGAGCTGCCCGTCCGGCTCGGGCCGCAGCTCGCCCTGCGTGACCTTCAGCCGGGACAGCGACACGGGCGTCTGCACGGACCTGGCTTCCTTCCGCCCGTGTTCACCTTCCGCTCGCACGGGCCGACCTTCTCTCCGCGGGGCCCCGTCTGACGCGCTCAGGGCCACCCCCCCGAGCCCGAGCAGCATGGCGACGGCGACACAGGCCGCCAGGCGCTGCCGCGGCGTCACGGCGTCCCGGCGCCCAGGAAGGTGCCGAGCGCCTGCACATGGGCGTGCAGGTAGGCCTGCTCCGCCCGCAGCCGGGTCAGCTCCAGCAGCAGGTAGTCGCGGAAGCGGCGGACCTCCCGCGTCTGCAGGGCCTCCACCTCGCGGAGCTGGCCCTCCAGGTCCGTCACCAGGGTGGACACCTCGCGCAGGCGGCCCTCCTCGGTGCGCTGGACGGAGCGCAGCTCCGCCATCAGCTCGCCCACCCGCTGGGGCACGCCCGACACGTCCTCGAGCGTCGCCCGGCGCCGGCCCTCGCGGGCGCGGGCGTTGGCCGTGCCCTGCCACAGGTGGCCCAGGTTGTAGCTGACCGTGATCTGCCCGAAGAGGGGGACCTCCTGCTCCACGTCGATGAGCTCGTCGTACCCGCCGCGCAGGCTCAGCTGCCAGGCCTTCGCGCTGCGCAGTCCTCCGGAGGCGGCCTCCACCTCGTCGTCCGCGGCCTGAAGCTCCTCCAGCAGCGTGTCGAGCCGCTGGCCTTCCGGAACGCGAGGCCGTGCCGCCAGCCGCTCGCGGGTCAGCGCGGTGTGGGTGGCAAGGGCCCGCAGGTTGTCCAGCCGCACCTGCACGGCGTTCAACTCCTCCAGCGTCGTCCTTCCTTCGCGCAGGTCATTGCGCAGCGAGGTGACCAGCTCCTCGGCACGGGGCAGGGCGTCCTGGAGCACCCGGGCGCGGGCCTCCAGCGCGGAGTCCTCGCCCAGGCCGCTGCCCTGGTGGATCGCGGCCTCCAGCGTGGTCAGGGCACGCTGGCGGCGGCACTCGGCTTCCGCGCGCTTGCGGAGGGCTCCGCCGCGATACAGCCCCACGAAGTCGTAGCCGACGCCGGCTGTCAGCCGCCACTTCGGCTTGCCCAGCGCCGTGGCGCCTGCGCCACCCTCGGCCTCACCCGTGTTCACCAGGCCAAAGCCGGCGAACAGCTCCGGCGCCAGCTCCAGCGCCGCCTCCGCGTCGCCCACGCCACGCACGAAGTCGCAGTAGCCGCCCGCCCGGTCCTCTACCTGGGGCGGAGCCGCCGGCCCGGCAGGAGGCGCCTGCTGCGCCAGCGCGGTCCGCGCGGCCAGGGACAGCAGCGCACCGCAAGTGAGCATCATCCGCATAGACCGTCTCCACCTCCGCGGGAGGGCGCCATCTACAGCAGCATCGGGGGACGGCCCAGGTGGAGCAAATCCTCCCGGGCAGCAGGCGAGTCCGATAGCTGGATTTCCACCATCACCCCCCGGAGCATGTACTGGCGGATGGGATGTTTGATGGACACCTCGCCCTCCAGCACCACGCCCACCACGCCCACCTCTCGACACCAGAACAGCTTGGCCGAGCAGGCATAGAGCGGCGTGCCCTGCCCGGCCTGGGGCAGGTTCTCGTAGGGAACGAAGGCCACCGTCAGGTCTTTTTCAATCGCCCGGAGGTACGGCGACGCGCGCAGCGACGCAATCAGCGTGGCATACCGGAGGGCCACGTCGTCCAGGGCCTTCAAGTCCTCGCGCAGGCTCTTGAGGGTGGCCTCCGCGCGGGACAGCTCCAGCGCCGAGTGCGTGTACTCGCGCTCCAGCAGCAGCACGTCCGTGGTCATCCCGTCCGGCGTGCTGTCCTTGCCCAGCCCGCCCTCCACCGCCGCCAGGCCGGCGAGCTCCCGGTTGAGCGACTCCAGCCGCGTCTCCAGGTCCACGGAGCTCTGCGCCAGCGACAGGTTGCTCTGCGCGAGCTGCGCCAGGTGGTGGTTGATGGTGAGCTTGTCCTCCTGCTCCAGCAGCCGCGCGCCATACAGCGCGTCGGTGCGCACGCGCGTCAGGCCGGAGAAGGCGCGGTTGGACGTGAGGATCTCCTCCCGGGCCAGGCCGTACTCGCGCCGCAGCTCCGACAGGCGCCGGGACACCCGGGCTCTCGCGGCGCGCTCACCGTGCAGGGCCACCCGGAAGCGCTGCTGGAAGGCGCGCTCGGCTGTGATGGTGCGCTCGGCGTCCGCGATGCGGTTCTCCACCGTGCGCCGCTCCGCGAGCACGTGGTCCCGGGCGGACGTCTGCGCCGCAACCTGGGTGTTGAGGGTGAGGATCTCCTGGTCCGTGGGCGACATCACGGTGGGGGTCACCCAGCTCCGGCTCACCATGAAGAAGCCCTGCACGGAGAGGAAGGAGAGGAGCCCGAGCATGATCAACGCCAGCAGCACCGAGCCCATGAACTTGTAGGCCGAGACCACGATGGAGTTGATGCGATTGGCGACGCGTTGGTTCATGGATGAGAGCCCTCACCAGCGTGGGTGGGAGGAAGGCCGCCGCCGTTGTCCGCGGGCGACTCGGCCGGAGCGCTGCTGGGACTGCCCCGCGTCTCCCAGCTCCCCGAGTCCAGTGTCAGCAGCGCGAGCGGCGTGAACAGCGCGTAGGTCACCGGCATCAGCATCGCCATGGGCAGGAAGCTCGCGCCATGCACGCGCCGGTCGTCCGGCAGGTGCCGGGTCTCGAACCGGTAGATGATGCCCAGCAGGCCGATGACCAGGAAGTGGAAGGCGAGGATGTCCCAGAACTCGCCGTTGAGGACGTTGTGGACGATGACCACGGGATACGAGAGCAGCAGCGCGAGCTGTGACACGTAGTGGACCGTCACCACCGGATGCAGCCGCCAGGCGTGAGACAGGCCCCCCAGCAGGTCCACCAGGTTGGAGCGCCGCCACCGCAGCTGCTGCGAGAAGTACCCGGCCAGCGTGGCCGGCGCGGCGGTGAAGCAGAAGGCGTCCAGCGTGTAGACCGTCTCGTAGTTGTGCTTGACGATCTGCCGCGTGAGGAAGCGGTCCTCGCCGTACTTGATGGGGACGCCGGCGATGGAGCGGGCCTCGAGGATGGGCTCCAGCTCCAGCAACACGTGGCGGCGGTACGCGGTGAGGCAGCCCGTCAGGCACATCACCTGCCGGAAGCTGCGCTCCAGGTCCTTCAGCCACTCCTGGGCGAAGTGGAACTTGATTTCAATCATCCGCGTCAGCCAGTTCTGGTGACGGTTCGTCACGAAGGTGCGGCCACCCACGGCGGCGATGCGGGGACTGGTGAAGCGGCGCACCAGCTGCCGGACCGCGGACTTGTCGACGATGACGTCCGAGTCCACCGACACGATGATCTCCGCGTCGACGGCGGCCTTCACGCCCCGGTTGATGCCCTTGCGCTTGCCCATGTTCTCCGGGTTGCGCAGCACGACGACGTTGGCGTGCCCCTCTCCGGCCTTCAGCGCCCAGGCGAAGCTGTCGTCCTTGGAGCAGTCATCCACCACGACGATCTGCAGCAGGTGGCCGGGATAGTCCTGCTCCAGCAGGCTGCGGACGGCATGGAAGATGCCCTTCCCCTCGTTGAAGAGCGGGATGACGATGGCCACCCGGGGAAGGAACGTGTCGTCCACCCGGTCGAACCGCTGGCCTCGCAGGCGCCGCAGGAAGGGACCGAGGATGTAGCGGTTCATCAGCACCACGATGAACAGCAGATGAATGGGAAAGAGCTCCATCAGGTCCTGCTCCCCGTCACGCCAACGAGCTCCTTCCACACGGAAGCGCTCCGCTTCCGCGGCCCCCAATACGAGCGACCGGAAGGTTGGCGGAACAGGCGCCACCGCCAACTGCCCGCGCGTACAGGGCCACTGACCATGAGTGGGCACATCACGCCGCGGTGACACGTCCACTTCCAGGCATTGCTTGCGACTCGCGGCCTGGGTGACGAGGGACCGAGGGCCGCTCAGGTTCTGCCCCCGGACTTCTGGCGGCGTCGCCTGGGGGGAGCCATGTCATCTGGATCAGGATTCAAGGGACCGCGTGGGCTCGCGGTGCTGCTGGGGGCGTGTGTGCTGGCCTTCACCTCGGGAGCACGGGCCCAGGTGCCAGCGGAAGTCGGGCAGTGGACGCACCTGGGGACCTGGCCGCTGTCCGCCACGCACGCCAACCTCCTCCCCAACGGGAAGGTGTTCGTCTTCGGCGAGTTCGAGGAGGGCTCGGGCCCGCCGGTGCTGTGGGACCCCGCCACCGGCACGCTCGGGTTCGCGGCCACACCCGACTACAACATCTTCTGCGCGGGGCACTCGTTCCTCGCCGACGGACGGCTGCTGGTGACGGGCGGGCACACGGACTCGCACATCGGGCTGGCCGAGACGTCCATCTATGACGGGGCCACGGACACGTGGATGCCCGGCCCCGACATGAACGACTTCCGGTGGTACCCCACCAACACCACGCTGCCCAACGGTGACGTGGCCATCCTCTCCGGAGAGACGCACGGGGCGGGGATGACCAACGAACTGGTGCAGGTGTACCAGACGGGGGCTCCGGGCGGCGGCCCCGCCAACACGCTGCGGGATTTGACCACCGCGGTGAGAGACCTGCCGTACTACCCGCGCATGTTCGTGGCGCCCAACGGCAAGCTCTTCTTCGCCGCCCCCCGGCGCGCCACCATGTACCTGGACACGAATGGCACGGGCACCTGGTGGGAGCACGGCCGCAGCCTCTTCGGAGGCCGCACCTACGGCTCGGCGGTGTACTTCGACGGCAAGGTGATGATTGTCGGAGGAGGGGACCCGCCCACGGCCACCGTGGAGCTCATCGACCTCAACCAGTCGGCGCCGACGTGGCGCTACACCGCCTCCATGTCGCTGCCCCGGCGGCAGTGCAACGCCACCATGCTGCCGGACGGCACGGTGCTCGTCACGGGAGGCTCCAGCGCCACCGGCTTCAGCACCGCCTCCGGCGCGGTGAAGTACGCGGAGGTCTTCAGCCCCGCCACGGAGAAGTGGACGAAGCTGGCCTCCGCCCAGGACTTCCATGGGTACCACGCCACGTCGCTGCTGCTACCGGACGGGCGCGTCCTGCACGGCGGGGGCCGCAACGTGCGCACGATGGAGATCTTCTCGCCGCCGTATCTCTTCAAGGGTGCGCGTCCCACCCTGGCCTCCGCCCCCGACGTGGTGGAGCCGGGCACGAGCTTCAGCGTGTCCTCACCGGAGGCGGCCTCCATCCGCAAGGTGACGCTCATCGGGCTGGGCGCGCCGACCCACGCCATCGACCAGGGGCAACGCTTCGTCACCCTGGGCTTCACGCCGACCGCGGGCGGGCTGAGCATCACCGCGCCCGCCACCAACGTGGAGGCGCCTCCGGGCCCGTACATGCTCTTCCTCGTCGACGACAAGGGCGTACCGTCCGTGGGGAAGATCGTGACGGTGGCACTGGAGCCGCAGAAGCTCCGGCGGGTGGTGTCGTTCAGCGACGTGTGGCGGTACGACGCCCGGGGCGTGGACCCCGGTGCGGACTGGAGGCTCCGGGACTTCGACGACTCCGCGTGGAGTTCGGGTCCGGGGCAGCTCGGCTATGGGGACGACGACGAGGGGACGGAGCTGCCGCGCACGTCGCCGTCGCAGTCCTCGGTGTACTTCCGCAAGGACCTCACCCTGGACAGGCCCGTCACCCGCGCGCAATTGGAGCTGCTCTTCGACGACGGCGTCGGCGTGTGGGTCAACGGCGTGCCCGTGTTCGCGAAGAACCTGGACAGCGGCCTGGAGCACGGCGCGTATGCCTCCGACTCGGCGAGCAACGCGTACGTCCGTACCGCCGTGCCGCTGTCGGGCAACCCCTTCGTGGTGGGGCACAACGTCATCGCCGTCATGGTGAAGCAGGTGAGCGCCACCTCCGAGGACCTGACCTTCGCCCTGGGACTGGAGGTGGAGCTGAGCGACGACGGGCCCGCACCCGACACGCTCACCCTGGTCTCGCCCAACGGCGGTGAGGAGCTGATTGTCGGCACCTCTTCCACCATCCGCTGGAACACCAGCGGCAGCGTGCCCACCGTGGACCTGGCGCTGTCGACGGACGAGGGCGCCAACTGGGCGCCCATCGCCTCCGCGGTGGCGAACACGGGCGTCTACACCTGGCAGGTGCCCAACCTGCCTACCGCACATGCGCTGGTGCGCGTGTCCCGCGCCGGTGGGGGCACTCCGGTGGATGTGAGCAACGGCGTCTTCTCCATCTCCACCGTGCGGCGGGAGCTGCTCATCCCCTGGCGCTCCACCTGGAAGTACCAGGACAGCGGGGTGGACCCGGGGGCGTCCTGGAAGACGGCGGGCTTCGACGATGGCGCGTGGCCCTCCGGCGCGGGGCAGCTCGGCTACGGCGACGGGGACGAGACGACCGTGCTGCTGCGGACCACGCCGTCGCAGACGAGCACCTACTTCCGCAAGAAGATCACCGTGTCCGGCCAGGTGACGAGCGCCACGCTGGACGTGCTCTATGACGACGGCATCGTGGTGTACGTGAATGGGACGCAGGTGCTCGTCCGCAACGTGAGCGCCAGCAACACCGTGCACGCGAAGTACGCGAACGCGGGCGCGGAGAACTCCAGCGCAACGGAGTCACTGTTGCCGGAGGTGTTCGTGCAAGGGGAGAACACCCTCGCCGTCGTGGTGAAGCAGGTGGGCGCGACGTCGCCCGACCTGACCTTCGACCTGTCCCTGGAGCTGGGAATCAGCGTCCCGCCACCGGCGGGGAGATGAGCGCCGCAGCCCGCTGGAGGTCTCTCTCCAGCTCCTGCTGCCGGGCCTCGCGCTGGCCGGGCGACTTGAAGGCGATGCCGGCCATGGACTCCTGGGCGGCGCGGGCGACTCGCGCCACGCCGTCCCGGGAGATGACGCCCTGGTTGAAGGCCTCAATCGCTGCGCCCACGTAGGTGTCGAAGAAGTAGACGCGCTTCTCGCGCCAGGACTGGCGGGTGGCCTCGGGCGTGTCCACCACGTCGTGGATGAACACGGCGTGCACCGCTTGCGGCGCCGCCGCCAGCATCCGGTCGCCGAACTCCACGTCGCCCTGGCCGCTGTCTCCCACGAAGACGAAGCCGTACTCGGGGAAGGCGCGGATGTAGCGCTGGAAGTTGTCGAACTTCTTGTCGGCGATGCGCGAGTTGCCGAGGAGGTGGGCGAAGCTGCCGGAGAGCACGGCGGGCGGCGGGACGCCGTGCTCGCGCAGCGTGTCCAGCGTCATGTTCTCCACCACGCCCAGCGCGTCCATGGGACGCGCGGTGACGAAGGTGAGGTCCCCCTCCCGGCCGGGGATGAGGCCGGGGCCGCGGTCCAGCTCCGAGTAGAAGGCGAGCACGCCCGGGTACACCGTCTTGGACGGATACCGCTGGTCCTTGAGGTTCGCGTAGAAGGTGTCGTCGATGTCGCTGAGGACCTTGTTCTCTCCGCTGGGCGTGGCCTCGGCCTCGCGGCGGATGTGGGCGAGGATTTCCTCGCGCAGGGCCGGGTCGTCCACGTCGTCGAACAGGAGCTTCTCCAGGTCCTGGTGGTTGCCGCCCGCGTCGAGCAGGTTCTTGAAGGTGGTCAGCTCCCGGCCGCGCAGCCCGAGGAACAAGTCCCGCACGCGGCGCTCTCCCTCGAGATGGGTGGTGCCCACCTGGAGCGCCGTCACCAGGCTGGCCCGCACGGGCAGCGACAGCTCGGCCGCTCGCCGGGAGCACAGCAGGTCCAGCAGGGCGGTGTGGTGGTCCGGGCCGAGGACGCGGTCGTCCATGTCACTCAGCAGGGCTTCCAGGTCCACGTTGGTCAGCAGGAAGTTGAGCTCCGCGGCGGTGGCCCCGGTGAGCAGCTCCAGGATGCGGCGCTCCTCGGAGGTGTCCGTGTGGCCGGCCATGAGGGTGCGCAGCGTCTCCAGCTTCTTCGTCGCGGCAGTCAGGTCCATGGTTCATCCCCCCGGCCCGGTGTGTCATTGCGTCGGCGCGGGCCTGCGTCCGAGCCTGCGAGCCTACGCGGGGTGCGTCCCGGCGTGGTAGAGGTAGGGCCATGTCGACCGTCACCCACCTGGAGTTGAAGCCGGACGAGGTCCACGTGTGGATTGTCGAGCCGGAGCGCATCGACGACCGGCAGTTGCTGGAGGCCTACTGGGGGCTGCTGGATGCGAGGGAGCGCGAGAAGCAGCGCCGCTTCCGCTTCGAGCGCCACCAGCGGCAATACCTGGTGAGTCATGCGCTGGTGCGGCTGACGCTCTCGCGCTACGCGCCGGTGGCGCCGCAAGCGTGGACGTTCGCGACCAACGCCTACGGGCGGCCGGAGGTGCAGGGCGAGTGGGGCACGAAGCTGCGCTTCAACCTGTCCCACACGGACGGCATGGCGCTGGTGGCGGTGGGGACGGGAGCGGAGCTGGGCGCGGACGTGGAGGATGCGCAGCGGGACGGGGAGACGGCGGAGATCGCCGACCACTACTTCGCGGCCTCGGAGGTGGCGGCGCTGCGCTCGCTGCCGCCCGAGCGCCACCGGGAGCGCTTCTTCGAGTACTGGACGCTGAAGGAGTCGTACATCAAGGCGCGCGGCGCGGGGCTGTCGCTGCCGCTGGACCAGTTCGCCTTCCACCTGGAGGCGGGCCAGTCGCCGCGCGTCTCCTTCGACGCGCGGATGCGGGACGAGCCGGACGCGTGGCAGTTCGTGCAGCTGCGTCCCTCGGAGCGGCACCAGGCGGCGGTGGCGCTGAAGCGGGCGCGGGGCCTGCCGCTCAGCGTGCGCTGGCAGTTCACCGTGCCGCTGTCCGGGGACACGACGCCGCCCCGCATCCAGGCGGCGTGAGCGGGGCAGGGCGGCTCAGGCCGGGGACGCCATCCAGCGCCCGAGGTCCTCGCGCACCGCGGCGAGGATGGCGTCCTGCTGCTGGCGGATGAAGAAGTGGCCGCCGGGGAAGTGGCGCACGCGGAAGTCCTCGCTCTTCGTCTCCTCCTGCCAGCGCTCCAGTTTGGCCACGGGCACGTGCGTGTCGCCCACCGCGCCCAGGGCGGAGATGGGGACGTCGAGCTTCACCGCGTGGTTGCCGTTCTCCCACCAGGCGAGCGCGAAGTCCGCGCGCAGCGTGGGCAGCAGCAGCTCCAGCAGCTCGCGGTGCTGGAGGATTTCCTCCGGCGTGCCGTCGTACTTGCGCAGGTGGGCGATGAACTCCGCCTCGGGCAGGTGATGGATGGGCTCCCGCTCGTTCTCACGCGGCGGGCCGGCGGCGGCCATCATCAGGCCGCGGGGCATGGGGCCGTTGCGCACGTGCAGGCGGCGCGTCACCTCCAGGGAGATGCGCGAGCCCATGCTGTAGCCGAAGAAGGCGAAGGGCCGGTCCAGCAGCGGCGCGAGCACGGGCAGCAGCGCGTCCACCAGCGCGGGCAGGCTGTCGATGGGCTTCTCCATCAGCCGCCGCTCGCGGCCGGGGAGCTGCACGGGGCACAGCTCCACGCCCGCGGGCATGCCGGCGCCCCACGCGTTGTAGATGGCCGCGCTGCCACCGGCGAACGGGAAGCAGAACAGCCGCATGCGCGGGTCCGTCAGGGGCTTCCGCGTGGGGAACCAGCGGTCAGGGGGATTCGGGCTCGGGGTGGTCGCGCTTCGCATGGCTGACACGCTCTGTCGCACGGGCACGGAAAAGGGGTCAAGCCCCCGGCGGTGTGCGCACCATGATGAGCTTGGGGTACGCGCACCGGAAGCCCGCCTTCTCGTAGCTGCGCTGTGACGCCGTGGAGGGCTCCGTCGCGGCGGTGGCCACGTCGCAGCCCTGCTCGGCCGCCCAGGCCAGCCGTGCGTGGATGAGCGCCACCTGCAGCCCCCGTCCCTGGTAGGGCCAGGGGACGCCGTCCCCCGACAGCAGCGCCACGCCGGCCGTGGCGGACACCACGCCCACGCCGCGCGGCTCGCCGTCCACGCAGGCCAGGAAGCAGGTGTTGCACGGCGTGCGCGTCAGGTTCAGGCCGCCCGCCAGCTCCACGTCCGCCGAGGCGGGCCGCCCCGCGTAGGCGTGGAAGAAGAGCCCCGCCCACATGTGCTCCTCGCCCGGCACCAATGGGCGCACCGTCACCCCCGGAGGAGGCGGCGGCACCGCTCCCGGACGGCGCCACCAGACGAGCTGGAAGTACTCCACGGCATAGCCCCGCCGCGCCAGCTCCCTCCCCAGCGAGGCGTCGCAGAAGGGGCCCAGCTCGATGCGGACCGCGCCGCCGTCCTGGCCCAGCAGCGCCTCGATGCGGTCCACGTCCTCCGCGCCCACCACGCCGCCCAGCCCCACCCCCAGCGCGACGGAGTACAGCGCGCGCGGTCCCGTGTAGATGGCCCGTCCTCCCGCCACATGCAGCGAGGGCCGCCCCACGCGTCCGGGCAGGGGCGTCTGGTCCACCTGCTCCGCCTGCGCCTGCTCGATGCGCCACGCCAGCCTGCGTGGCTCCGGATGAGGCAACGTCTCGGCGTCCATGGGCCACCTCACCTCCAGTCTGCCCTGGAATCCGCACTGCCCGTGAGGCACCGCGCGCGGGAGCGCGGAACTCACACACGTCCCCTCAAGGCTTGCGCGTTGCGCGGAGTGTCATGGGTTTCAGGCATTGGCGGGGCTGATGAAGGTCTGTGATAGCTTGCCGCGCGTGAGCTACGAGCTGTCACACCTCGAGGCCCTGGAAGCCGAGTCCATCTTCATCATCCGCGAGGTGGCGGCCGAGCTGGACCGTCCGGTGCTCCTGTTCTCGGGAGGGAAGGACTCGGCGGTGATGCTGCACCTGGCGGTGAAGGCCTTCGCGCCCGCGCCGCTGCCCTTCCCGTTGATGCACGTGGACACCGGGCACAACTTCCCGGAGGTGCTCCAGTACCGGGACGCGCGCGTGGCGGAGCTGGGCGCGCGGCTCATCGTCGCCTCGGTGCAGGAGGCCATCGACGGTGGCCGCGTGGCGGAGGAGAAGGGCCCGCGCGCCTCGCGCAACCGCGCGCAGACGGTGCCGCTGCTGGAGGCCATTGAACAGCACCAGTTCAACGCCGTGTTCGGTGGGGCCCGGCGCGACGAGGAGAAGGCCCGCGCGAAGGAGCGCGTGTTCTCGTTCCGCGACGAGTTCGGCCAGTGGGACCCGAAGAACCAGCGCCCGGAGCTGTGGAGCCTCTACAACGGCCGCCACCGCAGGGGTGAGCACCTGCGCGTCTTCCCCCTGTCCAACTGGACCGAGCTGGACATCTGGCAGTACATCGACCAGGAGCGCGTGGCGCTGCCGTCCATCTACTTCAGCCACCGCCGCGAGGTGTTCCGCCGCGACGGCATGCTGATGGCGTGGTCGCCGTACCTCCAGCTGATGCCGGGAGAGCAGGTCTCCACGGCCGAGGTGCGCTTCCGCACCGTGGGCGACATGACCTGCACCGCGTGTGTCGAGTCCACGGCCACCACGGTGGAGCAGGTCGTCACCGAGATTCGCGCCTCGCGCGTCACCGAGCGGGGGGCCAGCCGCGCGGACGACAAGTTCAGCGAGACGGCGATGGAAGACCGCAAGCGTGAGGGCTACTTCTAGTGGAACTGCTTCGTTTCGCGACCGCGGGCTCCGTCGACGACGGCAAGAGCACGCTCATCGGCCGGCTGCTCCACGACACCCGGTCCATCCTCGAGGACCAGCTCGCGGCGGTGGAGCGCACCAGCCGCGCGCGCGGGGACGAGTACGTCAACCTGGCGCTGCTGCTGGACGGCCTGAAGGCCGAGCGAGAGCAGGGCATCACCATCGACGTGGCGTACCGCTACTTCGCCACGGTGAAGCGCAAGTTCATCATCGCGGACACCCCCGGGCACGTGCAGTACACGCGCAACATGGTGACGGGCGCGTCCACGGCGGACCTGGCGCTCATCCTGGTGGACGCGCGCAAGGGCGTGCTGGAGCAGACGCGCCGCCATGCCTTCATCGCCTCGCTGCTGCGCGTGCCGCACCTGGTGCTCTGCATCAACAAGATGGACCTGGTGGGCTTCGACGCGGCCGTCTTCGAGGGCATCCGCGAGGAGTTCCGCCGGTTCTCCATGAAGCTGGACGTGTCGGACCTCACGTTCATCCCCATCTCCGCGCTGGGCGGGGACAACGTGGTGACGCGCTCGGAACGGATGCCCTGGTACCAGGGGTCCACGCTCCTGCACCACCTGGAGAACGTGCACATCGCGTCTGACCGGAACCTCATCCACGTGCGCTTCCCGGTCCAGAGCGTCATCCGCCCCATGTCCACGAAGCACCACGACTACCGGGCCTACGCCGGGCAGGTGTTGGGCGGCGTGCTGCGCCCGGACGACGAGGTGATGGTGCTGCCCTCCGGCTTCACCACCCGCATCCGCGCGCTGGAGCTGGCGGGGAAGCCCCTGACAGAGGCCTTTCCCCCCATGGCGGTGAACGTGTCGCTGGCCGAGGAGCTGGACATCAGCCGCGGCGACATGCTCTGCCGGCCGGGCAATCCGCCCCACGTCGGGCAGGACATCGATGCCATGGTGTGCTGGCTGTCGGAGTCCTCGGCGCTGCGGCCCGGCGCGCGGCTGGCCATCAAGCACACCACGCGCTCGGCGCGGGCGATGGTCAAGCAGCTGCACTACCGGCTGGATGTGAACTCGCTCCACCGCGACGAGGACGGCACGGAGCTCAAGCTCAACGAAATCGGCCGGGTGACGCTGCGCACCACCGTCCCCCTGTTCTTCGACGAGTACCGGCGCAACCGCCACACCGGCAGCTTCATCCTCATCGACGAGGCGACGAACGCCACGGTGGGTGCCGGGATGATCAACGGCCCCGCGATTCGAGGATGACGACGATGCGAGAAGCTCCGGGTTTCATCCTCTGGCTGACGGGCATGTCCGGTGCGGGCAAGAGCACGCTGTCCCGTGCGCTGTGCGCGCAGCTGGAGCCCATGCGGGCGGTGGAGTTGCTGGACGGTGACGAGGTGCGCACCTGGTTGTCGCGCGGGCTGGGCTTCTCCCGCGAGGACCGCGATGAGAATGTGCGCCGCATCGGCAAGGTGGCCATGCTGCTGGCCCGCCACGGCGTGGGTGTCATCGTCGCCGCCATCTCCCCGTACCGGAGCTCGCGCGACGAGGTGCGCCAGATGGCCGCCGCGAAGGGCATCCCCTTCGTGGAGGTCTACATCCAGGCCAGCCTGGACGCGCTCATCGCCCGGGACGTGAAGGGGCTCTACAAGAAGGCGCTGGCCGGAGAGATTCTCCACTTCACCGGCGTGTCGGACCCGTACGAGGCCCCGGAGACGCCCGAGGCCATCGTCCGCTCGGACGCGGAGCCGGTGGAGGTCGGGCTGGCGCGCGTGCTGGACGTGCTGCGCGCGAGCGGCCTCGTGGCTTCCGTCGCCGCGGCCTGACGCTTCCAGCCCGCTGTAGAGGCCCCCAGGCCTGGCCTGGGGGCCCGGACGCGCTCATCCCTCCAGCGTGAAGGTGGCGGAGCCGTGCAGCCGCTTCGCGGCGATGCCGCGCTCGCGGCACTCGGCGAGGAGCCGGTCGGACTCCTTCATGCGAGGCGTCTCCATGGTGGCCGGAGGGCCGATGATGTGCTCCATCCAGGGCTCCAGGCCCATGGCGTAGTTGTAGAGCCGCTTCGCTCCCAGCATCCCCAGCATCCGCAGCCCCTCGGGCGTGTTGCTGCCGCGGCAGCGCCGGTTCTTCTCCATCTTCCGGTCGCGCTTCTTGGGGAACAGCGCCTCCATCATCCACGTGTGTGGCGCGCCCTCAATCTCCGTGTTCATGAACACGGTGTGCATGTCGCCCACCATCTGCTGCAGGTTCCGGTAGAGGGCGTCATCCACGCAGGTGGAGTCCGCGGCGAAGAACAGGCGCTCGTTGCCGGTGCGGATGATCCACGAGGACTTGGAGTGGTTGAGGTCGCCGTGCTCGCCCAGGAAGGGCGCGGCCATGATTTCGCCGTCGGGGATGGAGATGGGGTCCAGGGCCTGCGGCTCCAGCACGCTCCGGAAGCCCAGCGAGCGGGCCAGGAGGCTCAGCGAGTAGTCGCCCACCATGAGCCCGCCGGAGCGCGGCACCACCAGGTGGCCCACCCGCTGCCGCAGGCGCAGCAGCGTCTCGAAGTCCCAGTGGTCCGGGTGGCTGTGGGTGATGATGACGTAGTCGATGCGGCGCGGCAGGTCCGTGAAGGAGATGCGCTCCATGCCACCGGCGCTGGGGCGCACCGGCACCACGGCGTCCATCAGAATCGTGGTGCCCTTCCACTCCACCAGCACGCACGCGTGGCCCACGTAGCGCACCCGCGGCACCGGGCCGTTCCACGGCTCCGGAGGCGGAGGGAGCGGCGCCTCGGACAGCAGCGGCAGCAGCTCCGCGTCGTCCTTCACCGCCGGGCCCAGCAGGTCGCGAATCCAGCCCAGCGGCTTCGGCTCCAGGTCCAGGCTGAACAGCCGGTCCAGCCGCTCGTCCTGGAAGGGCACCTTCCAGTCGAGCTGTCCCGCCTCCAGGAGGCGCGGCGTGGCCATCATGGAGGCGCGGTCATCGCGCTCCAGCCGCGACAGGCGCAGCGACTGCAGCTCCGGCTTGTGGAAGCGGCTGCGGTACGTGAGCCCCTCGAGGATCCGGACGGACGGGCGGTTGTGGTAGTCGTAGACGAGCTCCACCAGGCCGCGCAGCGGCTCGGGCACCTTCTCGTAGAGCGGCTCCAGCGACTGCCCCTTGGCCTCCGCCAGCAGCCAGCCCTGGAACTCCTCCAGCGCCTCGGCCAGCTTGATGCGGTCCTCCTGCTCCGTCTGCATGCGCTGGAGCAGGTCCTTCACCTCGCCCGCACGCGCCGCGGGGATGCCCACGAAGGAGGTGCCGCTGAGCGCCGGGTCCCTCGCCGCGCGGGCGTGGAAGTCCGGGCTCTGCAGGTAGTTCTTCAGCAGGGGCACCAGGTACGCATGGGTGTGGAGGCTGGCGGGGACCGGGGCCACCGTCATCCACCAGGCCGTCCAGTCCTGGACGAGGGGCTCGACAAGCGTGTGGTCCGCGAAGCGGTAGAGGGACGAAGTTGTCATGGGGTGTCTCTGGCGGACTACTTGAGGATGCGCTCCATCCGGACGTAGGGGCGCTCGGCCTGGATGCCCTTGCCGCGGCAGTGCTCCAGGAACTTGTTCGACTCGATCATCTGCGGCGCCTTGTCGTCGTACACGAGGATCATCACGTGGCGCAGCCACGGCTCCTGGCCCATCGCGTAGACGTAGACCTCCTTGGGGGAGAGGTAGTTGGTGATCTCCACGGCGCGGGCGCTGTCGGAGCCATTGAGCCGGCGTGCCTGGTCCATCTTCCGAGGGAGCGGGTTGCTCAGCAGCGGGCCATACATCCAGCTCATGGGGCCGCCCTCGCACTCCATGCCGAGGAAGAGCACGTCGATGGTGCCGACGATGTCGCGCAGGTGCTGGTACAGGCGCGGCTCAATCGCGTTGGAGTCCGCCGCCATCAGCATCGACTTGCCGCCCAGCCGGACGAGGTGCGCCGTCTTCGCCTGGATGGCGAGGTCGCTGTGCTCGCCGAGGAAGGGCAGGCCGGTGATGGAGCCGCCCGGCACCTGAATCTCCTGCAGGTCGTCGATCTCCACCACGTTCTTGAAGCCGGTGTGGTGCAGCATCAGCCGCAGCGAGGGGTCCGCTATCGAGTTGCCGTTGTTGCGCGGGACGATGATGGTGCCCACCCGGTGCCGGAGCTGGAGGAGCGTCTCCATCATCAGGTGGTCGGCGTGGCCGTGGGTGAGGACCACGTAGTCGATGTGCTCGGGCAGGTCCGAGTGCGTGTAGCGCGGCAGCTCCGTGGGGAACTCGTAGCTGATGACGGGGTCCGTGAGGATGCTGACCTCCTTCGTCTCCAGCAGCACGCAGGCATGGCCGAAGTAGCGCACGCGCACGCCCTCGCCCGTGTAGCGCTCCGCGCGGCGCGGCTCCGCCTCCGTGAAGAGGTTGGCGAAGGCGTCGGCGGCGCTGCCAGGCACGCCCAGCATCTCCGCGACCTGGCCCGGGGAGCCGGCGGTGTGGCGCATGCGGAACAGCGCGTCCAGGCCTTCATGCTTGAAGGGCACCTTCAGCCACAGGGGCGAGTCCCCCTCCAGGCGCGGCGTGCTGAAGATGTACGGGCGCCAGTCGCCGTCCACCACGTTGAGCGTCACGCTCTGCGAGGACTCCTGGTAGAAGTGGCTGCGGTACAGCAGCGGCTCGATGACCCGCGCGCTGGCGCGGTGGCTCAGGTCGTACGTCAGCTCCACGTAGCCGCGCAGCAGGTCGGGGACCTTGGCGTAGAGCGACTCCAGCGAGCCACCGTTGTTGGGCGCCATGAGCTGCTCGAGCTCCGCCAGGGCCTTGGTGTACGCGAGCATGTGCGCCTGCTCGCGCTGCGTGCGCTCCAGCAGCTCCTTCACCATTCCCACGCGCGACGCCGGGTGGTTGATGAAGGGGCCGCCCATCAGCAGCGGGTTCTTCAGCGCCGCCACGTGGACGTCCGGGTTGGCGACGAAGGACTGCATCAGCTTCTGGTGCAGGTTCGTCACGAACAGCGGAGCCGTCGCGGGCGACAGCAGGTACCACCAGACGTACCATTGGTTGTAGAGCGGCTCGATGGCGACGTTCGGCTTGAGGTACATCGGGCGGTCCAGCATTTCGTTCTCCGGGTGAGGCAAGATTATCCAGCAGGCCTCGCGAACTACGACGCCCCGTTGATACACGGATTTGAGTTCGCAAGCACGGGGGCAGGGGGCCTGGGGTGACACAGGCAGTGTGTGTGCGCTCCGTGTGCCGGCGGGGGGGCGCGCCCGGCGATATGCGTCCCGTCGTGTCCGCGTTTCTCCCGTGGAGAGTAACGCCGCGCTTCACGGGAGATGGCAAGGCATGAGGACGTCACGCACGCTGTCCCGGAGGGGCTCGTCCGCGGCCTTCCGGGTGTTGCTGGTGGCGCTGGTCGGGTGTGGCGGGCCCACCCAGCTGGTTGACACGAGCTTCGGCTCGGCGCGGCTGGCCGTGCGCCATGGGGAGCCGACCGAGCCCTCGGCCTCGAGGGGGGAGCTGCTGCTGGAAGAGGAGGGCAAGGAGCGTGGGGTGTTGCTGGTGCCGGAGAGCTACTCGCCGGGGTCCCCCGCGGCGCTGATAGTGCTGCTGCACGGTGCGGGGCGCGCGCCGGAGAACGTCCTTCCCCTGATGAGCGACGAGGCCCACGCCACCGGCACGCTGGTGCTGGCGCCCAAGTCCGTGGCGCGGAGCTGGGACCTGTTCGCCGTGCGTCAGTACGGCGCGGACCTGGCGTTCCTCGACGCGACGCTGGCGCGGGTGTTCCGTGAGTACTCGGTGGACCCGGAGCGCATCACCATCAGCGGCTTCTCGGACGGGGCGACCTACGCGCTGTCCGTCGGGCTGAGCAATGGCGACCTCTTCCGGCGCATCGCCGCCTTCTCGGCGGGAGGCGTCGCCGCGTCCGAGCTCCAGGGCCGGCCCGCCGTCTTCATCTCCCATGGCACGCTGGACCCGGTGCTGCCCGTCGACGGTGGGCGCTTCATCGTCGAGGAGCTCCGGGACGAGGACTACGTGGTGGACTATCGCGAGTTCGCGGGGGTGCATACCGTGCCGGAGGACATAGCCAGGGCCGGGTTCGACTTCCTGACGGGCCCCCCTCCCTGAGTGTCTCCCGTCCGTGAGGGCCGTCACCAGGGGCCCGGGGTGAGGGTGGGCGTTTCACGACAAGCCGGCACACTTGGAATCTTCGGGTTCGAGTGGGATACGCTGCGGTCCTTGATGAACACCTCCGAACTTCCCCTGGCGCCCTGGGCGCGGCGGCTGGCGCCGTCCGCCATCCAGGACATGTTGCAGAACATCACCAAGCCTGGCGTCTTCTCGCTTGCGCTGGGCCTTCCGGCCGCCGAGATGTTTCCCACGGAGGGCATGGCCGCGTCGGCGGCGAGTGTCCTGGCGGAGCAGGGGAGCGCGCTGCAGTACTCGGCCACGCTCCAGCCGCTGCGCGAGCACATCGTGGCGCTGATGGCGAAGCGGGGCGTGCGCTGTTCCCCGGAGCAGGTGTTCCTCACCACGGGCGCCCAGCAGGGGCTGAATCTGCTGGTGCGGCTGATGCTGGAGCCCGGTCAGTCGGTGATGCTGGAGGACCGCGTGTACTCGGGGTTCCAGCAGGTGCTGGAGCCGTACCAGGCGCGGCGGCTGGCGGTGCGCACAGAGGCGGGGACGGGCATCGACCTGGACTCGGTGGAGTCGGTGCTGGCCTCGGGGGAGCGGCCGGCGTTCCTGTACACGATGAGCGACGGGCACAACCCGCTGGGCATCAGCCTGGCGACGGAGGCTCGCGAGCGGCTGGTGAAGCTGGCGCGCGACTACCGGATGCCCATCATCGAGGACGACGCGTACGGGTTCCTCAACTACGAGGACCGGGTGCTACCGCCGCTGCGCGCGCTGGACGAGCAGTGGGTGTACTACGTGGGCTCGTTCTCGAAGATTCTCGCACCGGCGCTGAGGGTGGGCTGGGTGGTGGTGCCGGAGCCGATGGTCTTCCGGCTGGCCACGGTGAAGGAGTCGAGCGACATCGACACGGCGACGTTCACCCAGCGCATCATCCTGTCGTTCCTCGACTCGGGGCGGCTGGAGGGGCACCTGACGCGGCTGCGCCATGAGTACCGGCTGCGCAGGGACACGCTGCTGAAGGCGCTGGAGCAGCACCTGCCGCGAGGGGCGAAGTGGTCGAAGCCCTCGAGCGGCATGTTCGTCTGGGTGGAGCTGCCGGAGGGCGCGGACACCACCGCGTTGCTGTCGCGCGCGCTGGAGACGGAGCGGGTGGCGTACCTTCCCGGCCAGGCGTTCACGGTGGCGGGAGGGCGGTCCGCGGCCCACTGCATGCGGCTGAACTTCAGCAACTGCGAGCCTGCGCGGATTGAAGAGGCCGTGGCCCGGCTGGGGCGCGTGCTGGTGGCGGCGCAGGGGTAGACTCCATGAGGGGCTGCTGCTCCTCGGGGAGGATGGCCTCTTCCGCCGAGTAGCCCCAGCGGCGCGGCAGCGTGGCGGGGCTCAGGGAATGGGCGTGTTCAGCCCATTGAGGAACGCGTCCTCGAAGAGCACCTGGTTGGCCGAGACGCCGAACCGGACCAGCCGGCCACCCAGCTGTGCGCCGACCTCCAGCGTGCGTCCCGAGGACGGCCCGGTCTGGATGACGGCGATGCGCACGAGCTCGTCGTCGACGACGCCCTGGGTCGTGATTGCGACGCTGGTCAGGGGGGCCCACCAGAAGATTGGAAAGCCGGAGGTGACCGAGGAGGTGATGACAGGGTGGTTCGCCAGGTCGCGGACGAACTGCGCCTCGGGCGTGGTGGCCTCGGCGTTGAGCCGCGCGAGGTAGTCCGTGCGGATCGGCACGTGGTTGGTCGCGTCAGCGCCAATCATGGCGATATCGGTCAGCAGGAAGTGGTCGAGCGTGGTCTGCGCCGCGACCGGGTCCGCCCAGGGGTTGAACGTCTGCGTCTGGTCGAACGTCATCTCCAGCCCGCAGCACAGGCCGCCGGGCACCCGGAGGGCGCCGCCCTGCACGAACACACGGGAGACTCTCGGGGCCAGCGACCTGCCGCCCTGGGACGCTCGGAGCTCGATGGCCCCGGCCACGTTGGTCAGCGGCCCCGTGGCGATGACGGTGACGGGCCGCGTCGACTCGACGAGCACGTTGATGATCGCCTGCTCGGCGGGCACCGTGGACGGCTCCTCGCTCGCCAGGCAGCCCGGTGTCATGTCGGTCAGCACCTGCTCGAAGGTCAGCCGCAACACGTCGGGGAAGGGGTTGACGCCCAGGCGCCGACTGTCCGCGACGGGCACGGTGCCGAGCCCGAAGCGCTCGAGCAGGCAGCGCGTGTGACGGATGGCTCGCCCGGGAAGTCCCGCGCCCGCGCTGGTGATGGTCACCAGCCGCAGGTCGATGTGTCCCGCCTTGTGGAGTCGAGCCAGGTGCGCCAGCGCGGCGGCATCGTCGAAGTCCATGTCGTGGTCGAAAATCACCGGGGGGCGCAGCTCGTCCACATTGACGTTCCGCCCCGAAGGGACCTCTTCGCTGGAGGTGTCCTCCGACGCGCACCCGATGCCGACGAACAGCACCGCCGCCACCCACGCGGCCCTCCAGTTCCTGGATGTGACGCGCTGTCGATTCATTCGGTGCCCCCCGGGCCGATGACACGGCGAGCGGCGCTTCGCACGGCCACCGCTTCGTGTGAGCCACACCCGTAGGTGCGCATGCGCAGGTGGGAAACCAGCGGCCTTCGAGGAGGAGGGGGGCGTCCGCGAAGGGACGACGCGGGGGCCCGCAGCGGATTGGCGCCTTTGTTCAAGCCCGCCCTCCCTCGGGTTCCTACGCTGGCGATGAAGCTGTCACCAGGAGGACCCGCATGGGTGCGCCCAGTTCGACTCAGACTCCGACGTTTCACGCAGGGAAGACCTTGATGTGGTTTCTCGCGCCCCTCGCGCTCGCGGGCCTCACCGCCGCGTGGGGCTGCACGACGACTCCCACTCACCGGGTCGTCTTTCCTTCCGTCCCGGCGGAGGTCCGCGCTCCCGGGGCGGTCCTCATGGTCCTCTCCGCCGCGTCCGAGCAGAAACTCGCGGACGGGAGCACCCGCCAGACGGGCGTCTTCTTGAACGAGTTCTACGAGCCCTATCGGGCGCTCGTCGACGCGGGCTACGAGGTGGTGCTCGCGACGCCGGAGGGACGGGCTCCCGCGTTCGACCCGGAGGGCGTGAAGCCGTCCTACTGGAAGGAGCATCCCGAGGCGCTCGCCGAAGCGCAGGCGCTGCTCACGCAGCTTCCCCAGCTGCGTGCACCGCTGCCGCTGTCCGAGGTCCGCACACGCTCGGACGCGTTTCAGGCCCTCCTCGTGCCGGGCGGCCAGGGCGTCATGGTGGACCTGCTCCACGACACGGACCTGCACGGACTGCTCCGCGACTTCGGCGCCACGGCCCGCCCCGTGGGACTCGTCTGCCATGCGCCCGCGCTCCTCTCCCGGTTGCCGAAGGAGCAGGGGCCCTTCGCGGGCCGGCGCGTCACCTCGGTGTCGGGCTTCGAGGAGTGGTACATCGAGACCTTCGTGATGGGCGCCCGCGCACAGGTCCGAGGCATCGGAGACCAACTCGACGAGGCCGGCTACCGCCACGAGACGGCGTTTCCGGGCCGCTCCCGCGCCGTGCGCGACTGCAACCTGGTGACGAGCCAGAATCCATTCTCCGGCGCGGCCTTCAACGTGCACTTCCTCGCCGCGCTCAGCGACTGGCGCAACGCGGGACGGTGCGAGCCGGAAGCCGGCACGCCTCCGGAGGACTCCCCCTGACGAGGGCCTGCTGACCATGGTGGACCAAGGTGTGATGACGAGCCCGGCGCTGAATGCCGTGCTGAAGGCCACCGTCGCTCGCGACTACCCGGGGATATCCACCGAGGGACGCGACAAGGTCGCCATGCTCCAGGACGTCATGGACGCACATGGCTGGCGAGCGGTGCTGGAGCTGGGGCGTGAGCTGCGGACCTTGTCGTCGCACCCCGTGCTCCGGGCCCTCGTCGCGGGGGCGACGCCCCGGCACGCGATGGAGCGGTGGAGAACCCTCGAGCGCTTCCTTCACTCACGCCACCGCACCCAGCTCCTCGAGCATGACCTGGCGCGTGCTCGAATGACCGTGCGGCACGTGGCCATCGACGGAGGGAAGATTCTCACCGTCAACGACCTGTTCATCTGGGGCGTCCTCGTGGCGCTCCTGGAGACCGCGGGCTTCACCGGACTGAAAGTGACACTCGAGCGTGCGTCCGGCGCGCCCGTCGTCATCCACGGTGGAGCCTCGAAGTCCGCGGCGAGGAGGCTGCCCGACGCGACCGACGTGGCGACCTTCCATTGGAAGCCCACGAGGCAGGCTCCTCCTCCGGCGTGCGATGCGCAGGGGAGGGGAGAGCTCCACGCGGTTCGTGGCCGGCTCCAGCAGCTCATGAGTGGCGATCTGCTGCACTCCTGGACGGTCGAGGAGTGCGCGCAGCGACTGTCCCTGTCACGTCGTGGCCTTCAACGCGCCCTGCAGCAGGAAGGAACGACGTTCTCCGAGACCCTGCAGCGGGCGCGTGTCGACGCCGCGCATGCACTGCTGGGCGACGCGGGCCTGACGCTGACGGATGTCGCGTTCTGTACCGGCTTCTCCGACCAGGCGCACTTCTCCAGGACGTTTCGCAGGTACAACGACGTGCCTCCCTCGGCACTGCGCGAGCTGATGCTCTCGACTACTCCCGGAGGAGCGCCGCGAGCTGCTCCGCCACGGACACGAGGTTCGGCGCCTCGAGCATCGTGAAGTGGTCTCCGGGCACCTCGAGCACCTGTGGCTCCGTGGACAGCCAGGTGCTCCAGCCGAGGTCCCCCGCACTGGCGGCCGCCTTGAGGAGCACGGCGCGGCCGGCGTAAGGGGCCGGGACGTAGGTCCGCTGGGCCTCGCTGAGTCGCTGGAAGACGCGGAAGAGGCGCTCGGTCTCATCCAGGTCCAGCTCGGGCGCGGCCTCGGGCAGGCGCTGGACCTGCTCCAGCAGCCAGGCCAACCGCTCCCGGCCCTCGAGCTGCTCCAGCGTTGCCGTGTCCAACCGCAGGGACTGCCAGGGCAGGTCGAGGAGCCGGCCGAAGGTGGCCAGCTCGTTGAGGGCTCCGGGCTTCGGCCCGATGCGCGGCCCGGGAGCGTGGGTGTCGAGCATCACCAGCAGCTCCACCGTGTCGCCCTCTGCCTGGAACCGGCGGGCCAGCTCGTAGGCCACGAGCCCGCCGAATGACCAGCCTCCCAGCAGGTACGGGCCCCGGGGCTGCACCGCGCGAAGCTGGGGGAGGTAGTGCTCGGCCAGCGCCTCGACGGATGCGGGCGGCGGCGCGCCACCGTCCAATCCGGGCGCTCGGAGGGCGTAGACGGCCTGGTCCGCGGGGAGCAGGCGGGCCAGGCTGGCGTAGGCGTCCACGCCGCCGCCACCGCCATGGATGAGGAACAGCGGTCGGCCACGCTCCTGTCCCGCCTTGAGGGGCACCAGGTTGGAGGCTGACGCGGTGAGCTCCGGCCGGGCGTCGTCCATGGCACTGGCCAGGGCCGCGATGGTGGGGTGCTCGAAGAGGGTGGCCAGCGGCACGCGCCGGTGCAGGTCCCGCTGGAGCCGGGAGACCAGTCGCGCGGCCAGGAGGGAGTGGCCGCCCAGGGCGAAGAAGTCGTCCTCGGCGCCCACGCGCGGCAGGCCCAGCACCTCGGCCCACAGCGCAGCGAGCTTTTCCTCCATGGGCGTGCGGGGTGCGACGTACTGGCTCGCGGGGGCCAGGTCCGGCGCGGGCAGGGCCTTGCGGTCCAACTTGCCGTGGATGTTGAGGGGCAGGGCTTCCAGGGGGACGAAGGCGGAGGGCACCATGTACTCGGGCAGCTTCCGCAGGAGCGTGGCGCGCAGCGAGGCCGGTTCCACACGCCTCGCCTCGTCCGTGACGACGTAGGCCACCAGTCGCTTGTTTCCGGGCACGTCCTCGCGTGCCAGCACCACGGCATGGCGGACCTCCGGCACCTCTTCCAGCGCGGCCTCGATTTCCCCCAGCTCGATGCGCAGGCCGCGCAGCTTCACCTGGAAGTCGATGCGGCCCAGGAACTCCAGCTCTGCGTTGGCCAGCCAGCGCACCTTGTCGCCGGTGCGGTACAGGCGCGCACCAGGCTCCGAGGAGAAGGGATTGGGGACGAACTTCTCAGCGGTCAGCTCCGGGCGGTCCAGGTAGCCGCGCGCCAGGCCCGCGCCGCCCATGCACAGCTCGCCGGGCACGCCCACGGGCACCGGCCTCAGCCGCTCATCCAGCACGTACGCCTGCATGTTGGCCAGCGGGCGCCCCAGGGAAGGCCGGCGCGTGTCGGAGGTAATCGGCCGTGCGACGGCGTTGCAGGTGTACTCGGTGGGGCCGTAGACGTTGAAGGGGATGAGGTTGGGGTGCGTGGCCAGCCTCGTCCAGAGGGCCTCATCAATCGCCTCGCCACCGGGGAGTACGCGGATGGGCCGCGAGTCGCCGAGGCCCTCATCCAGCAGCAGGCGCAGGTGGGAGGGAGAGCAGTCCAGCAGGTCCACCTGGTGCTTCTCCAGCCAGGCCTTCATCAGCGCCACGTCCTCGCGAGCCGCCTGCGGCACCACGCACAACGCGTAGCCGTCCGCCAACTGCACCAACTGCTGGACGGAGGAGTCGAAGGCCAGGGGCGCATTCAGGGTGGAGCGCAGCGGGCCCTCGGCGCGCGCGTGCACGATGAAGTCGATGGCGGCCCGCATGTTCATGATGGAGGCGTGCTGCACCATGACGCCCTTGGGCCGGCCGGTGGAGCCCGAGGTGTAGATGACGTAGGCCAGGTGCCGCGGGGCGCTCACGTGGGGAGGGTTGGCCTCGGACTCGCGGGCGAGCGCTTCACCCATGTGGGGGCTGTCGAGGAAGAGGGGCTCCACGCCGGAGCCCTCCAGCAGGCCGGCCAGGTGCTGCTGGGTGAGGACGAGTCGGGCGCCGCAGTCCTGGAGCATGAAGGCCAGGCGCTCGCGCGGGTAGGCCGGGTCCATGGGGACGTAGGCAGCGCCGGCCTTGAGGATGCCCAGCACGGCGACCACCATGTCCACGCCACGCTCCAGGCACAGGCCGACGCGCACCTCGGGTCCGGCGCCGCGCTGGCGCAAGAGACGGGCGAGCCGGTTGGCGCGGCGGTTGAACTCGGCGAAGGACAGCTGGGTGGAATCGTCGAGGACGGCCAGGGCGTCAGGAGTCTGCGCGGCCACCGCCTCGATGCGCTCGTGGAGGGTGCCCACCCAGGGCACCTCGCGGCGCGTGTCGTTCCAGTCCACCAGGATGCGCTTCAGCTCGTCGGCCCCCATCAGCGGCAGGGCGTCCAGGCGCGTCTCCGGAGCGGCGACGGCGGCTTCCAGCAGCGTGCGCAGGTGCTCCACCATGCGGGCCACGGTGGGCTGCTCGAAGAGGTCGGTGCGGTAGCCCAGGGTGCCGGAGAAGCCCTCGGGCGTCTCGGTGAGGGCGAGGGTGAGGTCGAACTTCACCGTCTCCAGCCCGGACTCGACGGGAGCCAGGCGCAGCGGCGGAAGGCCGGCCTTGCCTGCACCCAGCTGCAGCGCCTGCACGGGCGTGTTCTGCAGCACGAGCATGGCCTGGAAGAGGGGCGAATGGCTGAGGCTGCGCTGGGGCTGCAGCTCCTCCACCAGCTTCTCGAAGGGCACGTCCTGGTGCTCGTAGGCGCCCAGGGTGGTGGAGCGCACCTGGGCGAGCAGCTGGCGGAAGGTGGCCTGGGAGTTCACGCGTGAGCGCAGCACCAGGGTGTTGACGAAGAAGCCGATGAGGCCCTCCGTCTCCCCGCGGGTGCGGCCGGCGATGGGCGAGCCGACGCTGACGTCGTCCTGCCCGGAGTAGCGAGCCAGCAGCACCTGCCACGCCGCGAGCAGCACCATGAAGGGAGTGACGCCCTCGCGCTGGCAGAGCGCCAGCAGTGCGTCCGCTAGCGCCCTGGGGAGGTGGACCGGCAGGTGGGCCCCGCGGAAGGACTGGACGGCGGGACGGGGCTTGTCGCCGGGCAGCTCCAGCACGGGGGCCGCGCCGGCCAACTGCTGCTTCCAGAAGCCGAGCTGGCGCTGGAGCACCTCGCCCTGCAGCCACGCGCGCTGCCACTCCGCGAAGTCGACGTACTGCACCGGCAGCGGCGGCAGCTGTGCCTCCACGCCGGTGGCCCGGGCCGAGTACAGCGTGGCGAGCTCGTGGACGAGCACGCCCATGGACCAGCCGTCGGAGACGATGTGGTGCATCGTCGCCAGCAGCACGTGTTCCTGCTCCCCGAGCCGTAGCAGCGTGACGCGGAAGAGGGGACCGGTGGCCAGGTCGAAGGGGCGCAGCGCCTCCTCGTGGGCCAGCCGCCGGGCCTCGTCCTGACGCTCGGCGGCAGGCAGCGCCTCCAGGTCCACCACGGGCAGGCGGATGTCCGAGGGCGGGTGGATGCGCTGGACGGGCTCGCCCTCGCGTGAGGCGAAGGTGGTGCGCAGCGACTCGTGGCGCGACACCACCTGCGTGAGGGCGTGCTCCAGGGCGGCCACGTCCAGCGCGCCCTCCAGGCGCAGCCCGGTGGGCATGTTGTAGAGGGGGCTGCCGGGCTCGAACTGGTCGATGAACCAGAGCCGCTGCTGGGCGAAGGACAGTGGCAGCTCCCCCGAGCGGGACACGGGCACCAAGGCGGGGACCTGGACGCCGTTGCCGGCGCGCGAGGCCGCCTCGACGCGAAGCGCAAGGGCGGCGACGGTGGGCGCCTCGAACAGCGCGCGCAGGGGCAGCTCCACCTGGAAGGTGCGGCGCAGGCGGGAGACGAGCTGGGTGGCCCGCAGCGAGTGGCCGCCCAGGGCGAAGAAGTCGTCGTGCACGCCGACGGACGGGACGCCGAGCACCTCGGAGAAGAGGTCCGCGAGCAGCTCCTCCGTGGGTGTGCACGGCGCGGCGAAGCCGGCTGTGGGGGCGGCCGGGGCGGGCAGGGCCTTGCGGTCCAGCTTGCCGTGGGTGTTGAGGGGCAGGGCCTCCAGGGTGACGAAGGCGGAGGGCACCATGTACTCGGGCAGCTTCCGCAGGAGCGTGGCGCGCAGCGAGGCCGGGTCCACGCGCCTCGCCTCGTCCGTGACGACGTAGGCCACCAGTCGCTTGTTTCCGGGCACGTCCTCGCGTGCCAGCACCACGGCATGGCGGACCTCCGGCACCTCTTCCAGCGCGGCCTCGATTTCCCCCAGCTCGATGCGCAGGCCGCGCAGCTTCACCTGGAAGTCGATGCGGCCCAGGAACTCCAGCTCTGCGTTGGCCAGCCAGCGCACCTTGTCGCCGGTGCGGTACAGGCGCGCACCAGGCTCCGAGGAGAAGGGATTGGGGACGAACTTCTCAGCGGTCAGCTCCGGGCGGTCCAGGTAGCCGCGCGCCAGGCCGGCGCCGCCCATGCACAGCTCGCCGGGCACGCCCACGGGCACCGGCCGCAGCCGCTCGTCCAGCACGTACGCCTGCATGTTGGCCAGCGGGCGCCCCAGGGAAGGCCGGCGCGTGTCGGAAGTAATCGGCCGTGCGGCGGCGTTGCAGGTGTACTCGGTGGGCCCGTAGACGTTGAAGGGGATGAGGTTGGGGTGAGTGGCCAGCCGCGTCCAGAGGGCCTCATCTATCGCCTCGCCGCCGGGGAGTACGCGGAGGGGCCGCGAGTCGCCCAGGCCCTCGTCCAGCAGCAGGCGCAGGTGGGAGGGAGAGCAGTCCAGCAGGTCTACCTGGTGCTTCTCCAGCCAGGCCTTCATCAGCGCCACGTCCTCGCGCGCCGCCTGCGGCACCACGCACAACGTGTAGCCGTCCGCCAGCTGCACCAGCTGCTGGACGGAGGCGTCGAAGGCCAGGGGCGCATTCAGGGTGGAGCGCAGCGGGCCCTCGGCGCGCGCGTGCACGATGAAGTCGATGGCGGCCCGCATGTTCATGATGGAGGCGTGCTGCACCATGACGCCCTTGGGCCGGCCAGTGGAGCCCGAGGTGTAGATGACATAGGCCAGGTGCTGCGGAGCGCTCACGTGGGGAGGGTTGGCCTCGGACTCGCGGGCGAGCTGCGCACGCACGGCCTCGTCGTCCAGGTAGAGCGGCTCGACGCCGGAGCCCTCCATACGCTCGGACAGGTGGCTTTGAGTAAGGGCCAGTCGGGCGCCGCAGTCCTGGATCATGAAGGCCAGGCGCTCGCGCGGGTAGGCCGGATCCATGGGGACGTAGGCGGCGCCGGTCTTGAGGATGCCGAGCACGGCGACCACCATGTCCACGCCACGCTCCATGCAGAGAGCGACGCGCACCTCGGGCCCGACACCGCGCTGGCGCAAGAGTCGGGCGAGCCGGTTGGCGCGGCGGTTGAAATCGGCGAAGGACAGCTGGGTGGAGTCGTCGAGGACGGCCAGGGCGTCAGGAGTCTGCGCGGCCACCGCCTCGATGCGCTCGTGGAGGGCGCCCACCCAGGGCACCTCGCGGCGCGTGTCGTTCCAGTCCACCAGGATGCGCTTCAGCTCGTCGGCGCCCATCAGCGGCAGGGCATCCAGGCGCGTCTCCGGAGCGGCGACGGCGGCTTCCAGCAGGGTGCGCAGGTGCTCCACCATGCGGGCCACGGTGGGCTGCTCGAAGAGGTCGGTGCGGTAGCCCAGGGTGCCGGAGAAGCCCTCGGGCGTCTCGGTGAGGGCGAGGGTGAGGTCGAACTTCACCGTCTCCAGCCCGGACTCGACGGGAGCCAGGCGCAGCGGCGGGAGGCCGGCCTTGCCTGCACCCAGCTGCAGCGCCTGCACGGGCGTGTTCTGCAGCACGAGCATGACCTGGAAGAGGGGCGAGTGGCTGAGGCTGCGCTGAGGCTGCAGCTCCTCGACGAGCTTCTCGAAGGGCACGTCCTGGTGCTCGTAGGCGCCCAGGGTGGTGGAGCGCACCTGGGCGAGCAGCTGGCGGAAGGTGGCCTGAGAGTCCACGCGTGAGCGCAGCACCAGGGTGTTGACGAAGAAGCCGATGAGGCCCTCCGTCTCCCCACGGGTGCGGCCGGCGATGGGCGAGCCGACGCTGACGTCGTCCTGCCCCGAGTAGCGCGCCAGCAGCACCTGCCATGCCGCGAGCAGCGCCATGAAGGGGGTGACGCCCTCGCGCTGGCAGAGCGCCAGGAGCGCGTCCGCTAGCGTCCGGGGCAGGTGGACCGGCAGGTGAGCCCCGCGGAAGGACTGGACGGCGGGACGCGGCTTGTCGCCAAGCAGCTCCAGCACGGGGGCGGCGCCGGCCAGCTGCTGCTTCCAGAAGCCGAGCTGGCGCTGGAGCACCTCGCCCTGCAGCCATGCGCGCTGCCACTCCGCGAAGTCGACGTACTGCACGGGCAGTGGCGGCAGCTGTGCCTCCACGCCGGTGGCCCGGGCCGAGTACAGCGCGGCGAGCTCGCGGACGAGCACGTTCGTGGACCAGCCGTCGGAGACGATGTGGTGCATCGTCATGAGCAGCACGTGCTCCGCCGGCTCCAGGCGCAGCAGCGTGGCCCGGAGAAGCGGGCCGGTGGCGAGGTCGAAGGGCCGCAGCGCCTCTTCCCTGCTCCGGCTGCGGACCTCGGCCTCACGGGCCTCGGGGGGCAGGGCGCTCAAGTCCATGACGGCCAGCGAGAAGCCGGGGCTCGGGTGGATGAGCTGCACGGGCTCGCCGTCTTCCACCGCGAAGGTGGTCCGCAGCACCTCGTGGCGCTCGATGAGCGCGAGGAAGGCGTGCTCCAGGGCGCCCGCGTCCAGCGCCCCCGAGATACGCAGGGCGGAGGGAATGTTGTAGGTGGCGCTGCCGGGTTCGACCTGGTCGATGATCCACAGCCGCTGCTGGGCGAAGGATAGGGGCCGCGGGCCCGAGCGGGGCACGCGCAGCATGGGCGGAGCCGCGGGCACCTGCGCACCCTGGAGTGTGTCGATGTGCTGGGCCAGCCCTGACAGGGTGGGCGCTTCGAAGAGGGTGCGCAGGGGCACCTCGACTCCGAGGGCGGCGCGGATGCGGGTGACGAGCTGGGTCGCCAGCAGCGAGTGGCCGCCCAGGGCGAAGAAGCTGTCGTCCCGGCCCACGCGCTCGACGCGCAGCAGGTTGCGCCAGAGGGTGGCCAGCGCCTGCTCCACCGGCGTGGCGGGTGCGTGGAAGGAAGCTTCATTCCACGAGGCCTCGGGCGAGGGCAGGGCCTTCCTGTCCACCTTGCCGTTGGGCGTCAGCGGCAGGGCCTGGAGTACGACGAAGGCCGAGGGCAGCATGTACTCCGGCAGCTGCCGGGCCAGCCAGGTGCGCAGGGCCTGGGTATCCGGCCCGGAGCCGCTGCCCTCCTCGGAAGAGGGGACGACATAGGCGACGAGCCTTGGTGCGGCGCCGTCCTCCCGCACCAGGACCAGGGCGTTGGAGATGTCCGGGTGGGAGCGCAGGGCGGCTTCGATTTCGCCCAGCTCGATGCGGAAGCCGCGCAGCTTCACCTGGAAGTCGGCGCGGCCCAGGTAGTCGAGCGTGCCGTCGGCCTGCCAGCGCACCCTGTCGCCGGTGCGGTACATGCGCGCGCCGGGCTCCTGGCTGAAGGGGTCCGGCACGAAGCGTTCGGCCGTCAGTTCCGGGCGGCGCAGGTAGCCGCGCGCCACACCGGCTCCGCCGATGAAGAGCTCTCCGGGGACGCCGGGAGGTATCGGCTGAAGGTGCGCATCCATCACGTAGACGCGCACGTTCGCCAGCGGCCTGCCAATGGTGGGCTGCGTACCGGCCCGCAGGCGGAAGGTGGTGGCGTCGACGGTGGTCTCGGTGGGGCCGTAGACGTTGAAGGTCTGGGTGCGCTCGGAGCTGGCGAGCTGCTGCCAGGTGGCTTCGTCGATGGCCTCGCCCCCGGGCACCAGCAATCCGGGCACGTGGGCCGATTCCAGCAAGCCCTCCTGCAGCAGCAGCCGCAGCAACGAAGGGGTGCAGTCGAGCGCCTGGACGCGGTGCAGGGCCAGCCAGTCCACCAGGGCGTGCGCGTCCCTGCGCAGCTCTTCGGGAACGATGACGAGGCAGTGGCCGTCGAGCACCTGGATGAGCTGCTTGATGGAGGCGTCGAAGGCCAGCGGCGCATTGAGGGTGACGCGCGAGCCCGGGGGCAGGCCAGCGTAGACAGTCTGACGCAAGGCGCGGTGGAGGTTGAGCACCGAGCGGTGCTCGACCATGACGCCCTTGGGCCGTCCGGTGCTGCCGGAGGTGTAGATGACGTAGGCGAGGCTGTCGGCCGTCACTTCGGAGTCAGGAGGTGACTGAGGCTGGCGCGCGAGCAGTGGCGCGTCGGCGTCGAGCAGCACGAGGCGCTCGCCGCGAGAGGGCACCCTGGGCGCCAGGGCCTGCAGGGTGATGACGACGGGAGCCGCGGAGTCGGCCAGCATGAAGCCGAGGCGCTCAGCGGGGTAGCTCGGGTCCAGGGGGACGAAGGCACCGCCGGCCTTGAGGACGCCGAAGAGCGCGACGACCTGCTCGACGGAGCGCTCCAGCAGGAGTGGGACGAGGGTGTCCGGGCCGACGCCCAGCGAGCGCAGGTGCCAGGCGAGTTGGTTGGCGCGTGCGTCCAGTTGGCGGTAGGTGAGCGAGTCGTCACCGAAGCGCAGGGCCTCCGCATCTGGAGTGCGTTGGGCCTGGGCCTCGAAGAGGTGGTGGATGCAGCTGTCCCGCGGGAAGGGCGCGGGCTGGCCATTCCACTCCACCAGCACGCGCTGGCGCTCGGCCTCCGACAGGAGGGAGATGTCGCCCAGCCGGCTGCCGGACTGCGACACCAGCGCCTCCAGCGCCAGGGCCCAGTGCTCCAGCAGCCCTTCCAGGCGCGGTGCTTCGAAGCGTCCCGCCGGATACGTCAGGCTCAGCCCCAGACGCGGGCCGGGCGCGGCCACGGCCACCAGCGGCAGGTCCGGCTGCTCGCGCGCATGGACGTCCCGGATGCCCAGCTCGGCGCCGGCCGAGTTCACCGCGGCGTCGACGGGGTAGTTCTCGAAGACGAAGAGGGACTGGAACAGCGGAGTGCCGCGAGGCACGGCGCTCCAGCCCTGGATGCGCACCAGCGCGGAGTGCTCGTGCTGGCGCTGCTCCGCCTGCCGCGTGTGCAGTCCCTGGAGCCACGCGAGGACTCTCAGGTCCTCGTCCACCCGCACGCGCACGGGCAGCGTGTTGATGAACAGGCCCACGGCCTGCTCGATGCCGGGCACCGCCGCGGAGCGGCCGGAGCTGGTGGCCCCGAAGAGGACCTCGTCCTCGCCCGTGTGTCGCGACAGCGCCAGGGCCCAGGCGGCCTGCACCACGTCATTGGGGGTGAGCTGGTGCTGGCGGGCGAAGGCCTGGAGCGCGGAGGTGGCCTCGGCGGAGAGCCGCGTGTGCCGCGCCTCGCGAGAGGGCGCCGCACCGGAGCTCGCGGAGCGCAGGCCTGGCAGGGGCGTGGGGGCGGTGAAGCCGCGCAGCGCCTCCCGCCAGTACGCCTCGGTGCGCTCCTCGGGCTGTTGCCCCAGCCAGGCGATGTAGTCGCGGAAGGAGCGCGACGGGCTCCGGGGCGGCGTCCGGCCCGCGCGGAGCTCGCCGTAGGCAGTGAAGAGCTCCTGGAAGAGCAGCCCCAGGCTCCAGCCGTCCAGCAGCAGGTGGTGGTGGCTCCAGAGGACGCGCCAGGTGTGCTCGCCCAGGCGCACCACCGTCAGGCGCATCAGCGGAGGCCGGCGCAGGTCGAACCCGCGCACCCGGTCCTCGCTCATCAGGGCGTCGAGGCGTGCCCGCTGTCCGGCCTCGGGCACGTCCCTCCAGTCCTGCTCCTCCCAGGGCAGGGGGACGCCTGGGTGGACGTGCTGCAGCGGCTCGTCGAGCCCGTCCCATATAAAGGAGGTGCGCAGCAGCGGGTGGCGCTCCACGGCGGCCTCCCACGCGCGCCGGAAGGCGGCCAGGTCCACCGTGCCGCCGAAGGTCCACGCGAGCTGCGAGACGTAGACGCCCGAGCCGGGCTCCGCCAGCGTGTGGAAGAGCAGGCCCTGCTGGAGCGGCGACAGCGGGTAGAGGTCCTCCACGGCCAGGCCCGCTGGCAGCAGCCGGTCGAGCGTGGCCTGCTCCAGCTTCGCGAGCGGGAAGTCGGCCGGCGTGTAGCGGCGCGCGTCCTCGGAAGCGCGGGTGGCGATGAGCTGCCGCAGCGCCACGAGGCAGTGCGTGGCCAGCGCCTGGACGGTCTCCTCCCGGTGCAGCGCCGTGCTGTACGTCCAGCCCAACGTCAGCCGGCCGTCGAAGACGTAGCCGGTGACTTCCAGCGCGTGGGTGCGCTCGCCCTCCGGGCTCCTCAGCGCGCCCGTGGGCCCTCCCGTGGGCGTGAAGGGCGGCGGCGTGGCGCCCGGCGCCTGCGAGCCGCCGAGCTGGTCGAACTGGCCCAGGTAGTTGAAGAGCACCTGCGCCTGGGGGGCGTCGCGCAGGAGATGGGCCCCTTCGTCGCCGGACAGGTAGCGCAGCAGCCCGTAGCCCATGCCACGCCGGGGCAGGCGGCGCAGCGCGTCCCGCACGGCGCGCAGCCGGTCGCCCGGGGTGACGGCGCCGGAGACGTCGAACACGACGGGATACAGCGAGGTGAACCATCCCACGGTGCGTGACAGGTCCACGTCCTCGAAGAGGTCTTCGCGGCCGTGGCCCTCCAGGTCCACGCGCAGCCGGGGCTGGCCCGTCCAGTGCGTCACGCCCTCCATCACCGCGGCCAGCAGCACGTCATTGATGTGGGCGCGCCAGGCGGCGGGAGTCTCCTGCAGCAACAGGCGCGTCTCCTCCGCGTCCAGCGACACGCTCACCCCGCGGGCAGAGGCCTGCGAGTTGCCGCCGCCCGGCAGGTCCACCGGCAGGGCGGGCACGTGCGCGTGAGCGGACTCCTGCCAGTAGGGCCACTCGTGCGTCAGCTCCTCGGAGCGGGCGAAGGCCCGCAGCTTCTCCGCCCAGGCCTTGAAGGAGGTGGACTTCGGAGGCAGGGCCACAGCCTCGCCGCGCAGCGACTGCGAATAGGCGGTGGACAGGTCCTCCAGCAGGATGCGCCAGGAGACGCCGTCCACGGCGAGGTGGTGGATGGCCAGCAGCAGCCGGGGCGCGCGGGCCGGGCCGAAGTGGAAGAGGGCAGCGCGCAGCAGCCGTCCCTCGTCCAGCCGGAGGCTGGCTTGGATGCGGGTGGCCTCGGCCTCCAGCGCCTGCGCCTGGGCGGCCTCGGGCAGGGAGGACAGGTCCATCGGCTCCACGCGCACGAGCGCCTCCAGCCCGGCGAGGTGCTGGTGCGCGGTGCCGTCCGCCCCGAGCGTGAAGCGCAGGCGCAGCGAGTCGTGGTGCGCCACCAGGGCCTGGAGGGCTTTCTCCAGGGCAGGCACGTCCACCGCCCCGCGAGCGGCCAGGACGACGGCCTGGTTGTAGTGGTGGAGGTGGGCCGGCGGCTGCTCGAAGAAAGCGAGCTGGATGGGCGTCAGCGGCACCGGGCCCTGCACCAGGCCCTGCTCGGCCTGGACCTGGCCTTCACGCTTCACCACGCGCGCCAGGGCCTCCAGCGTCTGGTGCTGGAAGACGAGGTTGGCGGCCAGGTGCAGGCCCGCGCGGCGGGCGCGAGAGACGAGTTGGATGGCGAGGATGGAGTCACCGCCCAGCTCGAAGAAGTTGTCGTGCGGCCCGACGCGGGGCACGCCCAGCAGCTCCGCCCAGACAGTGGCCAGGGCGGCTTCCTCGGGCGTGCGAGGCCCGGTGAAGTCCCCGTCGTCACGCGGCCGCGCCTCCGGGGCGGGCAGGGCCTTGCGGTCAAGCTTGCCGTTGGGCGACAGGGGCAGCGCCTCCAGCGCCACGAAGGCCGAGGGCACCATGTGCTCCGGCAGCCGGCCCGTCAGCGCCTCGCGCAGCGCGGAGCCGTCCAGCGTGGCGCCCTCGCCCGGCACCACATAGGCCACCAGCCGCTTGTGCCCCGGAATGTCCTCGCGTGCCACCACTACCGCCTGGCGCACGTCCGGGTGCGCGGCCAGCGCCGCCTCGATTTCACCCAGCTCAATCCGGAAGCCGCGCACCTTCACCTGGAAGTCGAGCCGGCCCAGGTAGTCCACCGTGCCGTCGGGCAGCCAGCGGGCCAGGTCGCCGGTGCGGTACATGCGCGCGCCCGGCTCCGGGGAGAACGGGTCCGGCACGAAGCGCTCCGCCGTCAGCGCGGGCCGCTGGAGGTAGCCGCGGCCCACCTGGACGCCGGCGATGTACAGCTCGCCCGGCACTCCCACCGGAACCGGCGACAGGTGCGCGTCCAGCAGGTGGATGCGCGTGTTGGCCACCGGCCGGCCGATGGGCACCGAGGCGCGGCGGTCGTCCCCCCGGCACTCCCAGAAGGTGACGTCCACGGCCGCCTCGGTGGGGCCATAGAGGTTGTGCAGCCCGGCGCCCGGCAGCCGCTCCAGGCAGTGCCGCGCCAGGTCCGCCGGCAGCGCCTCGCCGCTGCAGACGATGCGCCGCACGGACGCGCACGCGGTCTCCAGTCCGGGCTCCTGGAGGAAGGCCTGGAGCATGGAGGGGACGAAGTGCAGCGTGGTGACGCGACAGTCCTGGATGAGGCGCGCCAGGTAGGCCGGGTCCTGGTGCCCGCCGGGACGGGCCACCACCAGCTGCGCGCCCGTCAGTAGTGGCCAGAAGAACTCCCAGACCGACACGTCGAAGCTGAAGGGCGTCTTCTGCAGCACCGTGTCCGTGGAAGTCAGCCCGTACTCCTGCTGCATCCACAGCAGGCGGTTGACGATGCCCGCGTGCGCGTTCATCGCCCCCTTGGGGCGGCCCGTGCTGCCGGAGGTGAAGATGACGTACGCCAGTGCCTCCGGCCCGGCCAGGGGTACGGGGCACGACGAGGGCTGGCGGGCCACCACGTCCCAGTCACTGTCCAGGCACAACACCTGGGCGGAGTGGGGCGGCAGCACCCCGAGCAGGTGCTGCTGGGTCAGCAGCACCGGGGCGGCCGCGTCCTCCAGCATCCACGCCAGCCGCTCGCGCGGGTAGGCCGGGTCCAGCGGCACGTAGGCGGCGCCCGCCTTGAGCACGCCCAATAGCGCCACCACCATCTCCAGCGAGCGCTCCAGGCACACGCCCACCAGCACCTCGGGGCCGGCCCCCAGCGCGCGCAGCTGGTGCGCCAGCTGGTTGGTACGGGCCTCCAGCTGAGCATAGGTGAGGGCGTCGTCGCCGAAGCGAAGGGCCAGGGCATCGGGCGTACGCCGGGCCTGGGCCTCGAAGAGGTGGTGGATGCAGGCGTCTTCGGGGAAGGGCGTGGGCTGACCCTGCCACTCCACGAGCACGCGCTGGCGCTCGACCGCGTCCATCAATGGCAGCGCGGAGAGAGGCTGCTCCGGATGGGCGGCAAGGCCCTCCAGCAGCGTGAGCAGGTGGCCGGCCATGCGCGCCACGGTCGAAGCGTCGAACAGGTCCGTGGCGTACACGAACTCGCCCCGGAAGCCGTCGGGTGTCTCCTCCAGGGCGAGGCTCAGGTCGAACTTGGCCGGTACGGCTTCCGGAGCCAGCGGCTGCAGGCGCAGCCCCGGCAGCTCCAGCGGGCCCATGGGGGTGTTCTGGAGGGCGAAGCTGACCTGGAAGAGGGGCGAGTGGCCCAGGCTGCGCTGGGGCCGGAGCTCGTCGACGAGCTTGTCGAAGGGAAGGTCCTGGTGCTCGTAGGCGCCCAGTGTGGTCGCGCGCACCTGGGCCAGCAGCGAGAGGAAGGAGTCTTCGGGCCTGAGGTGCGTGCGCAGGACGAGGGTGTTGACGAAGAAGCCGATGAGGCCTTCGGTCTGGCCATGGGTGCGACCGGCGATGGGCGCGCCCACGGCGATATCCGCCACGCCGGAGTAGCGGTGGAGCAGGACCTGGAAGCCTGCCAGCAGCGTCATGAAGGGCGTCACGCCCTGGCGCGTGGAGAGGCGCTTGAGAGACTCGGAGATGTCGCGAGCCAGGCGCACGGGCAGTTGGGCGCCACGGTGGGACTGGATGGCGGGGCGCGGCCTGTCGCCAGGCAACTCCAGCACGTGGGGGACGCCCGCCAGGTGCTCGCGCCACCAGCCCAGCTGCTTCTCCAGCGCGTCGCCTTGTAGCCAGCCGCGCTGCCAGGCGGCGTAGTCGGCGTACTGCACCGGCAACCGCGGCAGCGCAGAGGGCTGCCCCTTCGCAAAGGCGGCGTAGAGGGCCGCCACCTCGCGCACCAGCACGCCCATGGACCAGCCGTCCGAGACGATGTGGTGCAGGGTGAACAGCAGCACGTGCACTTCGTCGTCCAGCCGGAGCAGCGAGCCGCGCAGCAGCGGGCCGGTCGCGAGGTTGAAGGGGCGCAGAGCCTCTTCTCGTGCCAGCCCGCGGGCCTCTGCTTCGCGCCGGGCAGCAGGCAGCCCCGTCAGGTCCACCCGCGCCAGGGAGAAGTCGCTGCCGGGGTGGATGCACGGCACCGGCTGGCCTTCACGAGAGGCGAAGGTGGTGCGCAGGACCTCGTGACGGCGCACCACCTCGGCCAACGCGCTCTCCAGTGCCTTGGCGTCCAACGCGCCCTCCAGGCGCAAGGCCTCGGGCAGGTTGTAGGTGGCGCTGTCAGGCTCCAGCTGGTCGATGAGCCACAGCCGCTGCTGGGAAAACGAGAGCGGCAGCTCGCCCGTGCGAGGCACCGGGACGAGCGGAGGCAGGGTGAGACCCCGGGCCTGTCGACGGCTCACCTCCACCTGCTGGGCGAGCTGCGAGAGGGTGGGAGCGGAGAACAGCTCGCGCAGGGACAGCTCCACGCCAAAGAGGGAGCGCAGGCGGGAGATGAGCTGGGTGGCCAGCAGGGAGTGGCCGCCCAGCTCGAAGAAGTCATCGTGGGGGCCGACACGAGAGACGCCCAGCAGTTGGGCCCAGAGGCCGGCCAGCAGCTCTTCGGTGGGAGTGCGCGGTGCGACCTCGTCGACGCTGGGGGCCGCGGCCTCCGGGGTGGGCAGGGCCTTGCGGTCCACCTTGCCGTTGGGCGTCAGCGGCAGGGCATCCAGGTGCACGATGATGGAAGGCACCATGTACTCGGGCAGCTGCCGGGCGAGTGAATCGCGCAGGACACGGGCGTCCAGGGCCTCGGGCGCGACACCTCCCGAGGGCACGACGTACGCGACGAGCCGCGGGCCGGAAGGCCCGTCCGTACGCACGGCGGCCACGGCGTCGGAGACGCCCGGGTGGGAGCGCAAAGCGGCTTCGACTTCACCCAGCTCGATGCGGAAGCCGCGCAGCTTCACCTGGCCGTCCCGGCGGCCCAGGAAGTCGATATTGCCGTCCGGAAGGAAGCGCGCCAGGTCTCCGGTGCGGTACATGCGCGCGCCGGGCTCGGTGCTGAAGGCGTCCGGCACGAAGCGCTCGGCGGTGAGCTCCGGGCGGCGCAGGTAGCCGCGCGCGACACCCGCTCCGCCGATATACAGCTCACCCGTGACACCCACGGGCACCGGCTGCAGCCTCGCATCGAGGATGTAGAGCGCCGTATTGGCGATGGGCCGGCCAATGGGGACAGCCCCATGGACCAGGCCGCTCTCATTCAAGTCATGGATGGAGCAGCCGACGACAGTCTCGGTGGGGCCGTACTCGTTGATGAGACGCACACGCGGGGCCAGCTGGCGCCAGCGCTCCACGGTGGCGGCGGGCAGTGCTTCGCCACCGACGACGAAGGTGCCTTGCTGGAGAGCCAGCTCCTGGGCAGACATCAGGTCCAGCAAGGCCTGGAAGTGGGCGGGAGTGAGCTTGACCAGGCCGTGGCGGTGAAGCCGAAGCGATTGTGCGAGGGCCTCCAGCTCATTGCCGGAGGGAAGCAGGTGCACGGAGCCGCCAGCCAGCAGCGGCGTGAGGAGGCTGGTGAGGGTGGCGTCGAAGGCGACGGAGGTATGCACCGGGGCGCTCTGCCCGGAGGACACGCGGTACTCCTGGAGTGCCCACGCGAGGTAGTGGGCGATGCCCTGCTGCGTGACCATGACGCCCTTGGGGCGGCCGGTGCTGCCGGAGGTATAGAGGACGTAGGCGAGGCTTTCGGCCGTTGCCGTGGCTTCAAGATGCGAGGCGGGGTAGCGCGAGAGCAGCGGCGCCTCCGCGTCGAGAAGCACGTAGAGCTCACCGCGCGAGGGCAGCTCGTCCGCCAGGTGCTCCACGGTAATGACGACCGGGGCCGCCGAGTCGGCCAGCATGAAGCCGAGGCGCTCGGAAGGGTAGGTCGGGTCCAGCGGAACGAAGGCGCCTCCCGCCTTGAGGACGCCGAGCATGGCCGTCACCAGCTCCAGGGAGCGCTCCAGGAAGAGTGCGACGAGGGTGTCTGGGCCGATGCCCAGTGAGCGCAGGTGGTGCGCCAGCTGGTTGGCGCGGGCGTCCAGCTGGGCATAGGTGAGCGAGTCGTCGCCGAAACGAAGGGCCACCGCGTCCGGAGTGCCACGGGCCTGGGCTTCGAAGAGGTGGTGGATGCAGCTGTCGCGGGGGATGTCGCGGGCGGTGGCGTTCCACTCCACCAGCACCTGACGCTGCTCCTCCTCGGACATCAGCGGCAGGCAGGACACCGGTGTCTCGGGCCTTGCCGCGGCGGCCTCCAGCACCGTGCCCAGGTGCCGCACGAGCCTGTCGATGGTGGCGGGCTCGAAGAGGTCGGTGCGGTACTCGCACGTGCAGGTCAGGCCCTGCGCTGATTGGAAGATGAAGAGGGTGAGGTCCAGGCGCGAGGCGGCCTCGTGGGTGCCCTCGGGCGTGAGGGTGAGGCCGGGCACCTTCAGTCCGGTGGTGGGCTGGTTCTGGAGCACCAGCTTCACCTGGAAGAGGGGCGCGTGGCCCAGGCTTCGCTCGGGGTTGATGACCTTGACCAGCTCCTCGAAGGGCAGGTCCTGGTGGGCATAGGCGTCCAGGGCGGTGGCTCGCACGCGGCCGAGCAGCTCGCGGAAGCTCGGGTCTCCGCCCACCTGGGCGCGCAGCGCCAGCTGGTTGATGAAGAAGCCGATGAGGCCTTCGGTCTCCGCGCGGGTGCGGTTGGCGATGTCCGTGCCGATGACGAAGTCCTCCTGCCCCGAGTACCGGGAGAGGACCACCTCGAAGCCGGCGAGCAGCACCATGAAGAGGGTCGTGCCCTCTCGGTGGCAGAGGGCCTGGAGCGAGTCGACCAGTGCGCTCGGCAGCACGCGCGTGTGATGCGCGCCGAGGAAGCCCTGGACGGCCGGGCGGGGCCTGTCGGTGGGCAGCTCCAGCAGGTGGGGGGCGCCCGCGAGGTGCTCGCGCCACCAGGACAGCTGTGCTTCGAGGGCCTCACCCTGGAGCCAGGAGCGCTGCCAGGCGGCGTAGTCGGCGTACTGCACCGGCAGCCGCGGCAGGGAGGAAGGCTGACCCTGGGTGAAGGAGGCGTAGAGGGCCGCCACCTCGCGCACCAGCACGCCCATGGACCAGCCGTCCGAGACGATGTGGTGCATCGTCAGCAGCAGCACGTGCGTGTCTTCGCCCAGCCGGAGCAGTGAGCCCCGCAGCAGCGGGCCTGTGGCGAGGTTGAAGGGACGCAGGGCTTCTGCACGCGCCAGCCGGCGGGTCTCTTCCTCGCGCCAGGCTGTGGGCAGGTGCGTCAGCTCCACCCGGGCCAGGGTGAAGTCACCGGTGGGGTGGATGCACTGCACCGGCTGGCCTTCACGCGAGATGAAGATGGTGCGCAGCGTCTCGTGGCGGCGCACCACCTCGGCCAGCGCACCCTCCAGTGCGTCTGCGTCCAACACGCCCGTCAAGCGGAGTGCCACGGGGATGTTGTAGGTGGCGCTATCGGGGTCCAGCTGATCGACGAACCACAGCCGCTGCTGGGCAAAGGACAGCGGCAGCTCGCCCGTGCGAGGCGTGGGGGTGAGTGGAGGCAGGGTGAGGCCCTGGGCTTCCCTACGGCGGGTCTCTACCTGCTGCGCCAGCTCAACCACCGTCGGGGCGGAGAACAGCTCGCGCAGGGAAAGCTCCACGCCGAAGAGGGCGCGGATGCGGGAGAGGAGCTGGGTCGCCAGCAGCGAGTGGCCACCCAGCTCGAAGAAGTCGTCGTGGATGCCGACCTGGGCAACACCCAGCAACTGGCACCAGAGGTCGGCCAGCATGGCTTCGGTGGAGGTGCGCGGGGCGGCAGGCTCGGAGGCCACCGCATGGATTGCGTCCGGGGCGGGCAGCGCCTTCCTGTCCACCTTGCCATTGGGCGTCAGTGGCAGGGCGTCCAGGTGCACGATGATGGAAGGCACCATGTACTCGGGCAGCTGCCGGGCGAGGGCCTCGCGCAAGGCCTGCGCCTCCAGGGCCTCCGCGGCGGCACCTGCTGCGGGCACGACGTATGCGACGAGCCGCGGACCGGAAGGCCCGTCCGTGCTCACGGTGGCCACGGCATCGGAGACGCCAGGGTGGGAGCGCAGTACGGCCTCGACTTCGCCCAGCTCGATGCGGAAGCCGCGCAGCTTCACCTGGCCATCCCGGCGGCCCAGGAAGTCGAGGTTGCCGTCGGGCAGGAAGCGCGCCAGGTCTCCGGTGCGGTACATGCGCGCGCCGGGCTCGGAGCTGAAGGCGTCCGGCACGAAGCGCTCGGCGGTGAGCTCCGGGCGGCGCAGGTAGCCGCGCGCCACGCCCGCTCCGCCGATATACAGCTCGCCGGTGACGCCCACCGGCACCGGCTGCAGCTGCGCGTCGAGAATATAGAGGGCGGTATTGGAGATGGGCCGGCCGATGGGCACCAGGCCTCGCGCCAGGCCGTCCCGGCTGACGTCGTAGATGGAGCAGCCGACGACTGTCTCGGTGGGGCCGTACTCGTTGATGAGGCGCACCCGCGGGGCCAGCTGGCGCCAGCGCTCCACGGTGGAGGCGGGCAGGGCTTCGCCGCCGACGACGAAGGCGGCCTCCTGAGAGGCCAACGCGTCGGGGGCCATGAGCTCCAGCAGGGCCTGGAGGTGGGCGGGGGTGAGCTTGACGAGGCCGTGGCGGTGAATGCGGAGGGAGTGAGCAAGCGCCTCCAGCTCATTGCCAGGGGGCAGCAGGTGGAGGGTGCCGCCAGCCAGCAGGGGCGTGAGGAGGCTGGTGAGGGTGGCGTCGAAAGCGACGGAGGTATGCACGGGGGCTGAGAGCCCCGGCGTCAGGCGATACTCCTGCTGAGCCCAGTGGAGGTAGTGGACGAGGCCGAGCTGGGTGACCATGACGCCCTTGGGGCGGCCGGTGCTGCCAGAGGTATAGAGGACGTAGGCAAGGCCTTCGGCCGTTGCCGTGGCTTCAAGAGGCGAGGCGGGGTAGCGCGAGAGCAGCGGCGCCTCCGCGTCGAGAAGCACGTAGAGCTCACCGCGCGATGGAAGCTCATCCGCCAGGCGCTCCACGGTAATGACGACCGGGGCCGCGGAGTCGGCCAGCATGAAGCCCAGGCGCTCGGCGGGGTAGGCCGGGTCCAGCGGGACGAAGGCGCCGCCCGCCTTGAGCACTCCGAAGACGGCCACCACCATCTCGATGGAGCGCTCCAGCAGGAGGGCGACGAGGGTATCGGGGCCGATGCCCAGAGAGCGCAGGTGGTGAGCCAGTTGGTTGGCGCGGGCGTCCAGCTGGGCATAGGTGAGGGAGTCCTCACCGAAGCGAAGGGCGATGGCGTCGGGAGTGCGCTGAGCCTGGGCCTCGAAGAGCAGGTGGACGCAGCTCTGGCGGGGGAAGTCGCGTGCGGTGGCGTTCCACTCCACCAGCAGGCGCTGGCGCTCGGCGGAGTCCATGAGCGGCAGCGCGGAGATGGAACGCTCCGGGTCGGCGACGATGCCCTCCAGCAGCGCATGCAGATGCCCGGCCATGCGCTGCACGGTCGAGGCCTCGAACAGGTCCTCGGCGTACACGAGGCCGCCGCTGAAGCCGTCAGGCGTCTCCTCCAGGACGAGGCCCAGATCGAACTTGGCCTGCAGCGACTCGGGAGGGAGCGGGTGCAGGCGCAGCCCTGGCGCCTGCAGCGGGCCCATGGGGGTGTTCTGGAAGGTGAAGTCGACCTGGAAGAGGGGCGAGTGGCCCAGGCTGCGCTGGGGCCGCAGCTCCTCGACGAGCTTGTCGAAGGGAAAATCCTGGTGCTCGTAGGCGGCCAGGGTGGTGGTGCGCACCTGGCCCAGCAGCGACAGGAACGAAGCCCGCGCGTCAATCCGCGTCCGCAGCACAAGGCTGTTGACGAAGAAGCCGATGAGGTTCTCGGTTTGGGCGTGGGTGCGGCCGGCGATGGGCGAGCCGACGACGATGTCTTCCACGCCGGAATAGCGGTGCAGCAGGACCTGGAAGCCGGTCAGCAGCGTCATGAAGGGCGTCACGCCCTGGCGGGTGGAGAGGCGCTTGAGGGACTCGGAGAGACCCCGCGGCAGGCGCACGGGCAGGTGCGCGCCACGGTGGGACTGCACGGCGGGGCGCGGCTTGTCGGTGGGCAACTCCAGGACATGGGGCGCGTCAGCGAGGTGGTCGCGCCACCAGGACAGCTGCGCCTGGAGGGCCTCGCCCTGCAACCAACCCCGCTGCCAGGCCGAGAAGTCGGCGTACTGCACCGGCAATTGCGGCAGCGCAGAGGGCTGCCCCTTCGCGAAGGCGGCATAGAGAGCCGCCGCCTCGCGCACCAGCACACCCATGGACCAGCCGTCGGAGACGATGTGGTGCATGGTGAGCAGCAGCACGTGCACTTCGTCGTCCAGCCGCAGCAGCGAGCCGCGCAGCAGCGGACCGGTGGCGAGGTTGAAGGGACGCAGGGCTTCTTCCCGCGCCAGCCCGCGGGCTTCTTGCTCGCGCTGCTCGGGAGGCAGTCCCGTCAGATTCACCCGGGCCAGGGAGAAGTCAGTGCCGGGGTGGATGCACTGCACGGGCTGACCCTCGCGCGAGACGAAGGTGGTGCGCAGGGCCTCGTGACGGCGCACCACTTCGGCCAGCGCACCCTCCAGTGCCTTCGCGTCCAGCGCGCCCTCCAGGCGCAAGGCCACGGGGATGTTGTAGGTGGCGCTGTCGGGCTCCAGCTGATCGATGAACCACAGCCGCTGCTGGGAGAAGGACAGCGGCAGCGCGTCCGTACGCGGCACTGGGACAAGGGGAGGCAGGGTGAGGCCCCGGGCCTCCCTGCGGCTCTTCTCCACCTGCTGGGCGAACTCCGCGAGCGTGGGGGCCGAGAACAGCTCCTCGAGGGACAGCTCGACCTCGAAGAGGGTGCGGGTGCGGAAGATGAGCTGGATGGCCAGCAGGGAGTGGCCGCCCAGCTCGAAGAAGTGGCCGTGGAGGCCCACGCGCTCCAGGCCCAGCACCTGGGCCCAGAGGTCGGCCAGAAGGATCTCTGTGGAGGTGCGCGGAGCGACGTACTCGGAGGCCGCCACATGGGTTGCATCCGGTGAGGGCAGCGCCTTCCTGTCCACCTTGCCATTGGGCGTCAGCGGCAGGGCGTCCAGGTGCACGAGGACGGAAGGCACCATGTACTCGGGCAGCTGCCGGGCGAGTGAATCGCGCAGGGCACGGGCGTCCAGGGCCTCTGCGGCGGCACCCTCCGCGGGCACGACGTACGCGACGAGCCGCGGGCCGGAGGGCCCGTCCGTACGCACGGCGGCCACGGCATCGGAGACTCCAGGGTGGGAGCGCAGGGCGGCTTCGACTTCGCCCAGCTCGATGCGGAAGCCGCGCAGCTTCACCTGCCCATCCCGGCGGCCCAGGAAGTCGAGGTTGCCGTCGGGAAGGAAGCGCGCCAGGTCGCCCGTGCGGTACAGCCGCGCACCGGGCACGGTGCTGAAGGCGTCCGGCACGAAGCGCTCGGCCGTCAGCTCTGGGCGGCGCAGGTAGCCGCGCGCCACGCCCGCGCCGCCGATGTACAGCTCGCCGGTGACGCCCACCGGCACCGGCTGCAGCTGCGCGTCGAGAATATAGAGGGCGGTATTGGAGATGGGCCGGCCGATGGGCACCAGGCCTCGCACCAGGCCGTCCCGGCTGACGTCGTAGATGGAGCAGCCGACGACAGTCTCGGTGGGGCCGTACTCGTTGATGAGGCGCACACGCGGGGCCAGCTGGCGCCAGCGCTCCACGGTGGCAGCGGGCAGTGCTTCGCCACCGACGACGAAGGTGCCTTGCTGGAGAGCCAGCTCCTGAGCAGACATCAGGTCCAGCAAGGCCTGGAGGTGGGCGGGAGTGAGCTTGACCAGGCCGTGGCGGTGAAGCCGAAGCGATTGTGCGAGGGCCTCCAGCTCATTGCCGGAGGGCAGCAAGTGCACGGAGCCGCCAGCCAGCAGGGGCGCGAGGAGGCTGGTGAGGGTGGCGTCGAAGGCGACGGAGGTATGCACCGGGGCGCTCTGCCCGGAGGACACGCGGTACTCGCGCAGGGCCCAGTGCAGGTAGTGGACGAGGCCGTGGTGAGGCACCATGACGCCCTTGGGGCGGCCGGTGCTGCCGGAGGTATAGAGGACGTAGGCGAGGCTCTGGGCCGTCACCCCGGAGTGCGGAGGTGACTGGGGCTGACGTGAGAGCAGCGGCGCGTCCGTGTCGAGCAGGACGCGGTGCTCGCCGCGAGAGGGCAGCTTGCCGGCCAGGGGCTGCACGGAGAGGACGACGGAAGCAGCGGAGTCGGCCAGCATGAAGCCCAGGCGCTCGGCGGGGTAGGCCGGGTCCAGAGGCAGGAAGGCGCCACCGGCCTTGAGGACGCCCAGCACGGAGACGAGCAGCTCGACGGAGCGCTCCAGCAGGAGGGCAACTGGAGTCTCAGGGCCGACGCCCAGTGAGCGCAGGTGGTGCGCCAGTTGGTTGGCGCGGGCGTCCAGCCAGGCATAGGTGAGGGCGTCGTCGCCGAAGCGAAGGGCGACGGCGTCCGGAGTGCCGCGGGCCTGGGCCTCGAAGAGGTGGTGGGCGCAGGTGTCGCGAGGGAAGTCATGGGCGGTGGCGTTCCACTCCACCAGCAGGCACTGGCGCTCGGCGGAGTCCATGAGCGGCAGCGCGGAGACGGGGTGAGCCGGGTGGGCGGCGATGGCCTCCAGCAGCGTCTGCAGGTGGCCGGCCATACGCGCCACGGTGGATGCGTCGAACAGGTCCGCGGCGTACAGGAAGTGGCCCCTGAAGCCGTTCGGGGACTCCTCCAGCACGAGGCTCAGGTCGAACTTGGTCGGCAGGGAGGCCAGGGCGAGCGGATCCAGGCGCAGACCAGGAACCTCCAGCGGACCCATGGGGGCGTTCTGGAGAGTGAAGCTGACCTGGAAGAGAGGCGAGTGGCCCAGGCTGCGCTGGGGCCGGAGCTCCTCGACGAGCTTGTCGAAGGGAATGTCCTGGTGCTCGTAGGCCCCCAGGGTGGTGGTGCGCACCTGGCTCAGCAGTGCGAGGAACGAGGCGCGCGGGTCGATCCGGGTCCGCAGGGCCAGGTTGTTGATGAAGACGCCGATGAGGCCTTCGGTCTGCGCATGGGTACGGCCGGCGATGGGAGCGCCGACGACGAGGTCCGCTGCTCCGGAATAACGGTGCAGCAGGACCTGGTATCCAGCCAGCACCGTCATGAACGGTGTCACGCCCTGACGCGTGGAGAGGCGCTTGAGAGACTCGGAGAGCGCATGGGGCAGGCGCACGGGCAGGTATGCGCCGCGGTGGGACTCGACGGCGGGGCGGGGCCTGTCGCCAGGCAGCTCCAGCACCTGGGGCGCGCCGGAGAGGTGCTCCCGCCACCAGCCCAGCTGGCTTTCCAGCACCTCGCCTTGAAGCCATGCGCGTTGCCAGCCGGCGTAGTCGGCGTACTGCACCGGCAGCTCGGGCAGGAGCGAGGGCAGGCCCTGGGCGAAGGCGGTGTAGAGGGCAACCACCTCGCGCACCAGCACGCCCATGGACCAGCCGTCCGAGACGATGTGGTGCATCGTCAGCAGCAGCACGTGCGTGTCTTCACCCAGCCGGAGCAGCGAGCCGCGCAACAGCGGGCCGGTGGCGAGGTTGAAGGGGCGCAGGGCTTCTTCTTGTGCCAGCCGGCGGGCCTCTTCCTCTCGCCGGGCCGGGGTCAACCCGGTCAGCTCCACCCGGGCCAGGGCGAAGTCAGCGCCGGGGTGGATGCACTGCATCGGCTGGCCTTCGCGCAAGGCGAAGGTGGTGCGCAGCGTCTCGTGACGGCGCACCACTTCAGCCAGCGCGCCCTCCAGGGCCTTCGCATCCAGCGCGCCTTCCAGGCGCAGGGCCACGGGCACGTTGTAGGCGGCGCTATTGGGCTCCTGCTGGGCGACGAACCACAGCCGCTGCTGGGCGAAGGACAGCGGCAGCTCGCCCGTGCGGGGCACCGGGACGAGGGCCGGAAGAACCCGGGCCCGGGTGGCTGCGCCCAGGAGCCCGGCCACGCCCGCGACGGTGGGTGCCTCGAAGAGGGAGCGCAGGGGCAGCTCCACGCCGAAGGTGGCGCGGATGCGCGAGACGACCTGCGTGGCCAGCAGCGAGTGGCCGCCCAGCTCGAAGAAGTTGTCGTGGATGCTCACGCGCTCCGCTCGCAGCACCTCGCTCCAGAGCGTCGCGAGCAGTTGTTCTGTGTCGTTGCGCGGGGCCGCGTAGGTGGAGGTCCCCACGGGAGCCTCCGGCGCAGGCAGGGCCTTGCGGTCCAGCTTGCCGTTGGGCGTCAGCGGCAGCGCGGCCAGCGCCACGAAGGCCGAGGGCACCATGAACGCCGGTAGCCGCTGCTGGAGCGAGGCGCGCAGCGCGGCCATGTCCAGCACGGAGGGCTCGCCCTCGGAGGGCACCACGTACGCGACGAGGCGCTTGTCCCCGGGCACGTCCTCGCGCGCCACCACCACCGCGTCGCGCACGGCGGGCGCCGCGCGCACCGCCGACTCCACCTCACCCAGCTCGATGCGGAAGCCGCGCACCTTCACCTGGAAGTCGAGCCGGCCCCGGTACTCCAGCGTCCCGTCGGCCTTCCAGCGCACCTGGTCGCCGGTGCGGTACATGCGCGCGCCGGGCTCCTGGCTGAAGGGGTCCGGCACGAAGCGCGCGGCGGTGAGGTCCGGCCTGCGCAGGTAGCCGCGCGCCAGCCCCACGCCGCCCAGGTACAGCTCCCCGGGGACGCCCACGGGCACGGGCCGCAGCGAGGTGTCCAGCACGTACGCCTGCGTGCCCGACAGCGGCCGGCCGATGGACGGCGGCAGGGCGGAGCCCGGCGGGACGAGGGCGTAGGTGGAATACGTCGTGTCCTCGGTGGGGCCGTAGAGGTTGTAGACGGCCCGCACGGTGCCGGTGGCGTAGAGGGCCTGGGCCAGCGAGGCCGGCAGCGGCTCTCCGGCCAGATTGACGGTGCCCACGCCGGGGGGCAGTGCCCGCTGCCGCACCAGCTCCGCCATGGCCGAGGGCACCGTGTTGACGAGCGTCACCTCCCGGACTGCCGGCAGCGAGGGCAGCGCCAGCACGTTGTCCGCCAGGACCACGCACCCGCCCCCGCTCAGCGGGACGAAGAGCTCGAAGACGGACAGGTCGAAGCTGACGGACGTGGCGGCCAGCACGCCGGAGAGCTGCTCGGCGGAGAAGGCCTCCAACGCCCAGTGGATGAAGGCCACGGCACTCCGGTGCTCCACGGCGACGCCCTTGGGCCGGCCGGTGGAGCCGGAGGTGTAGAGGACGTAGGCCAGGTGGTGGGGCTGGCTGGAGCGCGGGAGCGGGTGCGTGGGCTGGTGGGCCAGGGCGTCGAAGCCGTCCAGCAGCACGGGGTGCAGGCCGGGGCGGGACAGGCCCGGGGCCAGCGAGCGCTGGGTGACGAGTACCGGGCAGCGCGCGTCGTCCAGGGTGTAGGCCAGCCGCTCCGCGGGGTAGGCCGGGTCCAGAGGGACGTAGGCGCCACCCGCCTTGAGCACGCCCAGCAGGGCAATCACCAGCTCGGCGGTGCGCTCCAGGCAGACGGCGACGAGCACCTCGGGCCCGACGCCCAGCGAGCGCAGGTGCCAGGCGAGCTGGTTGGAGCGAGCATCGAGCTCACGGTAGGTGAGCTGCTGGTCCTCGAAGCGCATGGCCACCGCTTCGGGTGTACGGACGGCCTGGGCCTCGACGAGCTGGTGGACGCAGGCCTCGCGCGGGAAGGGAGTCGCGGTGGCGTTCCACTCCTTCACCACCTGCCGCCGCTCCGCCTCCTCCATCAGCGGCAGCTCGGACAGGCGCCGCTGGGGCGCGGCGACGATGCCCTCCAGCAGCGTCTGGAAGTGCCCCAGCATCCGCTCCGCCGTGGTGCTCTCGAAGAGGTCCGTGCGGTAGACGAGGGCCACGCGCAGCCCCTGGGGCACCTTCGTCACCAGCAGGGACAGGTCCAGCTGGCTGGCGCCGCTGTCCACCGGCTGGGCCTCCATGACGAGGCCCGGCACGCGCAGCGGGGGCAGTGGCGCGTTCTGCAGGGCGAACATCACCTGGTACAGGGGAGAGACGCCCAGATGGCGCGCGGGGCGCAAGGCCTCCACGACCTTCTCGAAGGGCACGTCCTGGTGCGCGAAGGCGTCCACGTTGAACGCGTGCACCCGGTCCACCAGCTCCAGGAAGGACGGGTCGCCGGACAGGTCCGCGCGCAGGGCCAGCGTGTTGACGAACAGGCCGATGAGGCCCTCCAGCTCGGCGCGGTTGCGGCCCGCCACGGGCGAGCCCACCACCACATCCTCCTGGCCGCTGTAGCGCGCCAGCAGCACCTGCCAGGCGGCGAGCAGCACTGGGAAGAGCGTGCGGCCCTGGCTCCGCGCCAGCTCCTCGAGGGCCTGGAGCAGGCCTGGCGACAGCACCACCGTGTGGCGCGCGCCGTGGGAGCTGGCGATGGCGGGCCGGGGCCTGTCGCCGGGCAGCTCCAGCACCGCGTCCGCGTCCAGCCGCTGGCGCCACCAGGAGAGCTGCGAGTCCAGCACCGCGCCCTCCAGCCAGTCCCGCTGCCAGGCAGCGAACGCGGCGTACTGCATGGGCAGCGGCGGCAGCGGCGAGGGCCTGCCCTGGGCGAAGGCGCCGTAGAGCGCGGCCACCTCCTGTACGAGGACTCCCAGGGACCAGCCGTCGGAGACGAGGTGGTGCACGTTGAGCAGCAGCAGGTGCTCGCGTGCTCCCAGCCGGTACAGCACCGTGCGCAGCAGCGGGCCCTTCTCCAGGTCGAAGGGCTGCCGCGCCTGGGCATCCAGCCCGCGCCAGGCCTCCGCCTCGCCCCCGGCGGCGCCCTGCACGTCCACCACGGGCAGGGCCACCTCCACCGAGGCGGCGATGTGCTGCTGCACCCGGCCATCCTGCTCGACGAAGGTGGTGCGCAGCGGCTCGTGCCGCAGCACCAGCTCCTGCAGCGTCCGGCGCAGGCCGTCCACGTCCAGCTCGCCGGACAGCCGCACGGCGATGGGCTGGTTGAAGGCGGCGCTGCCGGGGTTGAGCCGCTCCTGCACCCACATGCGCTCCTGGGAGAAGGACACCGGGGCACGGTGGACGGAACGGCTCTTCTCGCGCAGCAGCTCGGCGAGCCGCGCACGCTTCTGCTCAGGGGTAGGCGCCATGTTCACGAGTCGCTGTGGACCGCCAGGCTCGGCACGGCGTTCGCCCTGTAACGAAGAGGCAGCCGCCTTGAGCGCAGGCTCCGAAGAACTTCAGCAAGGATGGGGAGGCAGCCGAGCGAGGATAGCCCCTGGGTCGCTCTTGGCGCAAAGCCCTGCGGGCCCGCGGCCGTCATCGCTTCCGCGGCGCCAACGCGGCAAACCGAAGCATCAGCGCCGCACGGAAGATGAGCCCCTCAGGCGGCCCCCGGCTTCAGGCCGGTCGCGTAGCAGTCCCCCATGGACACCAGCACCTTGCGGCCCGTGCCCTCGTAGGGCTTGCGCCCGTGGGTCACCCGCATGTTGTCCACCAGCAGCACGTCCCCCTTCCGCCAGGGGAAGGTGACGAGGGTGTCCTGGTAGGCCTTGCGTATGGCCTCCAGGTCGGCCACGTCGATATCGCTCCCGTCGCCGTAGTAGGCGTTGCGCGGCAGGTCCTCTTTCTTGAAGAGCATCTGCAGGGCCTGCTGCGCGGTGGGGGCCAGGCTGCTCACGTGGAACAGGTGCGCCTGGTTGAACCAGAACGTCTCTCCCGTGAGGGGGTGCCGGGCCACGGCGGGCAGCACCTGGCGCGTGCGCAGCCGAGCGCCGTCCTTGTCCTTCCACTCGAACTCGATGCCATGCGCCCGGCAGTACGCCTCGACCTCGGAGCGCTCCTGCGTCTGGAACACCACCTGCCAGGGCAGGTCCACCCGCGGCCCGTAGTTGCGGACGTACATGATGCGCCGCTCCTCGAAGCGCCGCTGGATGGACTCGGGGATGCGCGCGGTGGTCAGCCGGTTGTCCGTCAGCGGCGTCTCTCCGCCCTGCTCGGCGGGGGTGACGCAGTGGAAGCACAGGTTCATCGGACTGCTGTCCGAGTAGGCGTTCTCGCTGTGCTGCGGAATCGTCTCCTGCCGCGGGTACTCGGTCGCGGTGTAGACGCCGCGGCCCACCTCCGTGCGCGGGGTGGAGCGGTAGACGTAGCGCAGCGGGTCCGCGTAGAGCGCGCCGGAGAGCTTCTCGAAGTCCTCGGGTCCCCCGAAGCGGAAGCCCCGGAAGAGCACGGCGCCGTGCTCCAGGAGCGCCGTGCGCCAGCGCTCGCGGTGTTGTTCGACCCAGTCGAGAAGAGAAGTGTCCGGGGTGGGAGGATCGAAGGTGAGGGGAAACATGGATCCGGAATCCGCGGCGGCGTCGAGCAATCGGGGCAGGGCTGGTGGCCGCGCGGCACAATACCGTTAGAATCGAGATGCTCTCAACCCGGAGAATCCACGCATGACTCGGAGCACCAGACCCACCTATGTCCTTGGCACGGGCCTCTCCCACGATGGCTCGGCGTGCCTCATCAAGGACGGGCGAATCTGCGTGGCCATCGAGAAGGAGCGCATCACCCGGCGCAAGCATGATGGAGGCAACGACTCGGACGCGGTGAGCTACTGCCTGCAGGCCGAGGGCATCACCATCGACGACGTGGCCGCCGTCGTGCAGAACGAAAACTTCGGCATGCTCGTGGGGGCCGACACCTGGTACCGCGGACCCCGCGTGGTGAAGGGGACGAACGTCCCCCTCGTCTCCATCTCCCACCACCTGGCGCATGCCTACAGCGCCATTGGCGCCTCGCCGTTCGACGAGGCCGCGGTGCTCATCATCGACGGCTGTGGCAATGCCTACGACGACTGCATGGACCTGGAGGGGTGCACCCTCCCGGAGACTCCACCCGAGAAGCTGAGGCACCTCTTCTACGAGAAGGACAGCTACTACCGCTACGCGCAGGGCCAGCTGCGCCCTGTGTACAAGGACTTCTCCGAGGGAGGCTACGTTCTCAAGCAGTACCCCCTGCGGCCTGGCAGCACCATGCACTCCATTGGAGGCATGTACCTGGCGGCGAGCACCTACGTCTTCGCGGGCTTCGAGGACCCTGGGAAGCTGATGGGCCTGGCGCCCTACGGCCGCCCCGGCCAGCATGACTTCCCCATCTTCGACCTGAAGGACGGCCGCGTCTTCGTGCGCTACGACTGGATGGAGCGCTTCACGCGCCCGGCGCGCAACAAGACTGACTTCAAGGAGCGCTTCCAGGAGCACGCGGACTTCGCGTGGTGGGTGCAGCGCGAGGTGGAGCGGGCCATCCTCTACGTGGTGAACCACCGCTACGAGGTCGCCCCGTCGGACAACCTCGTCTACGCGGGCGGCGTGGCGCTCAACGCGGTGGCCAACCGGCTCATCCGCACGCAGACGCGCTTCAAGAACCTGTTCATCCAGCCAGCGGCGGGCGACAACGGCCTGGCGGTGGGCTGCGCGTATTACGGCTGGCTGGAGGTGCTCAAGCGGGAGCGGGTGAAGGCCACGGGCTCCTCGGCGTTCGGCCGGCACTACCGCCGCGACGAGCTCGAGGCGGCCGTGAAGCAGCATGGCGAGCACTTGAAGGAAGAGCCGGTGGAGGACGTCTCCCGGCGCACCGCGGAGCTGCTCGCGGATGGCAAGGTGGTGGGCTGGTTCCAGGGCGGCTCGGAGCTCGGCCCGCGGGCGCTCGGCCACCGCAGCATCCTGGCGGACCCCCGCCAGCCGCAGATGCGCGACTTCATCAATTCGAAGGTGAAGTTCCGCGAGGACTTCCGCCCCTTCGCCCCGTCCGTGCTGCGGGAGGACTGCTCCACCTACTTCGACTGCGACTACGAAAGCCCGTACATGATCCTGGTGGCGCCGGTGCGCCCCGAGTGGCGCTCGCGCCTCCCCAGCGTGGTGCACCAGGACAACTCGGCCCGCATCCAGACGGTGACCGAGGAGGTGTCCCCCGCGTACTACCGGCTGCTGAAGGACTTCAAGGCGGTCACCGGCGTCTCCGTGCTGCTGAATACCTCCTTCAACCGCAAGGGCATGCCCATCGTCGAGACGCCCGCGGACGCAATCCGGTTCTTCCTCAGCTGCGCGCTGGATGCGCTGGTGCTGGAGGACCGCCTCTTCTTCAAGACGGCGACGGAGGCGGCCGTGGACCTGCCCCTGGACAAGCTGCTGCTCGAGCGGCTCAAGCCGGCCCTGGAGCGCAACGCCGAGGAGACCCGGACGATAGGCGGGGTGTACGAGCTGCGCCTGAGCGGCGTGCGGACCTTCACCCTGGACCTGTCGCGCCCGCAGCCCACCGTGTACGAGGGCCGTGGCACGCCGGATGTCGTGCTCTCGCTCTCCGAGAGCGACTTCCAGCGGCTCTACAACGACCCGAGCGAGGCCATGGCGCTGTTCGGTGAGGGGAAGATCTCCGCCAGCGGTGACCTGCAGCGCGCGCTCCAGCTGCAGCGCATCTTCCGGATGTCCTGACGGAGGGGACGGCTCAGTTCCGGTCCCCGACGGGTACCGGCCTGAGCGGATGCACGCGGACAGGAAAACGCCCTGCTTCCGGGGATTCTGGAAGCAGGGCGAGTGACTGGGATGGAGGCGGCGGGAATCGAAGCCGCGCAGGCGGATTTGGCCCCTACTCGGGCCACCGGCCACCCAACACGGTTCCTCTCTAAGAACTCGGCTGCATACCCGTCCAGGAGCGTTCAGGCGCGTCCAGGTGATTTGGTCCAAATTTGGTCCCAGGGGGCACCAGTCCGGCCGGTGCGCAGCGGCTGACAGGACCCGACACGCGCACCGCGCCAACTTGCAGCCGTGGTGCCCAACCGACGCGCAGCAAAGCGTACAAGCCCCGCCTATCTTGGGTCAGTATGCTCACGCATGCCAAGTGCCCTCTCAGAGCCCTCGTACTACCAGGTCACATGCGCAACGGCTCACGCGGAGGCGTGCGCGCCTCTCGGCCGCAGTCACGAGGTGCATTACTTTGCGTTTACGAGTAAGCGCAGAGACTTGAACCGGGACGGCAGACTGGGCGGAACGGTCCGCCGCACGCAAGGTGGCCCCTGTCGCTCCTATTCCGCACCACCGATGCAGTGACGCCCAGTTCTAGTGAAAAACTATCAAGGTCCTCGCCCTTGAGCAGCCAGTCACGGTCTCCTCCTACCGCTTTGCGGAGAATAGACAGCGCCGCCGTCCTATCCTCCTTCTGCAGTTCCTTTACATCCACCTCACGAAGAGGAAGCCAACCCCAAAGGGGTATAGAAGCACCGGAGCGCGGTAACAGCGCACAGCCGAACGGCCCAAAGCATTGCTCGCATTTCAGTTACTCCTGGCTCCAAATAACTTCACACGCAAGATATTCGCTCAACACCATCCGGACGATAACGTGCCCACTATCTACAACGGTGGCCAAGTAGCGATATCGCCCTGGTTGCACTTCGATCCATCCCGGCCCCCAAAGCGATTCTTGAACAACTTTGCTCGTCGGATCATCAAGGGAAGCAAGTGTAACGGAAACCACCATCACCCTTTGCATGGCTCGACTACCCACCTCTGGAAACAGTGAGCTTGTCGGCGGTGTCTCAAATCGGACTTGAGCCTCGGCATCCATCAGCGCCAAAGGTGTCCATTCGACGCGCCCCCCATCCTCTTCGAGAGGCATATCAAGCTCGAACATAGCGTGGCCCCGCGCCAACTTGAGGAGGACGTTGCCCCCTGTGTCAGGGAAGATGTCGCCTCGGCTAACTCGCTGAGGTGACACCGCCCAGGGGGCGAGGACAGGCAGACACGCCGTGCCGTACTCGGAAGTTTTCAAGCAGCAGATGGTGAAGAAGATGC